>JBDLPS010000200.1:0-4706 GCA_039800965.1 Pseudomonadota bacterium | reverse complement strand
GCCAGCGGTCGTTCACGAACCAGCCCGGCATGGGGCATTGCTCGATGCGGTAGGTGAGGCCGCGCGCCTTGGCCTCCTTCAGCAGCGGTATGAATTCCGCCTCGAAGAGTTCGAGGTTCTCGTCCATCTCGAGATCCGGGTTGCGGCCCACAAAGCCGCAGACTGCATCGGTGCCGAGCAGCGCGGCTGCGTCGAAGACGCGCAGCATGAATGCATGCTTGCGACGCCTTGCGTCGCGGTCCGCCACGAGCATGTTGTCGAAATAGGCGAGGTCCGAGAGCCCCACGCTGGTGGAGCGCATGCCTGTGAGCACGCGCGCCGCACGAGCGGGGGTGAAGTCGTCACGCAGGTCGAGTGTGTTCGCGACCGGATCGAGCAGGGCTTCTGCCGGTACGTCCGCCACGCTGGGATGCAAAGCTGCCGACAGCTGGATGTTCGGGCAGTCCAGTTCACGCGCAAAGGCCAGCCAGTCTTCGATGGCGAGATCGGGATCCGCATCGCGTTTGTCGCGCGGCGTGAGTTCCTGCAGTGCCGCCGTCAGCAGCGACAGCCGCATGGGTCGGGGGTCGAAAGCGCGCAGCGTCATGCTGTCAGTCAACCCAGCGTCGAGAGATGCCTGAAGCTCTTTGCGATCGCATCGAAGCGGTCCATCGTGTACGGCGGCTCCTGCTCGACATAGAAATGCCGCACGCCCGTCTCGTAGGCCGCGGGCAGCATCTGCGCCCAGGGCAACTTGCCGCTGCCGACTTCGGTTGGATCCTGCTGCAGGACGAAGTTCGTCTTCGTCGTTGCGCGGATGTCCTTCACATGCATCTGGCGGATGCGTCCCGCGTGGCGCTTCAGCAGCGCGATCGGGTCCTGGCCGGCCGCGGCGACCCAGCCTGCGTCCATCTCGAAGGACACCCGCTTCGGATCGGTCTCGGCAAAGAGGATGTCCCAGCCCGTCGTGCCCGCGACCGGCGCGAACTCGATGTTGTGGTTGTGGTAACTGAGCGTCAGGCCTTCCTTCGCCAGCAGTTCCGCACGTTCGTTCAGGAAGGCGGCCGTGCGCTGCCACACGTCCTTGCCCATGCCGCCTATCACGCGCGCAAAGAAGGCAGGGAAGGATTCACCCTGTGCCGGCGCCGCACCCTCCGGCAGCGCGATCATGGGCAGCGTGACGTCCTTGATGCCGAGGAGGTGCATCTGTGCCGCCAGTTTGCCGATGTCGCCGGACAGGGCCGGTTCGCCCGGGCCGCGTGCAGCAGCGCCCACGTGTATGCCGGTGTACTTCAGGCCGAAGTGGTCAGCTGCCGCGCGCAGCTCCGCCGGAGAATGGCCGTGGAAGCCCGCGAGTTCGATTGCCTTGAAGCCGATCTTGGCCAGCTTCTCGAAGCTGCCGTGAAGGTCTTTCTGTGCAGCTTCCGTCACGGTGTAGAGCTGCACGCCGATGGCCAGCTTGTGCTGTGCGAAGAAACCCGGTCCGGCGGCCGGCAGTCCCGTGACCAGCGTGGCGGCGGTCGTGCCCAGTGCGAGTTGCAGGGCCTGGCGTCGATTCAACATGTCAGTGTCCTTGGACCGTGCCGATGTGCCGCGGTCCGAAGGACGCGGGGCGGAATGCCGTTGCCAGCAGCACCACGCCGAGGAAGGCGAGGCCCGCGGGAACGAGGAAGAGTCGCTGGTAATCGACGGCCGCGTGGCCTGCGGCATCCGGCACCGACATCTGCGCCGCAAGCGCCGGGAACAGGAAGCTGGCGACGACCATGCCGACGCCGAGGATCAGCAGGTTGAACAGGCCCTGTGCGCTGGTGCGGACGTCCTTCGGGAAGCTGTCGTCGACGAAGATGTACACCGTCGCGAAGAAGAACGCGTAGCAGATGCCGTGCAGCAGCTGTACCGCGATGATGGTCGGCACGCTGTCGGCCAGGAAGGCGAAGACCAGGAAGCGCGCGGCGTGGCCCGCGATGCCGATCATCATCGTCATGCGCCAGCCGAGCTTTGCGAGCATGCGGCCCAGGATCAGCATGGTGACCATCTCGGCGACCTGTCCCAGGCTCAGCACGACCATGCTCAGGTTGCCCGCGATGCCCACGCGGTTCGTCAGGAAGGCGTCCGACAGGACGAAGTAGCCGTTGTGCACGACCGAGTCGATGAAGGTGACGAGGAAGAGCACGGCCACGGCCGGCGTCTTCAGCAGGCCCAGTGCGCGGCGCCAGGCCAGCGGATCGCTCCCGTGATCGACACGGGGTGGCGTGTCCGGCAGCGTGAGCGCATAGCCCGCCAGCACGAACGACAGGATGGCGCCGACGAGGAAGATCCAGCGGACCTGCTCCGGGCCGGCATGCGCGTCGAGCAGAAAGACGAACGGCCAGCTCACCATCACCCAGCCGAGCGTTCCGCCCATGCGCACCGTGCCGAAATCACGCGATGGATCCGACAGGTTCGCGAAGGCCAGCGTGTTGGTCACCGACAGCGTCGGCACGTAGAGCAGGCTGAAGACCAGGAAGCAGGCGAAGTGAACCGCAAAGCTCGTGGCGAGCGCCGTGCCGACGAGGCAGAGCCCGCCGACCACGTGGCTGGCGGCGAGGAAACGCTGCGCGGCGAAATTGCGGTCCGCGAACTGGTTCGAGAAGAAGATGCCGACGATCGCCGCGATGCCCCAGGCGCTGCCGGCCAGCGCCTGCTGACCGGGCGTGAATCCCAGCATGGCCATGTACGGGAACTGCTTGGGGGCCCAGGCGCCCCAGATACCGATCTGCAGCGCCATCATGATGAAGAGGCGCAGTCGAATGCCCATGGTTGACGACTCCCTGATGTCGTTGTTGTGGCAAGGACGATATGCTCATGCCCGGCGCGTGCCAAGCGCCATCGACGCCGGAGCCCACCGATGAACCTGCGCATTCCGTTGTTCCTGAGCCTGGCCGGACTCGCGGCCTGCGCCGGGCCCGCCACGCGGCCCGCTCCCGTCGGCACCCTCGCGGCCGGCGACCATTACGTGGCGATGGGAAGCTCCTTTGCCGCCGGGCCCGGCATCTCCACCGTGGAGCCCGGCAGCCCCGCTCGCTGCGCGCGTTCCGTCGACAATTACGCCCACCAGCTCGCGCGCCGCCGTGGGTTGTCGCTGACCGACGCGACCTGCTCGGGCGCCACCACCGCGCATCTGCTGGGGCCCTGGGATGAATTGCCGCCGCAGCTGGATGCGCTGCGCGCCGACACGCGCCTGGTCACGGTCACGGTGGGTGGCAACGATCTTGGTTACATGTCCGGGCTCATGGCGGCCTCCTGCCTCGGCATCTCCGCCGCCGCGCCGGGGCCCAATTGTCGGCACGCGGTGGAGCCGGATGAAGCCGCCTACGCGTCGGTAGCCTCCCGGCTGCAGCAGATCGCGGCCGAAGTGCGGCGTCGCAGCCCCCAGGCCAGGCTCGTGTTCGTGGATTACGCCACGGTGCTGCCGGCCAGCGCCCGCTGTGCCGCCATGCCGCTGTCGGACGAGGACACGGCGATCTCGCTGGCGACCGATGCACGGCTGCGCCGCCTGACCGCGGCCGTCGCACTGGAAAACGGCGCGACGCTGCTGCGTGCGGGTGATCTGACGCGCGACCACCATGTCTGTGCCGCCGATCCGTGGATGAATGGCTACGCGAAGCCCGATCCTGCGCACCCGGTTGCCGTGTATCACCCGGTGAAAGCGGGCATGACGGCCGTGGCCGATGCGCTCGATCGCCTGCTGGGGCGCTGACATGACGACCAACCGACGTGTCGCGCTGCAAGCCTTCGCAGGTGCCGCCGCGCTGTGCCTGTCTCCATTGGCGATGTCGTCGATGCCGAAGATCGGCCCGCGCTGTCGCGTCATCATCGACAACGACTTTGCCGGCGATCCGGACGGACTCTTCCAGTTCGTGCACCACCTGCTTTCGCCCACCGTGGACGTGCGGCTGGTCGTGGGTTCGCACTTCAAGGCGATGAGCGAGTGGGGCAAGTCAGGCCGTCAGTCCGAGGATTCGGCGGCGAAGGCCACCGAAGTGATGGAACGCATGGGCCTCCGTAGCCGGCCACCGGTGCTGGCCGGCGCCGAGGCCGTCCTGAAGGATGCGCGGCAGGCGATGCGTACGCCCGCTGCCGAGGCGATCATCGCGGAGGCGATGCGCGAGGATTCGCCGCTGCCGTTGTTCTATTGCGCCGGGGCGGGACTCACCGACCTCGCAATGGCCTTGTCGATCGAGCCGCGCATTGCCGGGCGCATGACGCTGGCCTGGATAGGCGGAGGCGAACACTCGGGGCTGGGCCTGCCGCTGCCCGGACCGCGTCAGGCCGAGTACAACACGACCATCGACATCAAGGCCGTTCAGGCGGTGTTCGGCCACGGTGACCTGGATATCTGGCAGGTGCCGCGTGATGTCTATCGGCAGATGCTGGTCAGCCACGCCGAGCTCGATGCGCGCGTTCGTCCCGCGGGCCCCCTGGGTGCCTGGCTCGTGGACCAGATCGACGGCATCCTCCGCATGATCGCGGCCCTGCCGCCGTCTGCCGGTCTGCGGGTTGGCGAAACCTACGTGCTCGGCGACAGTCCGCTGGTCACGCTCACGGCGCTGCAGACTTTCTTCGAGCCCGATACGGCCTCGAGCCCGTTCGTCACGCGGCCGCGCCCGACAATCACCGATGAGGGCTGGTACGGAAAGCCGATGCAGGGGAAGCCAGTCCGTGTCTACACGCACATCGACACGCGC
>JBDLPS010000199.1:0-4743 GCA_039800965.1 Pseudomonadota bacterium | reverse complement strand
CTCGCCCTGACGCGTGCCCTTACTGCGTGATACGCATCTTAGGCACCGACTTGCCACGTGCCGTCGCGAGCTTGCGGCACAGGATGTAGAACACCGGCGTGAACAGCAGGCCGAAGGCCGTTACGCCGATCATCCCGAAGAACACTGCGACACCCAGCGCCTGGCGCAGCTCTGCACCGGCACCGGTGCCGAAGGCCAGCGGTACCACGCCGCCGATGAAGGCCGCCGAAGTCATTAGGATCGGCCGCAGGCGCGTGCGTGCGGCTTCGATGGCGGCCTGCGTGGGCGTGAGGCCGCGTTCGGCTTCGCCCTGCCGCGCGAACTCCACGATGAGGATGGCGTTCTTGGCCGCGAGGCCCACCAGCACGACCATGCCGATCTGCGTGAGGATGTTGTTGTCGAGGTGCAGGGCGTTCACGCCGAGCAGGGCGGCGAGCACGCAGAGCGGCACGATGAGGATGACGGCGAGCGGCAGCGTCAGGCTTTCGTACAGCGCGGCGAGGAACACGAACACGAACACCACGCCGAGGAAGAAGGCGAGTCCGCCGGCGTCGCCCGAGATCTGCTGCTGGTAGGCCATGTCGGTCCATTCCAGGCGCATGCCCGAGGGCAGGTGCTCGCGCGCGAGGCGCTCCATGGCGGCCATGGCCTGGCCGGAGGAATAGCCCGCCGCGGCTTCGCCCTGGATGTCCGCGGCCGGGTACAGGTTGTAGCGCATCACGCGGTAGGGCGCGGTGGCGGGTTGCAGTTTCGCCACGGCGTCGATGGGCACCATCGCGCCCGATGCCGAGCGCGTCTTGAGGTTGCCGACCCAGGCCTGGTCCTGGCGGAAGGCGGTGTCGCCCTGCGCGATGACCTGGAAGGTGTGGCCGAGCAGCGAGATGTTGTTCACGTAGCTACCGGCAAGATAGGTCTGCAGCGTCGCGAACACATTGCGCACGGGCACGCCGAGCATCTCGGCGCGATCACGGTCGACCACGGCATCCAGCGTGGGATTGCGCGTGTTGAAGTTGGTGAAGGCGCTGCTGATGGCCGGATCCTTCGAGGCGGCTTCGGCAAGCTCCTGCGTCGCCGCTTCGAGCGCGCGATAACCGTGGCCGCCGCGGTCCTCGACCATCAGGCGGAAGCCGCCCGTGGATCCGAGGCCGCGCACCGACGCGGGCATCACGGTGCGGATCTCGGCCGCGGTGATGGGCGCCAGGCGCTTGCGCAGCTCCGCTGCGATCGCGTTCGCCGACAGGCCCTTCTTCAGGCGCTCGTCGAAGGGCGCGAGGATGGCCCAGAGCTGGCCCGAGCTCGTGGCCGGGCTGAAGGTGATGCCGTCCATGCCGGAATAGACCGAGGCGGCGGTCACGCCCGGCGTGGCCAGCACCATCGGAATCACCTGCTGCACGATGGCATCGGTACGCGCGAGGCTGGTGCCCGGTGGCATCGTGATGGAGATCGCGATGTTCGCCTGGTCCTGCACGGGGATGAAGCCGCGGGGCGTGTCGGCCACGCGCCAGCCGGTGAGGCCGACCAGCAGCAGGTAGAGCGCCATCACCAGCAGGCCACGGCGCAGCAGCACTGCCGTGCCGCGGCCGTAGCCGTCGCCGAGGCGATCCATGCCGGCCTCAAGCCGGTCGCCCACGCGGTGGAACCAGCGTCCGAGGGCCGTGCGACCGGGCGTCGCGTCGTGGGGCTTGAGGATCTTCGCGGCCAGCGCCGGCGAGAGCGTGAGCGACACCAGCAGCGAGATGACCGTGGCCGAAGCGATGGTCAGCGCGAACTGCTTGTAGAACTGGCCGGTGATGCCGCCCATGAAGGCCGTCGGCACGAACACGGCGACCAGTACCAGCGCGATACCGATCAGCGCGCCGCCGACCTCGTCCATGGTGAGGTGGGCCGCATCGCGCGCCGACATGCCGCCGCGCAGGTGGCGTTCGACGTTCTCCACGACCACGATGGCGTCGTCCACCACGATGCCGATCGAGAGCACCAGCCCGAACATCGACAGGTTGTTCAGCGAGAAGCCGAAGGCTTCCATCACGGCCAGCGTGCCGATCAGCGAGATCGGGATCGCGAGCAAGGGGATCAGCGCGGTGCGCCAGCGCTGGAGGAACAGGATCACCACGGCGACGGCGAGCAGCATGGCCTCGAGCAGCGTGTGGCGCACGCCCACGACCGCGGCGCGCGTGAAGGACACCGGGTTGAAGATGATTTCGTAGCCGACGCCGGGCGGGAACTCCTTCTGGAGCTCTTCCATCGTGCGATGGATCGCGTCCTCGGTCTCCAGCGCGTTGGTGTTCGGTGCCTGGATGACGCTCAGCGAAACGGCCGGCTCCTGGCTCTTGTAGGCGTTGATGCCGTAGTTCTGCGCGCCCAGTTCCACGCGGCCGATGTCCGAGATGCGCGTCACGCGCCCGGCGGCATCGCGCTTGATGATGGAATCCGCAAAGGCCTCGGGCGAGAACAGGCGGCCCTGGCCGCGCACGTTCAGCTGGTAGGCCGCCGGTGATTCGCCGAAGGGCGGGGCGCCGACGGCGCCGCCTGCGACCTGCAGGTTGTTGTTGCGCAGGGCGGTGACGATCTCCTGCACCGTGAGGTCGCGCGCCGCAGCGCGATCGGGGTCGATCCACACGCGCATCGCATAGTCGCGCGCGGCGTTGGTGGTGACGTCGCCCACGCCGGAGGTGCGCAGCAGGCGTTCGCGCACCTGCAGGCTCGCGTAGTTCGCGATGTACTTGCGGTCGACGGACGGATCCGTCGAGAACATGTGCACGATCAGCAGCGTGTCGTTCGAGCCCTTGCGCACCGTGATGCCGAGGTCGCGCACTTCCTGAGGCAGCTGCGGCAGCACGGACTGGATGCGGTTCTGCACCTCGACCTGCGCGATGTCGACGTTCGTGCCGGTCTTGAAGGTCACGGTGATCGACATGCGGCCCTCGCCCGAGGACGAGGACGACATGTAGAGCATGTTCGAGATGCCGTTGATCTGCTGCTCGAGCGGCGCGGCGACGGTTTCGGCGATTTCCTCCGCGGTGGCGCCGGGGTAGCTCGCGTTCACCGACACGGTGGGCGGCGCGATCTGCGGGTACTGGTCGACGGGCAGCGTGAGGTAGGCGATCACGCCCATCAGCGTGACGACGACCGAGAGGGCGCCCGCGAAGATCGGGCGGTCGATGAAGAAGTGCGACAGACGCATGGCGCGGGACTAGTGCAGGCCGCCGGCCGGCTTTTCGAGCGCGCCGTTCTCGCCGCGCGAGACACCCGTCGGCCAGGCCGTGACCTCGCCTTCGGTCACGGTGACCTGCCGGCCGGGCCGCGCGCGCTGCATGCCGCTGATCACGACGCGGTCCGCGGCTGTGATGCCGGCGCGGATCACGCGCAGTCCTTCGATGAGGCGGCCGGGCTGCACGTCCTTCTGGCCGATCTTGCCTTCGGTGTCCACGACATAGACCACCTGCCGCGTCTGGTCGGTGACGATGGCCTGGTCCGGCAGCAGCAGCGCCGGCGCTGGTTCGCGGGTGTAGAGCCGCAGCTGGCCGAACACGCCCGGCGACAGGAAGCCGCCCGGGTTCGGCACGATGGCGCGGGCGCGGATGGTGCCCGAGCTGCGGTCGACCTCGTTGTCGAGGAAATCCATGCGGCCCTTGAAGCGGTACTCCGCCTCATCGGCCAGGCGGATCTCCACGGGACTGGTGCGCGCGCCGCCGGCATCGCGGCGGTACTTCAGCAGCGCGCCTTCGGGCGCGTTGAACACGAAGCGGATCGGGTCCTCGGAGACGATCGTCGTCAGCAGCGTGTTGTCCGCGGTGACGATGTTGCCCGGCGCGAGGCGACGCCAGGACACACGCCCTGCGATGGGCGCGCTGACCTTCGTGAAAGACAGGTTCAGCGTCTGGGTCTCGACGGCGGCCTCGGCGGCCGCCACGTCGGCCGTGGCCTGCAGCTGCGCGGCGGTCTTGAGCTCCAGCACCGACTGGCTGACCAGCTGGCTCGCCGCCAGCGACTGGCTGCGGCGCAGCTCGGCATCGGCATTGGCAAGGCCCGCCTTCGCGCGGGCGAGGTCGGCCTTTGCCTTGGCGAGCTGGGCGGCGTAGGGCCGCGGGTCGATCGTGAACAGCAGCTGGCCCTTGGCCACCGCGGCGCCGTCGGCGAAATGCACGGATTCGATAGTGCCCGACACGCGCGGCTTCACGTCGACTGCATCCACGGCCTCGAAGCGTCCGCTGTAGTCGTCCCAGTCCGCGACCGACTTGGACAGCGCGTGGCCCACCATCACGGTGGGCGGGGGCGGCGCAGGCGGTGGCGTCTTGCCGCAGGCCGAGACGAGGACGAGGGCAGGCAACAGCGCGTTGGCGGCGTATTTCATGGTTCTTGTAATCGAGGACCCCGGATGGAGGACGATAGCAGCCCCCCTGCACAAGTTCACGCCGATCCCGGTAGGCTTGCCTGCATGGAGTCCGTCATCGACGCAGGGTTCTTCGCCGACTGGCTGCGCGAGGCGGAGGCGATGCTGCGGGGTACCGGCGGCGCCGACGTAGCCTGCGGCAGCTGCGTGGGCTGCTGCGTGTCGGCGTACCACATCTGGCTGCGGCCGGAAGACCGCGTGGCCTATGACGAGGTGCCCGAGGAATTCCTGCTGCGCGGCCGTGACCAGCCTGCCGGCCATCACCTGATGGGCTACCGCAATGACGGACGCTGCCCGATGCTCACCGCGTCGGGGTGCCGCATCTACGCCGACCGGCCACAGACCTGCCG
>JBDLPS010000198.1:0-5920 GCA_039800965.1 Pseudomonadota bacterium | reverse complement strand
GCCGGGCCAAGGCGCGCTATGGCGTCACGTTCCAGCACGGAGCGCTGTTCTCGTCGCTGACGGTCCGGGAAAACATCCCGCTGCCGATGCTCGAGCACCTGTCGCTGCCTCCCGATGTGCTTGATGGGCTGGCCATGCTCAAGCTCCGTCTCGTCGGGCTGCCGGCTGAGGCGGCGCACAAGTATCCGGCGGAGTTGTCGGGTGGCATGGTCAAGCGTGCGGCGCTGGCGCGTGCGCTGGCGCTCGATCCGCCCCTGTTGTTCCTGGACGAACCCACGTCCGGGCTGGATCCGATCGGTGCGGCGGCCTTCGATGAACTGATAGCCTACCTGCAGCAGGAGCTGTCGCTCACCGTGGTCATGATCACCCACGACCTGGACAGCATCTTCCGCGTGTGCAACCGGGTGGGCGTCATCGTCGACCGCCGGATGGTGATCGATGACCTTGCGCGGATCGTCGAACATCCTCATCCCTGGATCCGTTCGTATTTCCACGGCGAAAGGGCGCGCCGCTTCGTGCCACCGCCAGGAGCCTGAACATGGAACGTGACGCGAACTACACGGCCGTCGGCGCATTCGTGATCCTCGTGGTCGCGATGGCCGGGCTTTTCGTCTACTGGTATTCCGACAGCCGCGAGCACCGGGATTACCGACGATACGAGATCTACTTCGAGGGCAGTGTCACCGGCCTCGCGGTCGGCAGCCAGGTGCGCTATCTCGGCGTGGATGTGGGCCGCGTCGCGCGCATATCCCTGGATCCGCGCACGGCGGAACGGGTGCAGGTGGTCGTGGACATCGATGCCAAGGCGCCGGTTTCGCCGCGCACGCTGGCCCAGCTTTCCCTGCAGGGCGTGACAGGCCTGCTCTACGTCGACCTGCAGCAGGGCAAGCCCGGTGCGAACGTGGTACCGCACGTGCTGAGCGAGCAGTATCCGGTGATCAACGCCGCACGCTCCGATTTCGACGTATTGCTGGCCACCCTGCCCGACGTCGCGGGCCGTTCGCGCGAGTTGCTGGCGCGGCTGCAGGACCTGCTGTCGCCCGAGAACACCGCCGCGGTCAGCGAGACGCTCGCCAACGTCAGGAAGGCGTCGGCCGACCTTCCTGCGACGACGCATGATGTCCGTGAACTTGTCGCCGAGCTGCGGGCGACCACCGGCGATACACGCGTGCTGGTCCACGACCTTCAGGGCCTGGCGCGAACCGCTGGCCCTGATTTCGACCGTGCCGTGGCCCGATTGCGCGAGGCCGCGGAGAACATCGCGGCGATCAGTGGCAAGCTCGACCGCATGGCGGCTGAAAGCGGCGACGACCTGCGTGCTTTCACGCGCGATGGCCTGCCGGAGTTCGACCGTACGCTGCGCGAGGCGCGCGGTGCGGCGGACGACCTTCGGGCCCTGCTGCGGCAGCTTTCCGAAGACCCTTCGCGTGTCCTGTACCAGCCGCGCAAGCGCGGCGTGGAGATTCCCCGATGAGCCTGCGCTTCATGGTCGCCTTGCCCGTCCTGGCACTCCTGCTTTCCGGTTGCGGCGGACTGCGCAGCCGGGCGGAGCCCGAACAGCTCTACGTCCTGCAGCCGCCTGCGGCGATGCCGGCGGGTCCACGCGTGGAGGCCACCTTGCAGGTGCTGCGTCCCGTTGCCCAGCCCGGGCTCGATACTTCGCGTATCGCGCTCCTGCAGCCGGGCAATCGTCTTGATCATTTCGATGGCGGCCGCTGGGCGGGTCCGCTCGAGCAGGTTGCGGAGGCGTTGTTCGTGCGCGCCTTGCGGGGCAGCGGACGTTTCGCCCACGTGGCAAGCGACGGCGCGGCGATGGGTGCAGATTTCGTCCTGGCACTGACGTTGCGTCGCTTCGAGGTGGAATATCCCTCCGCAGGTGGACTGCCGGTCGCCCACGTTGTGCTGGAGTGCACGCTGTCCAGCCGGCGTGAGCATCGACAGTTGGCCGGCTTCGACGTGGTGACGCAGTCGCCGGCCACGGCGAATCGGCTGGGGCCGGTAGTCGAGGCCATCGAGCGGGCTGCGCAGGACGCGTCCCGGCAACTGGTGGCCCAGTCCGCGGATATCGCCGGCCGTGCGCAGGACGAGGTGCGCAAGGCGCCCCCTGCGCGTTGAGGGCTGGCGCCTTCAGGCGCCGAACAGATACCCGAACGACGGACCGCGTTGCACCTGGTCCGCGAGCATCGCCCCCAGCGCGTCCGCGCTGCAGGGTTCGCCGAACAGCAGGCCCTGCGCGTAATGACAGCCGAGGCCGCGCAGAACGGCCAGCTGTACCGGTGTTTCGACACCCTCTGCCACGACGTCCATGCCGAGCGCGCGTCCCATCTCGACGATGGTGCGGACGATGGCCATGCCATCCGGGGTCTCGGCGGCCGCGCGCACGAAAGACTGGTCGATCTTCAGCGTGCCGATCGGGAACTGGCGCAATGCCGACAGCGACGAGTAGCCGGTGCCGAAATCGTCGATCGACAGATGCAGCCCGAGCCCGCGCAGCTCGCGCAACATGCCGACGATGCGTTGTGGGTCGGCCATCAGCGTGGTTTCGGTGATCTCGAGCTCGAGGTTCTGAGGATCCACGCCATGCCGTTCGAACACCGAGCGGCAACGCAGGATGAAGCTCGCCTGCCGCAGTTGCCGCAGCGAAAGATTGAGCGAGATGCGGCCTGGGTCGCCGACGTTGCCTGACAGTGTGCGGTATTCTGTGCAGACGCGGTTGAGCACCCACTCGCCGACGTCATTGATGAGGTTGTTTTCTTCGGCCAGCGGAATGAACAGGGAGGGCGGGATGTCGCCATGCCCTGGTGGGCACCAGCGCAGCAATGCTTCGGCGCCGACGATGCGCCCCGTGCCGAGATCGATCTTCGGCAGGTAGTGGATCACCAGCTCGTCGCGCTCGACGGCGCGCTTCAGCTTGCCCTTGAGTACCAGCCGCTCGTTGGCCGCGGCGTTCATGTAGGGCTCGTAGGCCACGCAGGCGTTGCCGCCGTTTTCCTTGGCGCGGTACATCGCCGCGTCCGCGTTGCGGATCAGGTCGATGACGTTGCGCGCATCGTCGGGGCAGGTCGCCGCGCCGATGCTTACGGTGAGGAAGATTTCCTGCCCGGCGATGTCCACCGGTTCGGTGCCCACGGACTGCAGGATGGACAGCGATGCCTGTCGCAACACGCCGCCAGCATCCGCCCTCGGGAGGCCATCGACCAGCACCGCGAATTCGTCGCCGGCAAGGCGACCGAAGGTGGCATCGGAGGGCAGCACGCGTGACACGCGCTCGGTCAGCACTTCGAGCACGCGGTCTCCGGCGGCATGCCCGAAGGTGTCGTTGATTTCCTTGAACCGGTCCATGTCGAGGTAGAGCAGGCCGACGGCGTGGCCGTTGCGAAGGCTGCGCGCGATGGCCTGCTGCAACAGGTGCTGGAACTGCATGCGGTTGGGGATCTTGGTGAGCGCGTCATAGCGGGCGAGATAGCGGATCCGCCGCTCGGAGCGCTTGCGGTCGCTGATGTCGCGCAGTACGTAGACGCTGCCGGCAAGCTGCGGGTCTTCCGCCATGATGTCCGAGCCGCTGAAGGACACCGGCACCGTCTGGCCGTTTCCCATGCGGATCACGGTCTCGCCGTTCAGCCGTGCGCTTCGCACCAGAGGTTGCAGCGCTTCCCCCGAGGGCGTGGCGATAAGCGAACCGATGGCGCGTCCCGCAAGTTCGCGTTCCTGCAGCCCGGTGAGACGGGATGCGGCACCGTTGGACATGCGCACGAGGCCATCCCGATCCGTCACGAACACGGCATCGGCCATGCTGTTGAGCACGTGGTGGAGATAGTCGCGCGATACGGTGGCCTGGGCCAGCCGTTCGCGTATCTGTTCGAGTTCCGCGCCCGGGGCACCGCGACCGGACCACCACAGCGCAAGCGAGGCGGCCGCACACGGCAGCAGCACGGCGACAACCAGCGCGGGCAGGGCCGCATCTCCCGGCGCACCGAGCACGCCGCCGCGGGACAAGCCCCACAAGGCCAGCGCCGATGCACCGGTCGCGAGCAAGGCGGCCAGGACGTGGCGCATGAGTGAATTCCGCCGGAGGGTGGACAGCATGGGTTCCTTCCGGGGGATACTAACGTCCGCTAACGCCTGCCGCACCATCAAGCCCCACCGATGGCCGAGGATCCGCACCGATGCATCTGCCTGGCGCCTTCACGCCGGAACAACTGACTGGCAGGACGGCGATGCACGTGGTGCCTCTGCCGGGATCCGGTCTTCTGGTGCACCGGGATGTCGTGGAGCCGTTCGTCGCGATGCGCGCCGCGGCCGCGCGTGACGGGATAGACCTGCAACCGGTATCCGCCTTCCGCGATTTCACGCGGCAGTGCCTCATCTGGAACGAGAAATGCCGTGGCCAGCGTCCGCTGCTGGACCGCGAGGGCAGGGTGCTGGATCCGGCTGCGCTCGATGCGGACGCGCTGGTCGATGCAGTGCTCATCTGGTCCGCGCTGCCGGGAGCGAGTCGCCACCACTGGGGCACGGACCTGGACGTGATCGATGCAGCTGCGATTCCGGAGGGATATCGCCCGCAGCTGGTGCCCGCGGAGTTCGCGCCGGGGGGTCCTTTCGCTGCGCTCGATGGCTGGCTCGACCGGCACGCGATGGCCTTCGGGTTCCATCGTCCCTATGCCACGCCGCGCGGTGGCGTGCAGCCGGAGCCCTGGCATGTCAGCCATGCCCGGCTGGCCGGGCAGGCGCTCGGTGCCTTGTCGGTGGAGTTGCTGGCGGAGGCCTTGCGGATGGCAGGCCTCGAGGCCGGGGATGCAGTGCTGGCGCGCTTGCCTGAATTGCATGGGCGTTACGTGCGGAACGTCGATCCGTTCCGCGGCTCCCCTCAGGACAGCCAGGCTTTCCTGAAATAGTCCGTCATCAGTCCGCGCACGTTGCCCAGCGTTTCGGCCGGCTCGGCGACGCGTTGCGGATGGCGGCGCAGGCGGAGCCAATTCTCCGTGCGCAGGACCTGCTTCAGGAAGCCGAGGTTGCGGTCCATGGATTCGACATATGGATTGCGTCCGTCGAACAGGGGTTCGAAGTAGCGATAGGCCTTCGCGAATCCTTCGTCGAGGCGCTTGCGCCGCGTTTCTTCCATGAAGAGGGGTGTCTGCCGCAGCAGATCCAGGCCCGATGCATAGCGCACGGCGGGATGGCGTCCGCCGATGGGCAGGGCGACGCCCCCCAGCACGAACTCCGGGTACAGGCGATCGCGACATTTTTCCAGGTAACAGCGGTCCGCCATCTGCGCGACCATGTCCGCGGTTCCGAGGAGATGGCCGAGCTGGACGTCCAGGGGATCCGGCGTCGCGGCCACGATCTGCGCGAAGGGCTTCTCGTAGCCCGTGAAGTGCACGATCTCGCGCGTGACGGGCGTCCAGTGTCCATAACCCAGCGCGGGCAGGTGACGGTCCATGAAGTGCGCGCTGCGCGAGACGTGGCTGCGCGTGAATTCCGCGCCGTTGGCAACGGGTTCGTCCTGCGTGCGCAGGTAACCGATGTCGTGGAACAGCGCGAGCAGGATGCCGACCGCGGCGCGCTCGCCGCCCAGCGCGCGGGGCGTTCCGGCGTGCACGCGTTCGTAGCCTGCCATCAGGCGCGACATCGCAAGCGTGACGTCGAGCGTGTGCTGCTGGTCGTGGTAGACGGTGTCGAGTCCGTGGTAGCCCTGCAGCCGGCCGGAAAAGGCCAGTTCCAGGTCCAGGAAGGCGCGTGCCACCGGCGTGAAGGCTTCGCCGGGCCAGGTCGCCGTATACAGCGCGCGGACGGCGTTGCGCACGTCGGAGGGTGAATTCACCCTGACGGTGCACGTCACGTCGAGGTCGTTGCTGCGGATGTCCTGCGTCGCGGGCTGCATGGTGGCGGCCGGCAGTGTAGGGCCGCGGCGGCCGCGTGG
>JBDLPS010000197.1:0-4872 GCA_039800965.1 Pseudomonadota bacterium | reverse complement strand
CACGGAATCGCCCAGCCTCGACGGCAGCCGGAATATCAAGATTCGTGGCGGCGACGATACGGACGTCCAGCGGGATGGGAGTGCGTGCACCAACGCGCACCACCTCACGCTCCTGGATCACGCGCAACAGCTTGACCTGCAGCGCGAGCGGCAGGTCGCCGATCTCGTCCAGGAAAAGCGTTCCGCCGTTGGCAGCTTCGAACCAGCCGGCGCGTGTCTGCGTGGCCCCGGTGAATGCCCCTGCCTGGTGCCCGAACAGTTCGGCCTCGGCCAGCGTCTGCGACAAGGCGCCGCAGTTCACCGCGACGAAATCGCCGCGGCGGCCGCTTTTCGTGTGCAGGTGGCGTGCGATGAGCTCCTTGCCTGTCCCGGTCTCGCCGATGATCAGCGCCGTGGCGTCGGAGGGAGCGTAACGCTCCACGTTGTCCAGCAGTGCCTGTGAACGCGGGTCCGCGAAGATCATCGCCTTCGCACGTACCGACAGGACGTTCGACTGTGCGTTCGGGTGGACGAGTACTGCGGTGGATTCGGAACGCATGACGAAATGCCAGACTGTATGGGAAGGTGCCGGATTATCCCTCGCCGGCACCTCCTGCAGGACTATTCGCTGATAACCGCCCTGCATCACGGTTACGAGACGCGCCGTCAGAACTTAACGGTTACCGTGAGGCCGTAGGTCCGCGGATCAGCCGGTTGGCCGACGACCAGGCCCGTGTTGCCTGAAGCGACCGTCAGCTGGTCGAAGTACTCCTTGCCGAAGGCGTTGTGCAGCCAGGCATGGATGTCCCACCCGGAATCGGCATTGAAGCCGAAGCGCAGGTTGGCAATCGCGTAGGGCGCGATGTCCGTGTAGGCCGACCGTGATGCATTCGACGAGAAGCGGGAGCGGTAGTTGCCGTCGAAGGCTGCGTAGGCCTTGCCGCTGCGGTGGAGTATGTCGACCGGCATTTCGTATTGCGTGCCGTAGGACAGCGCCCAGCGGGAAATGCCCGGCAGCCACTGGCCCGAGATGTTGCAGTTCGCCGGGCTCAAGGCACCCGGCACCCCTGCCGCACCCGGCGTCTGCGCGCTGGTTGCCGTTGTGCCGCCCGACAGTTCCGGCGGGCAGGGTGCATCGGTGAAGCGGACGTAGGTCGCGTCTGTGAAGGCAGCATTGACGTACGCGCTGAGCCGGTCGGTCGGGCGGATCGACAGATCACTCTCGACGCCGCGCACGCGGACCTTGGCTGCATTGGCCAGATATCCACGGATCACGGCGAACTGGCCGTTCGTCACCGTGGTCTGGTAGTTACCGATGTTGGTCCAGAACGCCGAGACATTCCACGTTACGGTGCGGTTCAGCAGTTCTGTCTTCAGGCCGAGCTCGTAATTGTCGACCTTCTCCGGCTTAACGGTGGCGGTGCCCAGGATTGGCTGGTTGGCGGCGTCCAGTGGCAGGCCGTTCAGGTTGATGCCGCCGGTCTTGAAGCCGCGCGAGTAGCTGGCGTATCCCAGAACGTCGTGCGAGAAGGCGTAGGAGAGCTTGGCATCGCCGGACAGGTTCCAGTCGCTGAACTTCGCCGTATACGACTGTGGTGCCAGCACGCCGCGCTGGTTCGCGTTCAGCGTCGTGTTGCTGCCATTCGTCACCGTCGCGACGTAGGATCCTGACTTGTCGTCAAAGTTCAGGCGCAGGCCAGGCTCGATGCGGAGTTTGTCCGTCACGTGCCAGGTCAGCTGGCCGAACAATGCCGCGCTGTCGTTGCTGAAGTCGATCTTGTTGACCGATGTCAGGTTGTTGAGTTCGGCAGGGTTGAGCGAGGCTGCGCTGCTGGGGTTCAGCAGCCAGCGGCTTGCTGCCGTGCCCTGCACCTGCAAGCCGTCGGTGTGGACCTTCTGCGTGAAGCCGAACAGGCCGATCACGTAGTCGAGATGCTTGCCGGCGTAGCTGTAGCGGAATTCCTGCGTTGTCTGGTCCTGACGTGACGGATTCTCCGATCGCGTCGTGATCGGCAGGCCGGTGTAGTCGCGGTCGCTCGATGGCTGCCAGTCCCAGTGCCTCCACGCGGTCACGGAAGTCAGCGTGCCGGCACCGAGGTTCCAGCGGGCACGCAGCGAGCCGCCGCCGAGTTCGTTGCGGGCCCTGAGCGGAACGTCCAGGTCCGTGACGCGATCGAAGGGGTTGGTACTCGGGACCGAGTAGTTCTGCAATGCAGAGAGGGCGGCGTACTGGCGGTTCAGCGGGCGCTGCGTCAGCCCCGTCCGGACGTAGACCTGGCCGCAGCAGAGCGGATTCTGCAGGCTGTAGTCGGCCGCGAGCGTCACGTCGAGGTCCTTGCTGACGCTCCAGAGCAACTGGCCACGAAAACCCAGATTGTCGAGTTCGTTGATGTGCGTTCCCGTCTTCACGTCGAAGAGGGTGCCGTTGCGGCTCGTGCCCGAGAATGCGACGCGTCCGGCCAGCGAATCGGCCAGCAGCGGACCGGACAGCGATGCCTTGGCCTGCAGGAAACCGAGGTTGCCGAAACTGGCTTCCGCGCGGCCTTCTTCCGTGAAGGTCGGGGCGCGCGTGCTGATGTTGATCGTGCCGGCGGTCGTGTTCTTGCCGTACAGCGTGCCCTGCGGGCCGCGCAGCACCTCGAGCCGTTCGACGTCGAGGAAATCCAGCGTCGACGCCGCTGACCGGGAGTAATAGACGTCATCGACATAGAAGCCTACGCCCTGTTCGATGCCATCGTTGGTCAGTCCGAACGGTGCGCCCAGCCCGCGTATGTTGGCGGCGCTGTTGCGCGCGTTCGAAGAATAGAACTGGATGGCAGGTTGCAGTTGCTGCAGGCGGGCCACGTTGAAGCTGCCCGTGGCTTCCAGCGTGGCGGCGCTGACGACCGACAGCGCGATAGGCACTTCCTGCACGTTCTCGGCGCGCCGGCGAGCGGTCACGACGATGGACTCCAGATCTTCCGGGATGGGAGCTGCCGTCGTTTCTGCCTGCACGGTTCCGCAGCACGTTGCCGCAGAAAGGGCGAGGGCGGCGGCGATTGCGGATTGGATGCGGCGGGCAGTCATGTCGGAGCTCCTGATATGTAGTGGCCGGCGCGATACCGGCGCAGCTAAAAAGCAGGAACCGTGCCATCCCTTCGGCAGGGCGCGAGGGCCTCCAGAGGCCGTCCGGGATGCGTTTGTTGCACCGAATCCATCAGCGCTGCATTGAATGCAGCAATCAGGTGTTGCCTTCGGAGCAGCCCTGCCGAACGGTCGGTCTAGTCGCGTTGGCGCCAGGCACTGGGTGTCGTGCCGTAGCGCCGCTTGAACGCATGTCCGAAATGCGTGGCATTGTTGAACCCGTTGCGGAACGCGATGTCGGTGATGGAACGCCCGCGCCAGTGCGCATCGCGCAGCAGGTCCGCGCAGGACTCCAGTCGCCGCCGCAGAAGGTAGGCCGAAAACGATTCCTGTCCCGCCGCCAGGATCGCGCGCAGGCGACGGGTCGAGATGCCTGCCTCGCGGGCGATGTCCTCGGGTGACAGCGTGGGGTCGTTAAGGCGTGCGTCGATGCGGGCGAAAAGGGCGCGGCGGCGCGTGGCGGCCGCGTCCGGTGCCAGGTCGTCATCGGCGCTGTAGGCAGCGGCCACGAAGCCCAGCAGGCCCTGCGCGAATGCGGGTGGGAACCGTACCGGTGCGGCAGGCTCGAGCTCACTGCCGGTTTCACGCAGCAGCACGGCGAGCATGCGCGCTACGCCGCTGTCCGCCCGCATGACCCTGCCGACCGCCATTTCCGGACGGGCGAGCACCGCATGAAGAGCGCGCCGCGGTATATCCACGCAGAGCACGCGCACCCCGTCTCCGTGGGTGAGTTCGTAAGGGCGAGCATGATCCAGCAGGCAGAACTCGCCCGTGGCCACGGGTCGGGTGCCTTCGCCGTCGACCTTCAGCCGGAAGCTGCCGCGCAGCGGGGTCAGCAGCAGGTAGGAGGGCGTTCGTCCGCGGGCAGCGTGCGTGCGCGTGTGCCGGATTCGCGCGGCGGCGGAGTGCACGTCGAGCAGGGTCAGGGGCCCGATGCTTTCGCGCCGCAGTTCGCCATCGAACGCGATGGCGTCGCGGGGGGTGATCTCCATCGCCGCGAAGGCCGCGCTGCTGAGCTCGTTCCAGTACGCAACCTTGCGACGCGCAGGCAGGCCCTTGGTCGTGAAACGGTCCATTTTCGCCTCTCGGTTCGGCAGGCGTGCTATTCCGCCGTAGTGGATCAAGGCTACCGTCAGGATGGAGGGTGCGCCAGAGCCGCCGCTTAGCCTGATCCGGCCAAAACGACAATTCCGATACGGGAGGGGAGCATGGACCCGACGGGACAGTGGAGCCGCAGGCGTTTCATCGGCGCCACGGCAGATGCCAGCCTTATCGCCACAGTGGCCGGGGTGCTCAAACCCCTGTCGGCCATGGCTGATTCACCCAATGCGCGCGTGACGATTTTCGATCCGCGTTTCGCAGCAGCCGAGCCTCTGGCGCGGACGCTGGCTGCCGGGGCGCCGATCAAGGCTGCGACCCAGGATCCGACCGACCTCGTGCTGCAGTACGTCGCTGCGACGGAAGCCGGTGCGCCGCTGCGCCTGCAGGGCGTGACGACCGACACCGTGCCGTTCTGCCTGCGGCAGCTGCTGCCGGACGCCGCCTTCACCGAACGCCGCCTGGACGGCGATCTTTTCCACTGGACGCTGGAAGCCAGGAGCTGACCATGGCCAAGACCATCCTGCCGCCGGGACTGACCGCGGCTGATTTCGCCGACGCGCTCGAGGCCTTCCGCAAGGTCGTGGGAAAGGACTACGTCTACACGGGTGACCAGCTCACCGGGTATGTCGACCCCTATTCGATCGAGAGCGATCCGGACGCGCATTCGGT
>JBDLPS010000196.1:0-2829 GCA_039800965.1 Pseudomonadota bacterium | reverse complement strand
ACGGATGTGAAAAGGGCCCCGCGAGGGGCCCTTTTCATTTCAACGGGTGATCAGCCTTTGAGCGGTTGCGGTCGTTCCGCCTCGGGCGTGTACGACTGCGTGACGAACTTGCCGCCCTGGTAGCGCACGGCCACCGAATCCACCGGCGTGCCGGCCGCCGCGGCCAGCGTGGCCTCCGCAAAGACCTCGGCGTCCTGCTTCGGGACGAATCCGATTTTGTTCGGCTCGTGGACGTCGTAGTACGCGCGGCGGTTGTCCGAGATGCCCCAGACGGGCGCGAAACCGACGTCCTTCGCCTCGACGGCGCAGCGGATCATGGCTTCCAGGTCTTCCTGGCCCATCCAGGTGGCGAGCTCGCGCTCGTTGCGCGGCGGCACGCCCATGAAGGTGCCTATGCGCAGGGCCACGGTCTCGATGCCGTGTTTTTCCCAGTACATGCGGGCCAGCGCTTCGCCCCAGACCTTCGACAGTCCGTAGAAACAGTCGGCGGCGAAGGGGGCATCGAGCTTCAGCTTTTCACCCACGGGGTGCAGGCCGAAGGCATGGTTGGAGCTCGCGTAGAGGACGCGGCGCACGCCGTGGCGCCTTGCGCCCTCGTAGAGCACGAACACGCCCTGGTGGTTGTTCTCGAGCACCAGCGGGAAAGCCTGCTCGTTGCTCGTGGCGGCCATGTGCACGACGACATCCACGCCCTCGAGCAAGCGGTCCATGAACGCGGCGTCCGTGACGCTGCCGAGCAGGATTTCCTCGTCCGCTTCGTGCTCCGTGGAGGTTCCCTCGCGGTCGTTCACGCGCAGGGTCTGTCCGCCATGGCTGGCAGCCAGCGAGCGCAGCACCGGGCGCAGTGCGCGGCCGATGCGGCCATTGCCGCCGGTCAGCAGGATCTTCATGCCTCACCCTGTCGGTCGATGATCTTCATCATTGCCGGCGGATGCCGCTCGCCCTGGATGCCCACCGCGGCGGCGCGTTCATTGATCTGCGCGAGTTGCCCGGCCGACAGGCGCAGCCTGCCGCCAGCCAGGTTGTCGCGCAGGTGCGCGCGGGTCTTCATGCCAGGGATCGTGACGACGTGCGGTGCCTGCGCGAGCACCCAGGCGATGGCGACCTGTGCGGCTGATGCGCCGCCCAGCGAGGCGCCGATGTCGCGCAGGGCCTGCACCAGTTCCGCGTTGTGGGCGGCGACGGCATCCTGGAAGCGCGGCTGGTTGCGGCGGTTGTCGTTCGCCGGCAGCTCGTCGAGCCTGGCGAAGTTACCTGCCAGGAAGCCGCGGCCCAGCGGGCTGTAGGCGACGAAGGTCGTGCCCAGTTCGCGGCAGGCAGCGAGCATCCCGTCCTCCGGATCGCGCGACCAGATGGAGTACTCCGTCTGCACGGCGGCTACCGGGTGCATGGCTGCGGCGCGGCGCAGCGTGGCAACGCTGCATTCGGACAAGCCGATGTGGCGGATCTTGCCGGCCTTCACCAGATCTCCGAGCGTGCCGACCGATTCTTCGATTGGCACGCTCGCGTCGATGCGGTGCAGGTAGAACAGGTCGATGTGATCGAAGCCGAGGCGGGCGAGGCTGGCGTCCAGCGAGCTGCGGATCGTCTCGGGGCGGTTGTCGGCCATGGCCGAGCCGTCGGGGCCGCGGGCGAGGCCGCACTTGGAGGCGAGGAAGACCCGGTTCCGGTGGGGCCGCAGGACCTGCCCGACGAACTTTTCGTTCTCGCCGACCTGGTAGCTGGCCGCGGTGTCGAAGTGGTTCATCCCGGCATCGAGGGCCTCAAGCAGGGTGGCGGTTGATTCGGCATCGTCGCGCGTGCCGTACCAGCCGACGAGCCCCATGCAGCCGAAACCGATGGCGGAAAGGCGGCCGTCCGTGGCGCCCAGGGGGCGCTGTTCGATCTGCGTGTTCATGGGCGGGGACGATAAACCACCGGCAGGGTGCGCCGCAGCCCCGGAAGGGGCGCATCGGGTATCATCCGGGCACCCAAAACCGATCGGGACGCGACGCGCATGATCATCGACTGCCACGGCCACTACACCACCGCCCCCCAGGACCTGACGAGCTTCCGCGACGCCCAGATCGCCGCGCTCAAGGACCCGGTGCAGAACCCCTCGCGCGAGTCCCTGAAGATCAGCGACGACCAGATCCGCGACAGCCTCGAAGCGGCCCAGCTCAAGCTGCAGCGCGAGCGCGGCTCGGACCTGACGGTCTTCTCGCCGCGCGCCTCGACGATGGCGCACCACATCGGCGTGGAGGCCACGAGCCTCGAGTGGACGCAGATCAACAACGACCTTATCGAGCGCGTTGTTAGCCTGTACCCGAAGAACTTCGTCGGCGTGTGCATGCTGCCGCAGTCGCCGGGCGCGTCGCTCGCCGGCAGCGTCAAGGAACTCGAACGCTGCGCGAAGATGGGCTTCATCGGCGCGAACCTGAACCCGGATCCGTCGGGCGGCCACTGGACGGCGCCGCCGCTGACCGACAAGTACTGGTACCCGATCTACGAGAAGCTGGTCGAACTCGACATGCCGGCGATGGTGCATGTCAGCTCGTCCTGCAACCACAACTTCCACGCCACGGGCGCGCACTACATCAACGCGGACACGACCGCGTTCATGCAGTTCATCCAGGGTGACCTCTTCAAGGACTTCCCGGACCTGCGCCTGATCATCCCGCACGGCGGCGGCGCGGTGCCTTACCACTGGGGCCGTTACCGCGGCCTGGCGCAGGACATGAAGCGTCCGACGCTGGATACGCACGTCATGAAGAACGTGTTCTTCGACACCTGCGTCTACCACCAGCCGGGCATCGACCTGCTGCTCAAGGTCATCCCGGTCGACAACAT
>JBDLPS010000195.1:0-7561 GCA_039800965.1 Pseudomonadota bacterium | reverse complement strand
CCAAAGCCCCGGCGGTCCACGACGACAACGCGGTGATGCCGCGTCAACGTCTTCCATTGGGGCGTCCACAGCCGGCCGTCGAGCGCCCAGCCGTGCAGCAGCAGGACGGCGGGGCCCTGTCCCGCGACCCGGTAGTGCAGACGGCTGCCGCGCAGGTCCAGATGACCCTCGCGGAAGCGGGATTTGCGATGCATGCGGTTCATGGTTTCCGGCAGTCTCTGACAGGTCGCCCGCGCTTGCGTTCCCGCCCCGCGGAAGCGACCATCTTCGATTGTCTGGTCAGCGGGCAGCGAAGCACATTTCGCGCCCTGATAACAACGACGGGGTACCTACCAGGATGAAGATCGGTTCGCAGGCCCACCGCAGCACGGCCATATCCGCCTCCAACGCAGAGACCATCGTCGTCAGGGGGCGCGACCTCGTCGGCGACCTGATCGGTGCGGTGGACTTCACCGAGCATTTCTGGCTGCTGGTGACCGGCGCGCTGCCCACGAAGTCGCAGCGCCGCGTGCTCGATGCAACCCTCGTCGCCATCGCCGAACACGGCCTGGTGCCCAGCGTCCAGGCGAGTCGCATGACGCTCGCCGCCGCGCCGGAGGCGCTGCAGGGCGCCGTGGCTGCCGGCATCCTGGGTTGCGGCTCGGTCGTGCTGGGATCCAGCGAGGCGGCGGGTCGCTTCTTTGCGGAGATCGCAGCCAAGGCCGAGGCCGCGAACCTGTCGCTGGACGATGCGGCGGAACAGGTCATCCGCGAATACCGCGCCGTGAAGCGCGCGATTCCGGGCTATGGCCACCCGCTGCACAAGGGCGCGGATCCGCGCGCACAGAAGCTGCTGCAGATCTCGCGTGAGTCCGGCACGGCCGGTCGCCACGTGGAGATCGCGCTGGCCGTCGAGCGCCAGATCCCGAAGGTCGTCGGCAAGCAGCTGGCGATGAACGTGTCCGGCGCCATCCCGTCCGTGCTGCTCGATGCGGGTTTCCCGCTGGGCGCGCTCAAGGGCGTGCCGCTGCTCGCGCGCACGGCGGGCCTCATCGCGCATCTGCTCGAAGAGCAGCTGCGCCCGATCGGCTTCGTGATGTCCCACGCGGCCGAGAATGCGATCAGCTATGACGGCGAATCCCCCGCGGGCTTCGTGCCGGGGGAGTAAGAACTATGGTTTCGACGTTGAAGGGCGCCCTGCAGGGCATTCGCGTGGTGGAGCAGGGCACGTTCATCACGGGCCCCTGCGCCGGCATGATGCTCGCCGACCTGGGTGCCGACGTGATCAAGGTCGAAAGTCCGGATGGCGACCCCTACCGCGCCTACCAGGGTGGTAACTACTCGCCGCACTTCCAGGCCTACAACCGCAACAAGCGCAGCCTGGCGCTGGACATGAAGACCGACGGTGATCGTGAGATCTTCGACGGGCTGGTCCGCGAGGCAGACGTGTTCATCCAGAACTTCCGTCCCGGCACCGCTGATCGCCTCGGCGCCGGCGAGAAGCGCCTGCGCGAACTCAACCCGCGGCTGGTGTACTGCTCGATCAGCGGCTTTGGTTCCAGCGGTCCTTACGTGGGCCGTCCGAGCTATGACTCGGTCGCGCAGGCACTGAGCGGCTTCCTGAGTGTCGTTGTCGATGCCGATCGTCCGCGTTTCCTGGGGCCTGCCCTGGCCGATGCGATCACCGGCATCTACGCCTCCTATGGTGTGCTGGGCGCGCTGGTGCAGCGGGGGCGCACGGGCGAGGGCTGCCTGGTCGAGGTGTCCATGCTCGAGGCGATGTCGCACTTCGCCGTCGAGCCCTATGCGGCCTGGTTCGCACTGGGGGCCATACCGAAATCCAGCGACCGGCCGAAGCTCGCGCAGGCGCACATCCTGCACACCCAGGATGACCGCCTGATCGCCATCCACCTCTCGTCCATCGAGAAGTTCTGGACCGGCCTGCTGGCGGCGCTCGACGACCCTGCGATCTCGAACAATCCGCTGTTCGCGAACCGGCTGTCGCGCATCGAGCACTACACCGAGCTGGGTGCCGCGCTGGACGCTGCCTTCCGTCGCCAGCCGGCGGCGTACTGGGTCGAGCGGCTGGGTACCAGCGACGTGCCCTTTGCGCCGATCAACCGCGTGGACGAGGTCGTTGCAGACCCGCAGGCCCTGCACATGGGCCTCTTCGTGCCGGTCGAAAATCCGCACGGTGCGACGCACGCGGTGCGTCCGGCGGTGCAGTTCTCGGGTGAGCGCGCGACCTCCGTGCGCTCGGCCCCGTTGATCAACGAACATGGTGCCGCCATCCGCGCGGCGATCGCAAACGGCGACAAGTGGCCAGGAGTGTAACGACGATGCTGTTCCCCACGACCATTGTTGGCAGTACCCCGCAGCCGGAATGGCTGATCGACCGCAAGAAGCTTGCCGGCCGTTTCCCGCCGCGCGTGCGGGCGAAGGAACTCTGGCGCATCCCCGCCGAGTACCTTGCCGGGGCGCAGGATGACGCGACGATCCTGTCCATCAAGATGCAGGAGGACGCGGGCCTCGACATCATCGGCGATGGGGAGATCCGGCGCGAAAGCTATTCGAACCACTTCGCCACGGCGCTCGACGGCGTGGACCTCGACAACCCGGGCGAGGCGCTGGACCGCAGCGGTCATCCGAATCCGGTGCCGCGCGTCGTGGGTCCGATCCGCCGCCGTCATGCAGTGGGCCTCCGCGACCTGGAGTTCCTGAAGTCCCATACGACTAAGCCCGTGAAGTTCACCGTGCCCGGCCCCTTCACGATGGCGCAGCAGGCGCAGATCGACCACTACGGCGGCAGTCGCCAACTGGCCTCGATGGACTATGCCGCGGCGCTGAACGAGGAGCTGCGCGACCTTTTTGCCGCGGGTGCGGACATCATCCAGATCGACGAGCCCTACATGCAGGCTCGTCCCGATGAAGCGCGCGCCTGGGGCGTGGACGCCCTGAACCGCGCGCTGGACGGCGTGAAGGGCGAGATCGCCGTGCACATCTGCTTCGGCTACGCGGCGATTATCCACGCGCGCCCGAGCGGCTATGAGTTCCTGCCGGAGTTCACCGGCTGCGGTTGCCACATGATCTCGATCGAGACCGCGCAGTCGAACCTCGACTGCTCGATCCTGACGCAGCTCAAAGGCAAGAAGATCATGCTCGGCGTGATCGACTTGTCTGACCCCGGGGTCGAGACGCCGGAGATCGTCGCGGCCCGCATCGAGCGGGCGCTGCCCTACATCGATCCGAAGGACGTCGTCATCGCGCCGGACTGCGGCATGAAGTACCTGCCGCACGACATCGCTTTCAGGAAGCTGCAGGCGATGGTCGCGGGCGCGAAGATCGTCCGCGCCAAGTACGAAAGGCCGGTCGCCCGCTGAGGGGCGCTGTTGCCGCACCTGATACCGTTCGAAGATTTGAGGAGAACGCCCATGCCCGCCACCGCCAAATTGCCCTCGCGCCTGCACCATACGGCCTATGTCACCAAGGATCTCGAGGCCACCCGCAAGTTCTACGAGGACGTCATCGGGTTGCCGCTGGTAGCGACCTGGTGCGAATCCGACATGCTGTTTGGCGAGGAGCGCACTTACTGCCATTGCTTCTTCGGCATCGCCGATGGCGGTGCGCTGGCGTTCTTCCAGTTCGCCAATGAGCGCGACCAGAAGCTGTTCGGGCCCGAAATTCCGTCGTCGCCCTTCAATCACATCGCCCTCAATGTCGATGCTGAGACGCAGGCCGGCATCGAGAAGCGCATCGCCGAGGCCGGGATCAAGGAAACCTACGTGCTGGAGCATGGCTATTGCCGTTCGGTCTACGTGAACGACCCCAACGGGCTCATCCTCGAGTTCACGCATGACCATCCGGACGCGGAAAAGATCAACGCGGTTCGCCTGAAGGACGCGCACAGCGAGCTCAAGCGCTGGCTGGGCGGCGACCGCACCTCCAACAACATGTTCCGCTGAACCCATGCAGCGCAGCACCGAACGCTTCCTGACCACGCACGTCGGCAGCCTGCCGCGTTCGCAGGCCGTCACCGACGTGCTCTTCGGCCGCGAGCAGGGCACGATCACCGACGTGGCGGCGGCCGACCAGGTGATCACCGACGCCGTGGCCGCGGTGGTCCGTCGGCAGGTGGAGACCGGAATCGACGTCGTCAGCGATGGCGAGATGAGCAAGATCAGCTACGCGACCTACATCGCGGACCGTTTCTCCGGTTTCGACGGCGACACGCCGCGCGAACCGGGCCAGGACCTGGTGGAGTTCCCCGGCCTGCTCAAGAAGCTCGCCTCCGGCGGCTCGACGGCGAAATACCGCCGGCCGCGCTGCGTCGCGGACATCGCCGTGAAGAACCTCGCGCCGATGAACGCGGACATCGCGAACCTGCGTGCGGCATCCGATGCGGCGAAACCGGTCGAGGCGTTCATCAACGCGGCTTCGCCGGGCACGATCGCGCTGTTCCAGCCGAACGACCACTACCCGACCCAGGATGCCTACCTCGAAGCACTCGCCGAAGCCTTGCGCGTCGAGTACGAGGCCATCACGAAGGCTGGCCTGCTGGTGCAGATCGATGCACCGGACCTCGGCATGGGTCGTCACACGATGTACCGCCACAACACGGTCGAGGAGTTCCTCGGGCTTGCGGCGCGCCACATCGAGGTGCTGAACCACGCGCTGCGCAACGTGCCGTCCGATCGCGTGCGCATGCATGTGTGCTGGGGCAACTACGAAGGCCCGCACCACCACGACGTGCCCATGGAGCGCCTGCTGCCCGTGGTGCTGAAGGCGAGGGCGGACGGCCTGCTGTTCGAGGCCGCCAACCCGCGCCATGCGCACGAGTGGATCGTGTTCAGAGACGTGAAGGTGCCTGACGAGAAGGTGCTGATCCCCGGCGTGCTGAGCACGACGACGAACTACGTCGAGCATCCGCTGCTCGTCGCCGAGCGGCTGGAAAAGTTCGCGTCGGTGGTCGGCAAGGAGCGCGTCGTGGCCGGCACCGACTGCGGCTTCGGCACCTTCGCAGGCTTCGGCCCGGTGGAGCCGGACATCGCGTACATGAAGATGGCATCGATGGTCGAAGGCGCCCGCATCGCCTCGAAGAAGGTCTGGGGTCGCTGAGCAGGCCCGTGGAACAAGCCTGGATGCCCGGTCCTCGGGCATCCAGGCGTCGGTGCCGGATCGTTACCGGAAGGCTTCGCCCGGCTTGCAGCCGAGGGCCTTGAACACCAGGGCCGCCGGGCAGAAGCCCGTGAAGGCGGCCTGGATCATGTTGAGGCCGGCGAAGGCGGACAGGCCGATCCACCACGGGTGGACGTAGTGCGCCAGCAGGATGCCGACCAGCACGACCAGGCCCGCGAAGACGAATACCGCGCGGTCGACGTTCATTTGGAATTTCCCTGTGCACGCACGTGGATGGCGATCACGGACGACAGCAGCCAGAAGCCGCCGCCGATTCCCATCACGCCATATTCAGCCGGCGTGCCGCCACCAAAGAACTTCATCATGCCCATGGCGAGGCCGAACAGGCCGCCGAGGAAGAGCACCCACACCATCAGTCCGAGCAGAGACTTGTCCATTCCGATTTCCTTTGCTTGGTTATCCGACACGACTACAGAAAACGGGACGGTGCAGCGCCGGCACTCAGGCGCCGCAACTGCATCAGCGCGGCGTTGACGGCGTCGCGCACGACGCGGGTATCAACGGCTGCGCGAACCATGACGAAGAGACCGAGGCTGGTGGCCGTGAGAAGGGCAGCCTGGGCCTCGGTATCCGTGTCGGCGGGGGCGTCCCGGCACGCCACGGCGCCGCGCAGTGCATTGCGGAATGCACCCATCATGCGCTCCAGGTGGCGCTCGATCCGCGGCTGGAGCCCGGGTTCGCTGTCGCCGAGTTCGGTAGCGGTATTGCACATCAGGCAGCCCAGTCCGCGGCCGTCGCCGGCCGTCGCTCCGAATTGGCGGAACAGGTCTTCGATGTGCTCGAGCCTTGCGTCCGGTGCTTCGAGCGGACCGAAGAGGGTGGACACCACGTGATGGCTGTAATGGTCCAGCGCCGCGCCGAAAAGGCCTGCCTTGCTGCCGAATTCGGCATAGACACTGTTGCGGTTCACGCCCAGTGCCTGAACGAGGATCTCGGTCGAGGCGGCACGGTAGCCGTGCCGGTGGAAGACATCCGTGGCCCTCGCGACCAGCGTTTCGCGCAGATATCCCTTCTTGCGAGGCATCTAAACGCGGCTTCGGCACGGTCGGAAGTGCATCAGATGATCATAACGAACCGATCAGTTAGTTAAAAGCAAGGCCGAATCCGGCCTGTGGCATCTACCTATCGCGCCAGATAGTTGCGGTCGCAACAATGGCCTCCTCGGTTCCACGAACGGGGAGACGCCCATGTCGCATTTCCAGGTCGATACCAACTACTACCTCAATCCGACGCCGCCGGGTCGCTTCGAGGGTGAGGTGCCCGATCTCGCCGTCGAAGGTGAAGTGCCGCACCAGCTGAAGGGGGCATTCTTCCGCATCCAGCCAGATCCGCTGTTCCCGCGCATGACCGAGGAGGACGTCTATTTCAACGGTGATGGCCTGGTGAGCCGTTTTGATTTCGACAACGGCAAGGTCGGTTTCAAGCAGCGCTACGTCGAGACCGACAAGCTCAAGCTAGAGAAGGCCGCGGGCCGCGCGCTCTTCGGCCGTTATCGCAATCCGCTGACCGACGACCCGAGCGTGAAGGGCAAGATCCGCGGCACGGGCAACACCAATCCCTTCGTGCACGGCGGCAAGCTCTACGCGCTGAAGGAAGACAGCCCGGCGATCGTGATGGATCCGAACACGCTGGCCACGCAGGGCTATACCGACTTCGATGGCCGCATGAAGGGCCAGACCTTTTCCGCGCATCCGAAGATCGATCCGGTCACGGGCAACATGGTGTCCTTCGGCTATTGCTCGACCGGGCCGCTGACCACGGACTGCACCTATATGGAAGTGAGTCCCAAGGGCGAGCTGCTGAAGGAGGTGTGGTTCAAGGCACCGTACTACTCCATGATGCATGACTTCGGCGTCACGCAGGATTACGTGATCTTCCCGATCGCGCCGATGGTGTCGAGCTGGGAACGCCTGCAGGCGAACAAGCCGCACTTCGGCTTCGACAAGACGCTGCCGGTCTATCTTGGGGTGATGCCACGCAAGGGAGATGGCAAGGACATCCGTTGGTTCAAGGCACCGAACCAGAACGCCTGCCACGTGTTCAACGCCTGGAACGAAGGCACGAAGATCTTTTTCGACATCCCTGTTTCCAAGGGCAATGGTCTGCACTTCTTCCCCGACATCGACGGTTCGCCGTTCAACCCGGCCGAAGCGCTGGCCCTGCCGACGCGCTGGATCGTGGACTACGCCTCGCCGACGGATGAGTTCAAGAAGGTCACGCGGCTGAGTTCGATGGGCGGCGAGTTCCCGCGTATCGACGACCGCTTCCAGACGCTCAAGCACCGCTTTGCGTGGTGGCTGGTTGCCGATCCGACGAAGGCCTTCACGCCGCAGTGCGGGCCGGGCTTCGCCAACATCGGCTACATGGACCTGCAATCCGGCGCGCA
>JBDLPS010000194.1:0-21343 GCA_039800965.1 Pseudomonadota bacterium | reverse complement strand
GCACCCGTCCGCCAGCGGAGACAAGTCCCGGCAGAAGTTGCCGGGGTTGTCCCTGCCGCCGATACTGCCGCCCATGAGGGCAAGACAGCTGTGGTTCGCCGCGACGGCGGCGCTGGTGGTGGCAGGTGCCCGCGCCGGTGGCGTGGAGTTCGACACCATCGAGACGGGAAACGTCTCCCTGCTGCATTTTCCGTCCGAGGCCTACATCGCCCCTTATGCGGTGCGTGCCTACGAAAACGCGCTGAAGCTCGAGGGCCCCTTGTTCGGCTGGCGCCCCGCCGAGCGGACGACGCTGATTCTCACCGACTACAGCGATGTCCTGAACGGTTCGGCCATCCCGGCCCCGCGCAACCAGATCACCGTCTACGTGGCCAGCGACGATCACACGCTGGAACAGTCGCGCGGCGGCGAGCGGATGTTCTCGACCATCAACCACGAACTGGTCCACATCGCGACGCTCGACGCGGCGAACGACACCGAGCGCCGCTGGCGCCGCTTCTTCGGCGGCAAGCCGCTCGAGAACGCAGCCCACCCTGAATCGCTGCTCTACAACTACCTCACGGTGCCACGCCTTGCGGCCCCCCGCTGGTACCGCGAGGGCAGCGCCGTCTTTTTCGAGACCTGGCTGGCGGGCGGCACCGGCCGCGCCCAGTCGGCTTTCGACGAGATGGTCTTCCGTGCTCGCGTGCGCGACGAGGCCCATTTCTACAGCGACCTGGGCATCGAGTCGGCCGGCATGACGACCGACTTCATGACCGGGACGAATGCCTACCTCTATGGCACGCGGTTCTTCAACTACCTCGCCCTCGAACATTCGCCGCAGAAGGTCGTCGACTGGCTGCGCCGCGATCCGGGCAGCGAGCGGTACTACTCGCGCCAGTTCGAGAAGGTTTTCGGCCTGCCGCTCGAGCAGGCATGGTCACGCTGGATAGAGTGGGAGCATGCGTTCCAGCGTCGGCAGCTCGCCACGTTGCGACGCTATCCGCTCACCCCGCTGAAGCCCGTCGTGCCGCAGGGTCTCGGGTCCGTGTCGCGGTTGTTCGTCGACCCGGCCTCGGGCGACCTCGTCGGCGCCTTCTACTACCCCGGCGTGCTCGCGCACGTCGGCATGCTGTCGCCCACGGATGGTCGCGAACGCAAGCTGGCCGAGATCACGGGTCCGTTGAAGTGGTCCGTCACCAGCGCCGCGTTCGACGCGGCGACACGCACGTTTTTCTACACCACCGAGAACACCCGGCATCGCAGCCTGATGGCGCTGGATCTTGCCACCGGCAGGTCGCGCCGCCTGCAGCACGAGGCGCGCATCGGGGACATCGTCGTGAATCCCTCCGACCACGCGCTGTTCGGCCTGCGCCAGGAGCATGGCCTGACCAGCCTGGTGCGCCTGGCAGCGCCTTACGACAAGGTCGAGGCCCTGCTGCGCCTGCCTTACGGGCGTGACCTGCAGCACCTCGATATTTCCGCCGACGGCCAGTGGCTCACGGCGTCGGTGATCGAGGTCAGCGGCAAGGCCACGCAGCAGCTGTTCCGCGTGCAGGATGTCGTGGCGGGCCGCCTCGATCCGGTGAAGCAGTTCGATTTCGGCCAGGCCATTCCCGAGGGTTTTGTCTTCTCGCCCGATGGCAACTCGCTCGTCGGCAGCACCTACTACACCGGCGTCTCCAACCTGTTCCGCTATGACATCGCCACCGGCGAGGTCACCGCGCTCACCAACGCGGAGACAGGGCTCTTCCGTCCCTTGCCCCGCGCCGACGGGTCGCTGCTCGCGCTCGAGTACACCGGCACGGGTTTCCGCCCCGTCGTCGTCGATGCACGGCCGGTGGATGATCTCGGCACCATCGAATTGATGGGGGCGGAGCTTGCCCGTCGCCATCCGGTGGTGCGCAGCTGGGGCGCGGGTTCGCCGGACCGCGTCGACCTCGACAAGGTCGTCACGGCGCGCGGCAAATACCGGCCGCAGGAGCGCATGGTGGGCCTGGGCCGTTATCCCTTCGTCGAGGGCTACCGGGATTCGCTTGCTGTCGGCTGGTTCTTCGAGCGTGGTGATCCGATGGGCCTGCACGGCGTGAGCGGCGCGGTGTCCGTCAGCCCCGACAACGGCCTCCCGGCGAAGGAACGCGTACACGCGCGCATCGATTACCAGAACCTCAACTGGTACGTCGGCCTGCAGCACAACGGGGCGAGTTTCTACGACCTGTTCGGCCCGACGAAGCGCGGCCTCGCCGGCGATGCCTTCCTGCTCGGCTACTCCAAGGTGCTCGTGCTGGACCCGCCTCGGCAGGTCGATTTCAGCGCGGACTTCGGCCTCTACACGGGCCTGACTACCGCCCCGGGCAACCAGAACGTGCGCGCTTCAGCCAGCACGCTGCGGTCGCTGCAGTTCAGCATCGCCGGCTCCAATACACGCAGTTCGGCCAACGCCGTCGATGCCGAGCGTGGTGTCCAGTGGTCGGTCACGCCGTCCATCGAGAACGGGGGTGGTGTGACGTCGCTCGGCCTCCAGGGCGCCTTCGATGCGGGCATGCCGTTGCCGGTGCCGCACACCTCGTTGTGGCTGCGTACGTCGGGTGGCGTCCGCAGCGGCGACCGTGCGAGCAACCTCGCCAACTTCTATTTCGGCGCCTTCAAGAACAACTACGTCGACAACGGCGCCGTCCAGCGGTACCGGAACTCCGACAGCTTCCCCGGCTTCCGCATCGACCAGTTGAGCGGCCAGAGCTATGGCCGCGCGATGCTGGAGCTCGACCTGCCCGCCATCCGTTTCGATGCCGTCGGCACGCCCGCGTTCTATCTGGGGTACCTCCGGCCGGTGCTGTTCGGCAGCCTGCTCGTCACGGATCCGGGAAGTGCGCGTTTCGAGCAGCGGCGGCGCAACGTCGGCGCGCAGGCGGATCTCACGTTCCTCGTCAACCACGGCTTGCCGATGACGCTGTCCGCCGGTTACGCGCGCGGCATGGGTGGTGAGGGGCGTGACGAATGGATGCTGTCGCTGAAGATCCTCGGCAAGTGATGCCATGACGGGCAGCCTGCTGTTCCACGCCGCCCTGGGCCTCGTGCCTGTGGTGGCCTTCCTGCTGGCGCTGATCTGGTTCGACAGCTACAAGCTCGCGCCGCTGCGCACGGTGCTGGTGGTGCTCGTTGGCGGCGCGTTCGTCGCCGGCGCCTGTTATTACCTCAACGGTTTCCTGCTCGGCGCCACCGGCCTGCCTTTCGCGCTCTATTCGCGCTGGCTCGCGCCGCTGGTCGAGGAGGGTGCCAAGGCGCTGGTGCTGGTGCTTCTGTTCCGCACGCACCGCATCGGTTTCGTCGCGGACGCCGCGATCTTCGGCTTCGCCATCGGCGCCGGTTTCGCGCTGTTCGAGAACGTGTTCTACCTCGCCAATACCGGGCACGGGTTCCTGCCCGTGTGGTTCGTCCGCGGTTTCGGCACCGCCTTCATGCACGGCGGCACGGTGGCGGTCTTCGGCATGATGCTGATGTCGCTGGACGAGCGCGCTGGCAAGGCCGGCCTCGTGCACTACCTGCCCGGCCTGTGCATCGCCGTGGCAGTCCATGCAGGGTTCAATCATTTCCTGCTGCAGCCCGTGCTGCAGGCCGTGCTGACAAGTGTCGTGCTGGGCCTGCTGTTGCGCTGGGCCTTCCGCCACAGCGAGTCCGCCGTCGCGGGGTGGCTTGGGGGCGGGCTCGATGCCGGCGTGGAAGTGCTCTCGCTCATGCACTCCGGCCGTTTTGCCGGTTCCCCTATCGGCCTCTATCTTGGCGAGCTGCGCGGTCGTTTCGACGGCGAGGTCCTTGCTGACATGCTGTGCTACCTGCGCCTGCACACCGAGCTGGCCATCCGGGCCAAGGGCATGCTGCTGATGCGCGAGGAAGGCTTCGACCTGCCCCCGGACGACGACGTCCGGGCGAAGCTCGTCGAGATGCGCCACCTCGAGGCCAGCATCGGGCGCACCGGTCTTGCCGCGATGGAGCCACTGCTTGCCAAGGGTCGCCGCGACATCTGGCACTTGCGCATGCTGTCCGGCTAGCCTTGGGGCCATGAAGACCTTCCTGAGGGCGCTGTTCTGCGCCGCAACCACCTGCGCCGGCGCAGCCCAGCCCGCCATCGACGATGCCTACCTGCGCACCTGCGGGGCTTGCCACGGTCCCGAGCTGCGCGGGGGCGAGGCGGGTCCCTCGCTCGTCAATGAAGCGTTCCGCAGGAAGTGGGAGGGCGTGCCGGCGGAGGTGCTGCGCCTCTACGTGAAGGGCAGCATGCCGCCGACGAACCCCGGTGGCCTCTCGCACGGCGACTACACCGCCGCCGTCGGGCGCATCCTGCGCACCAACGGCTGGGCCGTGCCCGCCGATTTCGAGAAGTCCGCGACGGCCGGTTTCGCGCCCGCGCCCGACACCGAATGGCTCGCGAACCGCGCCGATGCGGGCAGCACCAGCTATTCGCCGCTGGCCCAGATCGACCGTGGCAACGTCAGGCAGTTGCGGGTGGCCTGGCGGTGGAAGTCCGACAACTATGGCCCTACGCCCGAGTTCTATTATCGCGTGACGCCGCTTATGGCGGACGGCGTGCTCTACACGACCGCCGGCATCCGCCGCAGCGTTGTCGCGCTCGATGCCGCCAGTGGCGAGACACTGTGGATGTACCGCCTGGATGAGGGCGCGCGCGGCCTGGCCGCGCCGCGCCGCAGTTCCGGCCGCGGCGTCGCTTACTGGCGCAGCGAGGTGAAGGGCGAGGCGGCGCGGGTGCTGACCGTCACGCCGGGTTTCCAGCTCGTCGCGCTCGACGCGAGGACCGGGCGCCCCGTGCCGGGTTTCGGCAAGGACGGCATCGTCGACCTCAAGCCGGGACTGCCCCGCGTCGATGATCCGGGCATGCCGCAGCCCGGTTCGAGCTCACCACCCGTCATCGTCGGCGACGTGGTCGTCGTCGGCGTGGCCTTCGCTGCCGGCGGCGCGCCCCGTACGACCGCTGCCGTGCCCGGCTGGGTCCGCGCCTTCGACGTGCGTACCGGCGCCCTGCGCTGGAGCTTCCACACCGTGCCTCAGACGGGCGAGGAGGGCAGCGAGACCTGGGACGACGGCAGCGAGCGCTACACAGGCAACACCGGCGTATGGACGCCGTTTACCGCCGATGCCGCCCGTGGGCTCGTCTACCTGCCTGTCGAAGGCGCGACGCATGATTTCTACGGCGGCCATAGACCGGGCGACAACCTGTTTTCCGACAGCCTGGTCTGCGTCGATGCCAGGACCGGCAAGCGCGTCTGGCATTACCAGATCATCCACCACGATCTCTGGGACTACGACCTGCCCGCGCCACCGGTGCTCGTGGACATCACAGTCGGGGGTCGCAGGATTCCCGCGGTCGTGCAGGTGACCAAGCACGGCCACACCTTCGTGTTCGATCGCGTGAGCGGCAAGCCGGTATGGCCGATCGAAGAGCGTCCGGTCCCGCAGTCCGACGTGCCAGGTGAACGTACCGCGAAGACGCAGCCTTTCCCGAGCTTGCCGGCACCCTTCGAGCCGCAGGGCCTGCGTGACGAGGATCTCATCGACTTCACGCCGGCGCTCAAGGCGAAGGCGCGCGAGATCGTCAGTCAGTACCGGCATGGGCCTTTGTTCATCCCGCCTTCGGTCGTCGACGGCAAGAGCCTCGGCACCTTGATCCGCCCGAACCTGTCGGGCGGTGCGAACTGGGCCGGTGGTGCCGTCGACCCGGAGACAGGCCTCTTCTACGTCAGTTCGATATCCACCGTGGGCCCGATCGGACTGAAGTCGGATCCAAAGCTGTCGGAGATGCGCTACATCGGCACCTATGGCGAAGGCTTCCCGAACGGCTCGCTCGGCGGGCCGGAAGGTCTGCCGCTGGTGAAGCCACCCTGGGGCCGCATCACGGCCATCGACCTCAATACCGGCCGGCACCGCTGGATGGTGCCCAACGCCGACACGCCCGAGTGGGCGCGCAACAATCCGGCGCTCGCCGGGCTGGATATTCCGCGCACCGGATCCTTCGACCAGGTGGGCCTGCTCGTCACGAAGACGCTGCTGTTCTCAGGCGAGGGCAGCGGCCTGTGGCGCGCGGGCGGCGGCGGCAACAAGCTGCGTGCGCATGACAAGGCGACCGGCGAAGTGCTGCACGAATTCGTGCTGCAGGCGAACCAGTCGGGCGTGCCGATGACCTATGCCGTCGGTGGTCGCCAGTACATCGTCGTGGCCGTCGGCGCGAAGGGCCAGCCCGGCGAGCTGGTCGCGCTGACCTTGCCCTGACCAGGTTTTCCCGGGAGTTCCGCATGGACAGGTTCAACGCCGCCGTAGTCGTCGCTTCGCTGCTTGCGCTCGGGGGCTGCGCGAAGAAAGTGGTGCCGCCTGAATGGGTTCGCATCACGCCGGAGGGTGCGGGCGATCGTGTCATGTACCTCGATGACGCGCACATCGTGGTCAACGCCGGCGTGGTCTACGTGTCGATGCAGTCGCGCAAGGCAGGCAGCGGGCCGGATGCGGCGGGGGTGCCCTTCGGCCTGATCCGCGCCGAAGCCAACTGTCCCGCGCATCGCATCGACCCCACGGCCCTCAAGGAAGAACAGTACGACGCGGCTGGTCGGCACGTGACGATGCAGCTGGTCTCGCTGTCCGCCGAGGAAACGGCCGACGTGCTGGCGCGCGCCTGCAAGGGGCGCTGAGACGGTTCAGCCGTCGGCGAGGACCACGTCCTCGGGTTGCTGCAGGAAGAAACCCTGCACGTGATGGATGCCGAGTTGCCAGAGGATGGCCATCGTGTTGGCGTCCTCCACGCGCTCTGCGATGGTCGGAATGTTGCGCTCCTGCGCGGCCGCCGCCAGTTCGGCGATGCGGTCCTGCGCGGCGCGGTTTTCCTTCAGGCCCTGCATCAGCGAACCGTCGATCTTCGCGAAATCCGCCGGCACCTGGTCCAGCAGCGAGGCGGCTCCCTCTGCAACGCCCAGATGTTCGAGGGCCACTCGCAGTCGGCGTTCGCGCAGCGCCGTCGCCAGACGACGGACTTCCTGCAGGTGACGCAGCGCCACTTCCTCGGTGATCTGGATGCACAGCGTGGCCGGGTCCACCTGGATCGCCTGGATCTGGGCGTCCAGCCACGGCAGCAGCGTGGCGTCCACCACGCTGTCGCCGGACAGGCGCACGAAGAGGCAGCCCGTTCCGCGGTTCGCCGCCTGTCGCAGCGCGGCTGACAGCACCCATCGGTCGATGTTCTTCAGCAGGTCGTTGCGTTCCGCCGGTGGCAGGAACTCCGACGGCAGCACTTCGGTTCCGTTCGGGTCCAGCATGCGCACCAGCACATCGGCCATGCCGGCATCGTGCCCCTGCAGGCTCGCGATCGGCTGCTGCACGAGCCGGAAGCGGTCCTCCATCAGCGCCGCCTTGATGATCTTGATCCACACCACGTCGTGGCTCTGCACGCGCGTATCGCTCTCTGCGCGGCTGTAGGCGAACAATTGGTTGCCACCCGCAAGGCGCCCGCGGCGCACGGCGTCCAGCGCATCCTGCGCGACCGGGTCGAGCCGCGGCGTGCTGTTGGGCACGAAGGCGAGGCCCACCGTGACCGTGGCCCGGACCGACTTGCCGTCGAAGCTGAGTTCTTCGCGCGAGACGCGGTCGATCAGTCGCTCGGCCCAGGCTTCCGCGTCGCGCTCGGTGCCACGCTCGAGCAGCGCCATCAGTCCCGTGCCGCTGTAGTGCCCCAGCAGATCGTTGGGCAGCAGTTGCGATTTCACCAGTTGCGCCAGCGCGCGTACGAAATCGTCGCTGCCGAGTACACCGAGGTCGTGCTCGATCCCGGTGAAATGATCCGGGCTGATGCACAGCAGGAACCGGCGGCCGCCGGGCAGCGGCGCGCCGAATCGCGCCGCGATGGATTCGAGCAGGGGCTGGCGGTAAGGCAGTCCCGTGCGCGGGTCGCGGTGGACTGCGGCGCTCAGGTCGTCGGCGAGGTGGCGTTCCTCCCGCCGCGGCGCCGGCACCACGAGCCGCACGCTGGGTTCGCCATCGTGTTCGCCGGCGGCGAGGTTCAGTTCGAGCGGGCAGCGGCTGCCGTCGGCGCGGATCGCGTCGACGTTGATGCCATGTCCGCTCCAGCGTCCGCCCTGGCAGGCAATGAGCGCGCCGCGCAGCGTCGGTTGGGAGGCGGGATCGAACAGGTCCATGACGGGCTGTCCGGCGATCTGTTCCGCCCTTTCGTAGCCCAGGATCTCGAGCCAGCTGCCGTTCGCATCGATCAGGATGCCTTCCTGCACCTGCGCGATCGCGTCATTGGACCGACGCAGCACCGTGTCGAGTTGTTGCCGCGAATCCTGCGCGGTGCGCAGCGTGGCATCCAGCGCCTCCTGGATGCGGCGTGCACGCAGTTCGCGCTGGATCACCGCCTGCAGGCGCGCAGGCCGCGCCAGGCTCACGGTGTCGCAGGCGCCGCGCGCCAGATCCGCTTCGAGCTGGTTTTCGTCCAGCCGGGTACGCACCACCACCAGCGGCAGGTCGGGCGCGGCCTGGTCGCGGGCCGTTGCCACGGGGCCGATGTCGTCGTCCGTCGTCGCCACAAGCAGCAGCGTGGTGTCGGGGTTGCCCGCCAGCGCGGTGGGCAGCTCCGCCGCGCCTTCGACCCAGGTGCAGTGCGCGGCAACGCCGGCCCTGCGCAGCAGGCCATTGATGGCTTCCACGGTGTCGCTGCCGGGGCTTACGACCAGCAGCGGAACGGCGGCTTCTTGCGGGGTTTTGGCGCTCACGGGCCCCGATTGTAGGTCAGTCGCGCAGCGGGAGCAGGGTCTTGCCTGGCTCGCCGGCTTCCTCGCGCACCAGCCGTGGCACGAGGTAACCCGGCAGTCGTGCCGCGATGGCTCGTGCAAGCGCACGGGCCTTGCCTTCCTCCACGAAGAAATGCGCGGTGCCGCGGATCGGGTCCGTGGCGTGGAGGTAGTAGGGCAGCACGCCGGCCTCGAACAGGGCGCGCGATAGCGCGACGAGCGTGTCGGCGTCGTCGTTCACTCCCGCCAGCAGGACCGACTGGTTCAGCAGGGTGACGCCCGCCTGGCGCAGCCTGCGCAGCGCGCTCCGCACGGCGTCGTCAAGTTCCGCGGCATGGTTTGAGTGCACCACGACCACCACCTGCAGTCCCGTCCCGGACAGCAGGTCGACCAGCCCCCCGTCCACGCGCGAAGGCAGGACGATCGGGTTGCGGCTGTGGATGCGGATGCGCCGCAGGCCCGGCAGCGCCGCGGCCCGGCGGAAGAGTTCCGCGAGCCGCGCGTTGGACAGGGACAGTGGGTCGCCACCGCTGAGGATCAGTTCCTCGATGTCCGGCGTCGCGGCCAGCGTTTCGAAGGCCGCGTCCCAGCGCGCGCCGTCTCTGCTGTCTCCCGCGTAGTCGTATTCGCGTCGGAAGCAGTAGCGGCAATGCACGGCACAGGCGCCGGTCGCCACCAGCAAGGCCCGTCCGCTGTATTTCTGCAGCAGTCCCGGGGCGCGACGTGCGGCTGCTTCGTCCAGGGGATCCGGCGTGAAGCCCGGGACCTCGCGCAGTTCCGCGGGCGACGCCAGCACCTGGCGCAGCAAGGGATCGGAAGGGTCGCCGCGCCGCATGCGCGCGACGAACGGTCGTGGCACGCGCAGTGCGAAGGTCGCCGCCGCGGCCTCGAGCGCGGCAAGGTCCGTCCCTGCGAACTGCCCCGGTGACAGCCCGACGGCCGCCAGCAGTTCCTGCGGGTCGGTGATCGCCTCCGCCAGCTCCTGCTGCCAGGTCGCGGGGAGGTCGCGGTGGCGGTCTTGGAGGCTATTCGATACCATACGCGGCCTTTTTCATGTACCGGCATTCTGCCGCGGAAACACGCCCATGGGCAGCTACAACACCAGCGAATTCAAGTCGGGCCTCAAGATCCTCATCGACAAGGATCCCTACGTCATCGTCGAGAACGAGATGGTGAAGCCGGGCAAGGGCCAGGCCTTCAACCGCGTTCGCGTGCGCAACCTCAAGACCGGTCGCACGGTCGAGAAGACCTGGAAGTCGGGTGACTCGGTCGAGGCGGCCGATGTCGTCGACACCGACATGCAGTACCTGTACTCGGACGGCGACTTCTTCCACTTCATGGTGCCCGACAACTTCGAACAGTACGCGGCCGGCAAGGAAGCGGTCGGCGACAACGAGAAGTGGATGAAGGAAGGCATCAGCTGCATCGTCACGCTGTGGAACGGCGTGCCGCTGGTCGTGACGCCGCCCGCCCACATCGACCTCAAGGTCGTCGAGACCGATCCGGGCCTCAAGGGCGACACCGCGCAGGGTGGTCAGAAGCCGGCCAAGCTCGAGACGGGCGCCGTGGTGCGCGTCCCGCTGTTCATCAACGAGGGCGAAGTCCTCAAGATCGACACGCGCAACGGCGAGTACATCGGCCGCGCCAAGTAAGGCGCGGCGTCCGGGGCCTGGCGTCCGTCAGGCCCTTTCCGCGGGCATCCCCAGCACCGCTTCGATACGAGTCTCGCCCAGCGCGAGCATGGCCACCCGATCGAATCCCATCGCCACGCCGGCACAGGGCGGCAGCCCTTGCGCCAGCGCCGCCAGCAGCCGTGGATCGCCGGCATGTGGCGTCAGGCCACGACGCAGTCGCTCGTCGCGGTCCGCGGTGAAGCGCCGCGCCTGTTCGGTCGCGTCGCCGAGCTCGACGTATCCGTTGGCCAGTTCCACGCCGTCGGCATAGAGCTCGAAGCGCAGCGCCGTCGTCGGGTCCTGCGGATCCAGCTGTGCGAGAGCGGCCTGCGAAGCGGGGTAGTGGTGCAGGCAGCACAGCGCACCGCGGCCCAGTCCGGGCCCGACCTGCGTGGCCACCAGGAAATCCAGCAGTTCGTCGCGCGTGGCGGTGGCGAGGCTGCCTGCATCGAGGCCGAGCGCGGCGCAGCGCGCCGACAGCAGGTCGAAGGAGGCGGTGAAGGGATCCAGCGACAAGGCGTCCCGGAACGCATCCCGATAGCTCACGCAGGCGATTGCCCGCGGCGCGCTGCCGTCCTGGGCCATCAGCGTCCGGGCGAGTGCCGCGGTTTCCGTCATCAGGTCCTGCAGCGAGAAGCCGAGGCGATACCACTCCAGCAGCGTGAACTCGCTGTTGTGCAGCCCGCTGCGTTCGCCGGCGCGGAACACCTTGCACAGCTGGTAGATATCGCCGCTGCCTGCCGCGAGCAGCCGCTTCATCGCGTATTCCGGCGAGGTGTGCAGGTAGCCCTGCGTCCGTCCATCCGGCGACTGGACCGCGAAGGATTCGATCTGCGGGTCGGTGGCCGCCGCCGCGCAGACGGCGGGTGTTTCCACTTCCATGACGCCGCGCGCCGCGAAGAACGCGCGCGTCGTCGCCATCAGCTGTGCGCGCCGCGTCAGTGCGGCGGGCGTCGTGGTCGGGCGCCAGTCCTCGGTCACGCCGCGCGCACGCGGCCGATGGCCTCGCCCATGCGCACCGTCTCGCCGTTCACGCAGCGCGAGAGCAGCTCCGCACGGTCCTGCCCGAACAGCAGGATCACGGTCGAGCCCATGTTGAAGCGACCGAGTTCATCGCCCTTTGCCAGTGCCAGGGAATGGCCGGTCGGGTTGAGTTCCAGTCGTTCCGCGCGCCCGCTCCGGTGCGGGATCGCATCGCCATGCCACACCGTTCCCATGCTGCCGACGAAGAGCGCGCCCACCAGGATCACGGCGAAGGGGCCCGCCGGTCCGTCGAACAGGCAGACCACGCGCTCATTGCGTGCGAAGAGCCCGGGCACGCCGGCGGCCGTTTCGGCGTTCACGCTGAACAGCCGGCCCGGTACGTACCAGCTTTCCCGCAGGACACCGTCCATCGGCATGTGGATGCGGTGGTAGTTGTAGGGCGCGAGGTAGATCGTCGCGAAGCTGCCATTGCGGAAGCCCTCCGCCCAGCCCGGCGCGGCGCCGGCGAGCAGTGCCTCGAGGCTGTAGTGGTGGCCCTTGGCCTGGAAGATCCGGCTGCCCTCGATGCGCCCGGCCTGGCTCACCGTGCCGTCCACGGGGCTTGCCAGCGCATCGGCCGCGTCGGCGACGGGACGCGCGCCAGGACGCAAGGCGCGCGTGAAGAACGCGTTGAAGCTCGGGTAGGCGTGCGGGTCCGGTTCCGCGGCGTCGCTCATCTCGGGCGAATAGCCTTTCAGGAAAGCACCGATCAGTGCGTCCTTGAACCACCCGGCGCGCACGCGCGTGGCGCCCATGACGCCGCGCGAGAGCAGGTGCTGGGGCAGCAGGTGCTGCATCCCGACGAAGAAGCTGGCCATCTAGCGATCCAGGGCCCGCGCGGCTGCCCGCAGGTCCGACTCGAGCGCGGGCACCGAGAACGGGGGCGTGAAGACGGCGGCGAGCCTGCCATGGCCGTCGATGAGATACAGTGCCGAAGAGTGGTCGACCGAGTAGCCGCCATCCGGCGTCTTCTGCACGGCGCTCACGGCGGAGAGGCTGTGCATCAGGGGGGCGAGGGCGGCTTCGTCGCCCCGCAGTCCGGTCAGCCCGGCACTGAAGGCGCCCACGTACTGCTTCAGCAGCGCCGGCGTGTCGCGCTCCGGGTCGACGGTGACGAACACCGTCCGCAGCCCGGGGAGGGGTGCCCGCCGTTCCAGGCCCGCGAGCACGGCCAGGGTCGTCGGGCAGACGTCCGGGCAATGCGTGAAGCCGAAGAACAGCAGGGTCGGCGTGCCAGCGAACCGCGCGTTGTCGAAAGCCGCGCCGTCCTGGTCGGTGAGCCGGAACGGCTTGATGGCCCGCGGTTCGGCAAAATAGGTGCCCGACTGCAAGGTGACTGCCGGGCTGCGGCCGAGGTGCCGGGCGACGACTGCGCCGCCCAGTGCGGCCGCCAGTGCCACGGCGACCAGGAATACGACGGAGCGTTTCGAGGACATGACTGAAGTATCCCACAGGCGGCCGGCCCGCCGCCCCGCCGCGCCCACGGTCGGCGAACTCTGGCGCACCGCCACGCGCCGCCTGGCGGCTGCCAGGCTTCATTATGGCCACGGCACCGACAACGCCCGCGACGATGCCGCCGCGCTGGTCTTCCATGTGCTGGGCCTTGAGGGCGACATCACCGAGGCCGACCTGGCGCGCCGCCCGCCGGCCCGCGAGCGCCTGGCGATCGAGGCGTTGGTCACCCGCCGGATCAAGGAGCGGATCCCGGCCGTCTACCTCACCAACCGGATCTGGTTCTGCGGCCTGCCGATGTACGTGGACGAACGGGCCCTGATCCCCCGTTCGCCGATCGCCGAGCTGATCGAGGCGCGGTTCGAGCCCTGGGTCGATCCCGCAAGGGTCCGGCGGGTCCTGGACGTCGGGACGGGGTCCGGGTGCATCGCCATCGGCTGTGCGCTGGCCTTCCCGGAGGCCAGGGTGGACGCGGTGGACATTTCGCCTGCCGCCCTGGCCGTCGCCCGCATCAACCGCAAGGCCTACGGGCTCGAACGGCGGCTGCGGCTGGTCGAATCCGACTACTTCAGCGCCCTGAAAGGGCCGCCTTACGATATCATCGTGAGCAATCCGCCCTACGTCGGCACGTCAGAATTCAAGGGCTTGCCGGCGGAATATGCGCACGAACCGGAAGGAGCGCTGCGCTCGGGGCGCGACGGCATGGACGCCGTCAGGGTGTTGCTGCGCGACGCGCGCAGGTTCCTCACGCCGACGGGCATCCTGGTCGTCGAGGTGGGCAACACCGAAACCACGGTGCGCCGGCAGTTCCGCGACTGGCCGTTCGTCTGGCTCGAGTTCTCGCGCGGCGGTGGCGGTGTGTTCCTGATCACCGCCGCGGATTTGCACAGGATGGCTTGAGAGGCTTCGAGTACACGTGTCCGGCAACAGTTTCGGCAAGTCCTTCGTCGTCACGACCTTCGGCGAGAGCCATGGTCCGGGGCTGGGCTGCATCATCGATGGCTGCCCGCCGGGCCTGCCGCTCACCGAAGCCGACCTGCAGGCCGACATCGACCGCCGACGCACCGGCGTGTCGAAGTTCGTCAGCCAGCGCAAGGAACCAGACAGCGTCCGCATCATGTCGGGCGTCTTCGAAGGCGTCACCACGGGGACTCCCATCGGGCTGGTCATCGAGAACACCGATGCCCGTTCGCGCGACTACGACAAGATCAAGGACCGCTTCCGGCCCGGCCACGCGGACTACACCTACCAGCAGAAATACGGCCTGCGCGACTATCGCGGCGGCGGCCGTTCCTCCGCGCGCGAGACCGTCATGCGCGTCGCGGCCGGCGCGATCGCCCGCAAATACCTCGCCACGCGTCTCGGCGTGACGATCTCCGGTTACGTCGGGCAGGTGGGCCCTCTCGTCCTCGATCCGAAGGATCCGGCCGCGGCCTACGACAACCCGTTCTTCTGCCCCGATCCTTCGCGTGTCCAGGAGCTCGAGGATTACCTCTGGCAGATCCGCGAGGCCAAGGATTCGGTCGGTGCCAAGGTCACGGTCGTCGCGCGCGGCGTGCCTGCGGGCCTTGGCGAGCCGGTATTCGACCGGCTCGATGCGGACCTTGCCCACGCGATGATGGGCATCAACGCCGTGAAGGCCGTCGAGGTCGGCGACGGCGTCGCCACCGCCGCGCAGCGCGGCAGCGAGCACCGCGACGAGCTCACGCCGCAGGGGTTTGCCTCGAACCATGCCGGCGGGGTGCTCGGTGGCATTTCGTCGGGGCAGGACGTCATCGTCCACGCCACCTTCAAGCCCACCTCCAGCATCCAGGTGCCCGGCCGCACGATCAACCTCGCCGGCGAGCCGGTGGATGTCGTCACCACCGGACGCCACGATCCCTGCGTCGGCCTGCGTGCCGTGCCGATCTGCGAGGCGATGATGGCGCTGGTGCTGGTCGACCATTTCCTGCGCAACCGGGCGCAAAACGCCGACGTGTCACCAGCCACGCCGGCGATCTGAACCAGAATTCCTGAAAATTGCAGTGAGAGAACCGAGATGAGCAAGGGTTGGAGAGTGGCCGTCCTGGGTGCCACGGGCCTCGTCGGCGACACCATGTTGAACGTGCTCGAAGAGCGCGACTTCCCCATCAGCGAGCTCTATCCGCTCGCCAGCAGCCGTTCGCTCGGCAAGACGGTCACCTTCAAGGGCAAGACCTACGACGTCATCGACGTCGATGGCTTCGACTTCTCCAAGGCCGACATCGGCCTGTTCTCGGCGGGTGGCGATGTCTCGGCCAAGTACGCGCCGATCGCGGCCGCGGCGGGCTGCGTCGTCATCGACAACACCTCGCACTTCCGCTACCACGACGAGATCCCGCTGGTCGTGCCCGAAGTGAACCCGCATGCCATCGCGCAGTACCGCAAGCACGGCATCATCGCGAACCCGAACTGCTCCACGATCCAGATGCTGGTGGCCCTCAAGCCCCTGCACGACGCGGCGGGCATCGAGCGCATCAACGTCGCCACCTACCAGTCCGTCTCCGGCGCCGGCAAGGAAGCCGTCGAGGAACTCGCCACGCAGTCGGGCGAGCTGCTCAACGGCCGCCCCGTCGAGGCCAAGGTCATCGCGAAGCAGATCGCCTTCAACTGCGTGCCGCAGATCGACAAGTTCGAGGACAACGGCTACACGAAGGAAGAAATGAAGATGTTCTGGGAAACCCAGAAGATCCTCGAGGACAAGACCATCCGCGTGAACGCCACCGCGGTGCGCGTGCCGGTGTTCTTCGGCCACTCCGAGGCCGTGCACATCGAGACGCGCCGCAAGCTCACCGCCGACGAGGCGCGAGCGCTGCTCGAGAAGGCGCCGGGCGTGAAGGTCGTCGACGAGCGCAAGCCCGGCGGCCAGGCCACCGCCGTCACCGACGCCTCGGGCAACGACACCACCTACGTGTCGCGCATCCGCGAAGACATCTCGCACGAGCGCGGGCTCGACCTCTGGGTCGTGTCGGACAACATCCGCAAGGGCGCGGCGACGAACAGTGTCCAGATCGCTGAGATCCTCGTGCGGGAGTACCTGTAGACTTCCGGCGGAGGGGGATCCTGATGCGCAAACCAGTCCTTGCGGCCGTTGCCGGCATCCTGGCGTCCGTGCCCTGTGCGGCGCTCGCCTTCGGGCTGGGCGACATCCAGGTCCGCTCCACGCTCAACGCGCCGCTCGACGCCGAGATCGAGATCCTCGGCGCTGCGTCGGAAGACCTTTCCGGCCTGCGTGTCCGGCTGGCTTCGCAGGACGCCTTCGTCCGGCTGGGCATCGATTACCCCGCGTTCCTGTCGCGCCTGTCGCTGCGCACCGCCAAGGCCGCGGATGGTCGCACCGTGGTGCGCCTGCGCTCGTCGTCGCCGGTCACGGAGCCTTTCCTGACGGTGCTGGTCGAGGCCTCCCAGGGCAGCGGCAGCCAGGTGCGCGAGTACAGCATCCTGCTCGACCCGCCGGTCCATCCGGCCTTGCAGGCGGCCGCGCCGCAACCCGCGGCGGTGGTCCCGCCGCCGGTGGTGACGCCCGTTGCCGCGCCAGTGCCGTCGCAGGCGGCGGCGCGTCCCTCAACGGATGACGCCCGCAGCTATCGCGTGCAGGGTGGCGACACGCTGTCCCAGGTTGCCGAGCGGATCGCCGGCGAGCAGCCGGATGTTCGCCGTCAGGCCATGGTCGCCATCTTCCGGGCCAACCCCGGTGCCTTCGATGGCAGCATGAATCGCCTGCGTTCCGGTGCGCTCCTGCGCCTGCCGGAGCCCGCGGCCATCACCGCTGTCGGTGCAGCCGAGGCGCTCGCCGAAGTGCGCCGCCAGGTGCGCGAGCAGGGCGCCGCCCAGCCCCGCCGTCCGGAAGCCGCACCGCAGGCCGCACCGCAGGCCGCGCCGCAGCTCAAGCTCGTGCGGCCCGCCGACGCCGTGCCGCCCGCGTCCGAAACGCCGCAGCAGATGCAACAGCGCATGGCAGAGCTCGAGTCCCAGCTGGCGCAGGCGCGTCGCGACCTCGAGGCGCAGCGCCAGGCCGCCACGCCTGCAGTCCGACCCGCTGCCAAGGCTGCGGCAGCCTCGCCGGCCAAGGCGCCGGCCTCCGGTGGCCTGGCTGCCGTGCTGGGCTCGCCCTCTGTCCTCGGTGGCCTGCTGGGCGGAATTGCCGTGCTGGCCGCTGCCTTCCTCGGACTGCGCGCGCTGCGCCGCCGTCGGGAAGACGCCCTCGACCTGTCTTCGGCGCTCGAAGCCGCGGCCGACGACGCGGCGCCCGTCGTGTCTGCCGCGCCGCCCCCGGCGCCCGTGCAGGGCCAGGGCGGTCGGCTGGATGACGCACTGACGCTCACCCAGCCCTTGCCGCGGGTCATGCGGCCCGCGGCCGCCGAAAAGATCCTCGTCGAGGAAACCGCGGCAATGCCGGTCCTGGCGCCTGCGCCTTCGCCGGCAGCTGCTCCGATCCCGGCGCCCGCCGCGGCGCCGCCTGCCGATCCGCTTGCCGAAGCGGAATTCCACATGGCCTATGGTCTCTACGACCAGGCTGCCGACCTCATCCGTCTGGCCATCCAGCGCGAGCCTGCCCGGCGCGACCTGCAACTCAAGCTGCTCGATGTGTTCTTCATCTCGGGCAACAAGCCGGAATTCCTCACTCTCGCCGAAGACCTCTCCCGCACGCGCGCGCAGGGCGAACCGGGTGAATGGGAAAAAATCCTCATTCTCGGTCGTCAGTTGGTGCCCGAATCGCCGCTCTTTCAGGTGGCTGCCACGCCTGCGGCCGTCGCGGTCGACCACGACCTTGACGAGGGCCAGCACCTGATCGACTTCGACCTCTCGACTTCGCTGCATCCGACGCAACCGGCTGTCGCGCAGGGCGAGAAGACCGAAGAACTCGCTGCCTTCGACGACATGGGGCTCGCGCTCGGCAATCTCGATACCGCGCACCATCCTTCGCTCGAGGATTCGCAGCTCGAGAAGTCGCTCGGTCTCACCGGTGTCACCGAGATCCTCGGTGGCATCGCCGATACCGTCCGTGCGCCGGCGCCCGATCTGTCCAGGCTCGCCGCCGACAAGGCCGTGGCCGACAAGCACGACGAATGGCAGCTGCTCGACGCCAATGCCGAGACCGTCGGCGCCCCCTCGACGGTGGCGCCGCAGTCACCCGCACAGGATCGCGCTGAGCCGCCGTCGCTGGCTTCCATCGGTACCAAGCTCGATCTCGCACGGGCCTATGTCGACATGGGTGATCCGGACGGTGCCCGCAGCATCCTCAAGGAAGTGCTGGCCGAAGGCAGCGACGCCCAGAAGCAGGACGCACAACGCCTGCTCGACACGCTGCCGGGCTGATCCGGGCCGATGCCGCGGATCGCTGTCGGCGTCGAATACGACGGCCCGGGCCTTGCCGGTTGGCAGACCCAGCGCGACCTGCCCACCGTGCAGGGCTGCCTGGAGTCCGCGCTTGCGCGGGTGGCCGATGCGCCCGTCGCCATCGTCGGCGCCGGACGCACCGATGCCGGAGTGCATGCCCGCGGGCAGGTCGCCCATTTCGATACGGATGCCCGTCGCAGCGCCCGTTCCTGGGTGCTCGGCGCCAACACGCATCTTCCGCCGGGGATCGCGCTGCGTTGGGCGCAGGAAGTCCCCGACCACTTCCATGCCCGCTATTCCGCACAGTGGCGTTGCTACCGTTACATCATCCTCAACCGCTCCGCGCGCCCTGGCCTCGCGTCCGGTCGCGTCGCCTTCTTCCACCGCCCGCTCGACGTGCAGCGCATGCAGGACGCCGTGCCGCACCTGCTGGGCGAGCACGACTTCAGCGCCTTCCGGTCGTCCGAATGCCAGGCCAATTCGCCCATCCGGCACCTCATGGACCTCCAGTTGCGGCGCGTCGGCGATTTCATCGGCATGGAGGTGCGGGCGAATGCCTTCCTGCACCACATGGTGCGCAACATCGCCGGTACGCTGGCGGCGATAGGGCAGGGGGACCGCGACCCTGGCTGGGCCGCCGAGGTGCTGGCCTCGCGCGATCGCCGGCTCAACGCGGCCACCGCGCCGGCCGAGGGGCTCTACTTCTGGTCGGCCCGCTATCCGGACGGGTTCGGGCTGCCCGACGATTCCGATATGATGCACGCACCTGCCGGTTGTCCGGCCGACCTCATGGGTTGACGCATGTCGTGGTTTGACAAGATCCGTCCCTCGCGCATCAAGACCGAGCGCCGCCAGCGGGCTTCCGTTCCCGAGGGCCTGTGGATCAAGTGCACCTCCTGCGACGCGGTGCTCTACCGCGCCGAGCTCGAACGCACCATCCACGTCTGCCCCAAGTGCGGATACCACATGCGCATCCGTGCGCGGGACCGCCTGCAGCGTTTCCTCGACCCGGGCAGCACCCGCGAGCTCGCCACCAGGGTGCAGCCGGAGGACCCGCTCAAGTTCAAGGATTCCAAGCGCTACAAGGACCGCCTCGTCGCCGCGCAGAAGGCCACGGGCGAAAAGGATGCGCTGGTCGTCATGGCGGGCGCCCTGCAGGGCACGCCAGTCGTTGCCTGCGCCTTCGAGTTCAGCTTCCTGGGCGGTTCGATGGGCTCGGTGGTCGGCGAGCGCTTCCGTCGCGCCGTGGACCACTGCATCGAGCACCGGGCTGCGCTGGTCTGTTTCTCCGCCACGGGCGGCGCGCGCATGCAGGAAGCGCTGCTGTCGCTCATGCAGATGGCCAAGACCAGTTCCGCACTGGCTCGCCTTGCCCAGGCGCAGTTGCCCTACATCTCCGTGCTCACCGACCCCACCACCGGTGGCGTGTCGGCCAGCCTTGCCATGCTGGGTGACCTCAACATCGCCGAGCCGCGTGCGCTGATCGGCTTCGCCGGGCCGCGCGTCATCGCGCAGACCGTGCGCGAGACGCTGCCGGAAGGCTTCCAGACGAGCGAGTTCCTGCTCGAGAAGGGCGCGATCGACATGATCGTGGATCGTCGCGAGATGCGGGCGCGCGTCGGCGAGATCCTTCGCGTGCTGATGAAGCTGCCGGCACGGGCCTCCTGATCCCGCACCCATGAACGTCCCGCGCCGCAGCCTCGATGAATGGCTGGCGCTGCAGGAGACCGTCCACTCCACCGGCATCGACCTCACGCTCGAGCGGGTGCGGACCGTCGCCCAGCGCCTGCAACTGCTGCAGCCGTCCTGCCGCGTCATCACCGTCGCCGGCACCAACGGCAAGGGTTCCACCGTCGCCTATCTCACGGCGCTGCTGCGCGGGGCCGGCCACCACGTCGGTACGTTCACCTCGCCGCACCTCGTCCGTTACAACGAGCGCATCCGCATCGACGGTGCCGAGGCCGCGGACGAAGACCTGCTGGCCGCCTTCGAGGAAATCGATGCTGCCCGCGGCGACATCACGCTTACGTTCTTCGAATACAACCTGCTCGCCGCCCTGCATGTTTTCCGCCGGCATCGCGTGGACCACGCGGTGCTGGAGGTCGGGCTTGGCGGACGGCTCGATGCGGTGAACATCGTCGACGCCCATGCGGCCATCGTCTGCTCCATCGGCTTCGACCACCGCGACTGGCTGGGGGATTCGCTGCCGCAGATCGGCCGCGAGAAGGCCGGTGTGTTCCGCGCCGGCCGACCCGCCGTGCTCTCCGATCCGCGCATGATCGGCAGCGTGGAGGACGAGGCGCTCAAGCTCGGCGCGCGCGTCATCAAGGCGCAGCGGGATTACCACTTCACCGTGCGCGGCAGACGTTGGGGCCTTGCCGCAGGTGGCCGGCGCTTCGACGATCTGCCCGCGCCGTCCTTGCAGGGCGACGTGCAGTACGCCAACGCCGCGGGCGCCATCGCCGCACTGCTCGCGCTCGATCCGCCGGTGGCGCTGGACGCCGCCGCCGTCTCTGCCGCCATCGCGGGCGTGAGCGTGCCCGGTCGCTTCCAGGTGTTGCCGGGCGCGGTGGAATGGGTGCTCGATGTGGCGCACAACGAGGATTCCGCCCGCGTGCTCGCGCACACGCTCGATGCGCGCCCGGTCGCGGGCCGCACGCTGCTCGTCACCGGCATACTGGGTGACAAGGACGTTGCCACCATTGCCCGGCTGCTGTCGCCGGTCGTCGATGAATGGGTGCTCTGCGGCATCGACGCGCCGCGCGGGCTGCCCGCCGCCGAACTGGCCCGTCGCTCGCCGCATTTCCAGGCGGCACGCCTTGCACGGGACATCCCTGCCGGCATGCGCCTGGCGCGTTCGCTGGCGCATCCCGGCGATCGCGTCGTCGTGTGCGGCTCCTTCCTCGCGGTCTCTCCGGCATTGAAGACGCTCGGTCTATACTGACGCCCTGTGGAAACACGTATCAAAGAACGACTGACCGGCGCGCTGATCCTCGTCGCGCTGTTCGTGATCTTCGTCCCCGAGCTCCTGCCCGGGCATTCCCTGCGCCACGACGATGCGGTGCCCGACGC
>JBDLPS010000193.1:0-3133 GCA_039800965.1 Pseudomonadota bacterium | reverse complement strand
CGTCACCGCCGCTGAGACCGGCCACCTCGTGCTCGGCACGTTGCACACCTCCGGCGCCACGCGCACGATCGACCGCATCATCGACGCCTTCCCGGCCTCCGCCCGCGACCAGATCCGCGCCCAGCTCTCGACCTCCCTCAGCGCCGTGATCTCGCAGTGCCTGCTGCACACCACGGACGACAAGCGCGTCGCCGCGTTCGAGATCATGCTCCGCACGGACGCCGTCGGCGCGAAGATCCGCGACGGCAAGACCTACCAGCTCCTCAGCGACATCGAGACCGGCGGCGCCCGCGGCATGCGCACCTTGGACAGCGACCTGCTTGCCCTTTTCTTCCAAGGCGCCGTGTCCGAAGAGGAAGTCTTCAATTACTGCCAGAACCCCGAAGCCATGCGCGAGCGCATGCGCGGCGGGCCCGCGGCCCGCTAACCCCTCACCCAACCCCTTTCCCCCTCCATTCCCATGTTCGACGACCATAGTGACGTGATCCGTGATATCGCCCTCGAGGCCGGCCTCGTGACGCCCGCCCAGGCCGAGGAGATCTGGGAGTCCCACGCGACCACCGGCAAGTCGTTCAGCGACAGCCTCGTGGACGCCGGCCTCGCCGACCGTCCGACGATCCTGCAGGCCATCGCCGACCACCTGCACGTCCAGTTCTACTCCGCCGTCCCCGCCGATCCGGGCGACGCCCTGACCAAGCTCATCAAGGCGCCGCAGGCCCATAAGTACGTCGTCCTGCCCGTCGCCGACGAGGCCGGCAAGCTGACCTTGCTCGCCAAGGACCCCTTCAACTCTTCCGTCGTCAACGAGCTCAGCTTCATCCTGCAGCGCGAGATCGAGCTCGCGGTCGCCGATCCTTCGCAGGTCGAAGCCGGCGTCACGCGCGTCTACGGCGAAGCCACTTCCGCCTCGATGGAGGACCTGCTCGGCGAGTTCGGCGAAGTCGACGCCGCCGCCGTCACCGACGAGGACGTCACCAAGCAGGCCAGCCAGGCTCCGATCATCCGCTTCGTCGACCTCGTGCTCCAGGAAGGCGTGAAGGCCAAGGCGTCGGACATCCATTTCGAGCCCTTCGAGACCGAGTTCCGCATCCGCCTGCGCATCGACGGCTCGCTCTACGAGATGGCGCCGCCGCCCAAGAACCTCGCGTCGGCCGTCATCGCCCGCGTCAAGGTGCTGTCCTCCCTCAACATCGCCGAGCGCCGCGTCCCGCAGGACGGGCGCATCAAGACCACCATCAGCGGCCGTCAGATCGACCTCCGCGTGTCGACCTTGCCGACGCAGTTCGGCGAGTCCGTGGTGCTCCGAATCCTGGACAAGACCGTGGTCAACCTGAGCCTCGAGGCGCTCTCGATGCAGGACGACATCAAGGAAGGCATCCGCGCGATGGTCGGCCGCCCGAACGGCATCTTCATCGTCACCGGCCCGACCGGCTCCGGCAAGACGACCACCTTGTACTCCGCGCTCCGCGAGGTGAACACCGAGGACGTCAAGATCCTCACCGCCGAGGATCCGGTCGAATACGAAGTCGAAGGCATCATGCAGGTGCCCATCAACCACCAGGTCGGCCTGACCTTCGCCGCCGCCCTCCGCTCGTTCCTCCGACAGGATCCGGACACCATCATGGTCGGTGAAATCCGAGATCTCGAGACCGCGCAGATCGCCGTGCAGGCGTCCCTGACCGGCCACGTCGTGCTTTCCACGCTCCACACCAACGACGCGCCCGGCGCCGTCACCCGACTCATCGACATGGGGCTCGAGCCGTTCCTCATCTCGGCCTCGCTCGAAGGCGTGCTCGCCCAGCGTCTGCTCCGCCGCGTGTGCAAGACCTGCCGCACCGCCTACGAGCCGGACAAGGACGTCATCAACATGCTCGACGTCGACGCGCTCGAGATCGCCAACAAGAAGTTCTACTTCGGCAAGGGCTGTCCGGACTGCAATCGTTCGGGCTACAAGGGCCGTCAGGGTCTCTTCGAGCTGATGACGATCAACGACCAGCTCCGCTCGCTCATCACCCAGAAGGCTCCGACCCTGGTCCTCAAGCAGAAGGCCATCGAATCCGGCATGCGCCCGCTCCGCGAGGACGGCCTCCGCTGCATCTTCGACGGCCATACCTCCATCGAGGAAGTCCTCAAGTACACCTAACCTTCACAACACCCCACCACTCCCATGCCCGAATACAAGTACACCGCCATCGATCGCAACGGGGCGCAGGCCTCCGGCAAGATCGAGGCCGCCAACGACGAACAGGCCCGCCAGAAGCTCATGGCGAAGGGTCTGATGGTCACCACGCTCGCCGCCGACGGCGGTTCGGCCAAGCCCGCCGCGGCGCCCGCCGCCCCGTCCAAGGGCGGTTTCTCGTTCGGCGCCAAGGTCAGCCAGAACGACGTCACGGTGATGACCCGCCAGCTGGCCACGCTCATCGTCGCCGGCCTGCCGTTGCTCCGCGCGCTCGAACTCATCACCAAGCAGGAGCGCAACCCGGCCTTCAAGGCGATCCTCGCCAACGTGGCCGAGAGCGTCTCGCAAGGTAACAACCTCTCGGAAGCCCTCCAGGCCCACCCGAAGGTCTTCGATAAGCTCTTCGTGAACATGATCCGCGCCGGCGAAGCGGGCGGCGTGCTCGACAAGGTCCTCGACCGTCTCGCGAAGTTCCGCGAAAAGGCCGAGCGCATCCAGAAGAAGGTGAAGTCCGCGATGGTCTACCCGGGCGTCGTCATGTCCGTGGCCATCATCATCGTCTACATCCTGATGGTGAAGGTCGTGCCTTCCTTCCAGAAACTGCTCGACGGCCAGAAGACCCAGATGCCTCCGCTCACCCAGTTCGTCGTCGGCATCTCCAAGCTGCTCACCGTCTACTGGTGGGCCACGCCGATCCTCGTCTTCGGCCTGTATTTCGGCCTGAAGACCTGGCTGTCGACGGAGAAGGGCAAGGAGCTCTTCGACCGCATCATCTTCCGCCTGCCCAAGGTCGGCGCCTTCGTGCAGATCGTCTCGGTCTCGCGCTTCGCCCGTACGTTCGGCACGCTCATGGCGTCCGGCGTCCCGATCCTGCAGTCCATCTCGATCACCCGCGACACGCTCGACAACGTCGTCATCGCGAAGTCGCTCGAGCGCGTGCATGACCGCGTGCGC
>JBDLPS010000192.1:0-19188 GCA_039800965.1 Pseudomonadota bacterium | reverse complement strand
GGTCTTAACTTTCGCCCCGCGTTGCGAGGTGTGGTGCCGCTCGTGACGTCCAGAAATGGTTGTCAGGACCCCTTGGAGGTGTGGCGACTTTAATGAAAAATCGCAAATCGTCGGCTGAATCCGAACCTGGACCCCGTCTCACGCGGGTCAACCAGTACCTCGAAAAGAATTTTCCCGACTTTTTTGCCGAGGCCCGCTTTCATGTGGGCAACGACGACTACTACCTCTACAGCCGGTTTGGCCAGTACCTGGCCCGTTCGATCGAGCGCCGGCAAACCCCGCGGGACAAGATCAACCGCGGCTTCACCGTCCTGAACAAGATGGCCCGGGAGTCCAAGAAGGACCCGGAGATCCGCAGCATGATGGTATCCGGTCCGCTGGAAGCCATCGTGGACGCCCCCCGCGCGCGCCAGCTTGCGATGAAGCGCCTGTCGCCCGTGGCACAGGGCTATCTCGAGAGCCTCTGCGAGTAAGGCCGTGCGCGGTTCAAGCCCGGCTCAGGGGCGGTAGACGACGCAGACCTCGTGCCGGGCCTTGAGCGCACTGCAAAGCTTGCGCGCCGCGGATGCCCCGGCGGTCGGCACGCGCAGGCGGAAGAGCGCGGGTGATCCACCCGCCTGAATCTGGTGTTTCAAGCCACCCAGTTCGCGCTTGAACTCGCGACTGAGGCGCACCCATTCCTCGTCCGCCTTTTCCTGCGACGAGAAGGCGCCGAGCTGCGCCCCGACACCGGACCGGACCGCCCTTTCGGCAACCGCGGCCTTTTTCCTGGCGGCGACCGGCTTCGGTTTGTCCGACTGGGGCCGCGGCTCGGACTTCCGCTCCGCCTTCGGCGCTGGAACAGGCGGGGCGACGGCAGCGGGCGGGGTGTCAGGCACGGAGACCTGCTCGGGCGCCGGCACGGCAGCCGGGGGAGTTGCCAGCGAGAAGTTCTCGACACGCACGCGGGCCTCCTGGGCCCACTTCCCTTCCGGATAACGGCCGAGGAACTGCTGGTAGCCCTCCTGCGTGTCGGTAGCGGCCGCACCCTGCCAGGCCTCGTCCTCGGCCAGTTGCGCCAGCCGCAGGTTCGCCTCGTTCACGTGCGCGCTGCGCGGGTACTGGTGAAGGAACAGTTCGTAGGACGTCGTGGTATCCGCAGCCTGCGTGCTGCGCCAGTCCTCGGTCTCGCGGCTGCAGCCGGCGAGAACCAGCGTGGCCAGCATCGCAGCCAGCACAGGAAGGTTACGGACTCGATGGAAGATCATGGTCGGTCCTCGGGGACGGCTTTCGGGCGATTCTAATCAGGGCGGCCGCCGTGCGGGCGCACTTCGGCCTTCGCGCGCGACAGGACCGCGAGCACGAAATGGTTGGCCCACGACGGCCGGCCCAGACGCTCGAGGAATCCTGTATGCCCACCGTGAGGCGTGACATGTACCCGAAGCCGAGGTCCGTGCGCCAAGCGTGCGAGATCCTCGGCCGGAATAATCGGATCATCCTGGGCAGCAAGGATCACGGCAGGCGCCGCCAGCGTTTCAAGACGCGCGCCCGTGATCGAATAGCCCTGCAGGTAATCCTCGACCCGCTGGTACTCGGTGTTGCGGACAACCAGTTCTGCCGTCATGCGCCGCAGGCCGGCGCCCTGGAGGAGATCGCCGAAATCGTGCGCCCCGGGCCAGAGCGCCTGCTTGCGGCGCAAGGACCGGGACCACTTCCAGACGAAGTAGCGACGGTAGACCGGCGATCCCTCCTCCAGCGCATCCAGCGCCCGCGCGGGATCCAGCACCGGCGATACGGCGACGACACCCTGCAGACCGAATCCACGGGCCGCGGGCAACGACGCGACCCGCAGCATGAAATTTCCACCGAGCGAGAAACCGACCAGCCACAACTGCCTGCCGGGGAACCGGCGGACAACTTCAGCCACCGCACCGGCCACCTCGGGCAACAGGCAGGAATGGAAGAGCCCGCGATTGAGGTGCTGGGTGTCGCCGTGGTCACGCAGGTTCAGGCGGACGACCTCCGCACCATCGGCGAACAAATCCTGTCCCATGGAGAGGATATAGGCCGCATCGGCGCTGCCTTCCCAGCCGTGCAGCAGCACGACGAGGCGCCCGTCGGGCCGCGGCGGCGCGGAGTGGAAAGCCTGCAGGCGCACGCCGTCACCACACTCGAGCAGCAGCGGTGAACTGGCCGCCAGCAAGGGCGCGGCACGCCGCCGCATGAGCCCGCGCTGCAGGGGCAGGCTGGGATAGATGGACTGGAAGTGCCGGTTTCGAAGCCAGCGCGACGGCTTGAAAGGCCTCAACTGCGCGACCGCCACCGTATTTCCACCCGGCTGTTCTGCGCCGCCGCGACATTCCAGTCCGCGGCAGTCGCGACGCCCAGGCCGGTCTCCGGATAAGGGCGCTGCACCTGTTCAGACGGACCGCTGGTGACCGACAAGGTGATCGCGTCGCCATGCGACTTGCGGAACTCTTCGACCATGGCGACGAACTGGGGGTGCTCGCGCAGGGCCGCCTCGCCACCGGCCGCGACGGCGAATTCGCAGCGCGCGACGGGCGTTGCATCCGGCGCGAGGGTGTATACCTCCGTGGCGCCCGCCTTGAGGCAGAAGCGCCCGGGATACGCCTGCACGTCCACCACGCCCTGGAAGCCGGTGCCGGCAAGCTGACCCAGCAGCTCCTTGAGGCGCTCGACGCGCACACCGGACAGCGGTGGCTCGCCGTACGGAACGGGCAACACCACCGGCGAGCCCGGAAGCGCCGCGGCATGGGCGGCTTCCGCGGGCGAGGCGGTCGGCGACTCGGCCACCAGCGCGGAGCGCGTGGCAGAGAGCTGCGCGACCTGCATCTCCAGCGAACGCCGGTCGACCTCGCCGCGCAACCACAACACGGCCAGCGCGATCGCGGCGGCGGTCGCCAGCAAGGCGTAGAGGGTGCCGCGCCAGTCCCGGGTCGGCGGCACCGGCTCTGCCACCGCGGGCTGGACCTGTCCGACGAGCTGCACGATGTCCTCGGTCAGGCGGCGCGACTGCTCCTCGAGGCGGGTCGCCATCATCCGGCGCAGGTCCTGCAGTTCGGCGCGCAAGGCGACGAGTTCGGCATTCGGGGCGGACGGCGGCGGGACCGGTGGCGGTGCGACCGGCGCAGGCCTCGGCGGGGACGGACGCCGCGGCGAAACCACCGCCGGGACGGTCGGCGCCGCGGGCATGACGGGCACTTCGGGTTCCGGGACGATGGCACTCATGCGCGGCACGGCCTGGGCCAGCAACGAAGCCGGCGTCACGGCAGGCGCTGACGACACGTCGCGCAGGATCCGCGCAAGGTCCGTCATATCAAGCTGCTTCGGCAACACGCCCGCAGCGCCCAGGGCGAGGGCCTGGCCCGCGTAGAGTTCCCCTTCCTGCGAGGTGTACATGAAGACGGGTATCGCCGCCGTGCGCGGATTGCGCTTGATCGCCTGCAGGCCCTGGAATCCATCCATGCCGGGCATGAGGTGGTCCATGAAGACCACGTCGGGCCGGTGCAATTCGAGGTAGGCGAGCGCGTCGTCCGCCGACTCCGCGACGTCGACCTCGATGTCCACGCGCTCGAGCAGGCGCACGAGGAACGCGCGCGCCGATTTGGAATCATCGACGACCAGGGCCCGCTTCACCGACATGCCGCACCGTCACCACTCCGGGGATGCCGGAGTCTAGCGCAGCAGGAGACCCTCAGGCAGGCACAGGCACATACGGGCTGGCACTGATGCAGAATGCGGTGGCATGACACACCCTCATTCCGGTCACCGTTGCCAGCAGTCCTTCCTCGGCGCCCGCCACGCGCGCAACGAACACCGGACCTGGCTCGTCGTCGCGCTGACGACAGCCATGATGGTGGGCGAGATCGCCGGTGGCACTTTCTACGGCTCGATGGCGCTGGTCGCGGACGGCTGGCACATGGCGACCCATGCCGCCGCGCTGACGATCGCCGCGCTGGCCTACCGCTATGCGAGGCGCCATGCCCACGATCCAGCCTTCGCGTTCGGCACCGGCAAGGTCGGTGAACTGGCCGGCTTCGCCAGCGCCGTCACGCTGGGCGTGGTTGCGCTGCTCATCTGCTGGGAGTCGATCCAGCGTCTGCTGAATCCGCTGGCGATAGGCTTCGAGCAGGCCGGGCTCATCGCCGTGGTCGGCCTGCTGGTGAACTTCGTCAGCGCGCTGCTGCTGAAGGACGACCACCACCATCACCACGGTCACGGTCACGACCATGACCATGACCATGACCATGATGACGGGCATCAGCATCACCACGAACACGAGGCAGAGGACAGCGCCCACCAGCGCGACACGAACCTGCATGCGGCCTATGTCCACGTGCTGGCGGACGCGCTGACGTCCGTACTGGCGATCGCGGGCCTTCTGGCGGGGCGTTACCTCGGCTGGACCTGGATGGACCCGTTGATCGGCGTGGTCGGCGCCATCGTGATCGCGCAATGGGCGATCAGCCTCGTGCGCGAGGCCAGCCGTTCGCTGCTGGACGCCCATGACAACCACGACCGCTTGAAACTCATCCGCGAGCGGATCGAGGATGGATCGGGCGGGGATCGCGTGACGGACATGCACCTTTGGCGCGTCGGGCCCGGGCATCAGGCGCTGATCCTGTCTATCGACGCCGCGCAGCCGCAATCACCCGATACCTACAAAGCGCGCCTCGCCGGCATCCCGCAACTGAGCCACGTCACGATCGAAGTGAATCCGCGGCATTGACCGTCGCGGGCCTCCGCCGGTATCAACGGTAGCGGTTGATCTCGTCGCGCAGCGTGCGCGCGGCGACGCCGGCGGCCTCGGCGAAGTCATCGCCCTTGCTGGCATACAGGATGCCGCGCGAGGAATTCACGAGCAGGCCCTTTCCGTCGGCGGTACGGCCCGCCTTCACGGCGGCTTCGACGTCACCGCCCTGCGCGCCGATACCCGGCACGAGGAACGGCAGGTCACCCACCACGGCACGGATCTCCGCCAACTCCTGCGGATAGGTGGCACCCACCACCAGCAGGCAATTGCCCGCGCCGTTCCACTGCTGCGCAACGCGCTCGGCGACGATGCGGTACAGCCGCTTGCCGTCGATGACAAGGTCCTGGAAATCGCGTGCGCCGGGGTTCGACGTACGACAGAGCACGACGACGCCGCGGTCCGCCCACTTGAGGTAGGCCTCGACCGTGTCGCCACCCATGTAGGGGTTCACGGTGACCGCATCCGCGCCGTAGCGCACGAAGGCTTCCTGCGCGTACTTCTCGGCCGTGTTGCCGATGTCGCCGCGCTTGGAGTCGAGGATCACCGGGATGCCCGGATGCGCCTCGTGGATGTGGCGGATCGTGTCGAGCAATTGGTCTTCGGCCGACAGCGCGGCGTAATGCGCGAACTGCGGCTTGAAGCAGCAGGCATAAGCTGCAGTCGCGTCGACGATGCGGCGGTTGAACTCGAAGATGGCACGCGGATTCCCCTGCAGCGAGGCAGGAAACTTCTCCGGCTCGGGATCGAGCCCGACGCAGACCAGAGAATCATTGCGGTCCGCCGCCGCGTAGACGCGGCCGATGAAGTTCAGGTCAGTCACGGATGCCGGTCCCCCGGTTCATCAGGACGAGCGCCCAGGCGAAAAGCACGACGACGCAACCGCCCATGATGGAGAAGGCGCCGATGACGTTCACGTCCGAGGTGCCCAGGAAGCCATAGCGGAAGGCATTCACCATGTGCAGGATCGGGTTCGCCATCGACACCTTCTGCGCCCATTCGGGCAGCAGGTCGACCGAATAGAACACGCCACCGAAGTAGGTCAGCGGCGTCAGCACGAATGCCGGGATGAAATTCACCTGGTCGAAGTTCTTCGCGAACACGGCATTGATGAAGCCGCCCAGCGCGAAGGTGGCCGAGGTCAGCACGACGGCCGCGATGATGATGCCGACGTGGTGCACGTGCAGGTGCGTGAACACCAGCGCGACGGCCGTGACCACGAGCCCCACCATCAGCCCGCGCATGAGCCCGCCGCAGACATAGCCCGCGACGATGATCCAGTTCGGCAACGGCGAAACGAGCAACTCTTCGATGTGCTTGCCGAACTTCGCCCCGAAGAAGGACGAGACGACGTTGCCATAGGAGTTCGTGATCACCGACATCATGATGAGACCGGGCGCGAGGTAGGCGCGGTAGTCGAAGCCGCCCATGTCGCCGACGCGACGACCGATCAGGCTGCCGAATATGACGAAATACAGCGTCGACGTGACGGCCGAGGGCACGAGCGTCTGCCCCCAGATGCGCATGATGCGGCTGTATTCACGGATGACGATGGTGCGGAAGCCGACGGCGCGGATCGCCGACAGTGACAATGCTGCGGTGCTCATGCCGGACGGTTCTCCACGAGACGCATGAACATCTCTTCCAGACGGTTGACCTTGTTGCGCATCGACAGCACGTGCAGGCCCTGCGCGGACAGGCCGGCGAAGACGTCGTTGAGGTTCTGGTCCTTCGAGATCTCGACTTCGAGCGTCGTCGGGTCGACCCGCTCCAGGCGATAGCCCGGCAGAGCCGGGGCCGCGTCGATCCCGTCACGCAGCGTCAGCAGGAAGCTTTCCGTGTGGAGCTTGCGCAGCAGGTCGCCCATGCCACCCCGCTCCATCACCTTGCCGCCATTGATGATGGCGATGTTGCGGCAGAGGTTTTCCGCCTCCTCGAGGTAATGCGTCGTCAGGATGATCGTCGTGCCCTGCTCGTTGATCTCGCGCAGGAAGTCCCACATCGAACGGCGGATCTCGATGTCCACCCCCGCCGTCGGCTCGTCGAGGATCAGGAGCTTCGGCTCGTGCATCAGCGCGCGGGCGATCATCAGGCGGCGCTTCATGCCGCCCGACAGCGAACGCGCCATGGCCTTGCGCTTTTCCCAGAGTTGCAGCTGCTTCAGGTATTTCTCGGCCCGCTCGCGGGCGAGCTCGCGCTCGATGCCGTAGAAACCCGCCTGGTTGACGACGATGGTTTCGGGCGACTCGAACATGTTGAAGTTGATTTCCTGCGGCACGACGCCGATGCAGGCCTTCGCACGCTCTATTTCCGAATCGATGTCATGTCCGAAGACCGTCACCTGGCCCGCGGACTTCGTCACCAGCGAGGTGACGATGCCGATCAGGGTGGTCTTGCCGGCGCCGTTGGGGCCCAGCAGCGCGAAGAAATCGCCTTGTTCGACGTCGAGGTCGATCCCCTTGAGGGCCTGGACGCCGATCTTGTAGGTCTTCGTGAGACCGCGTACGGATAGGGCTTGCATGATTGTCCCGCAGTCTAAAGGATCCGGCAGCGGTTGACGCCTCCACGGGCGGACAAGGAAGATCCCCGGGTGCGCAAATTCCTCCCCGACACCTTCCTCCTGATCCTCATCCTCACGGTCATCACGGCAAGCCTGCTGCCGGTCAGCGGGGCAGCGGCCGGGGCCGTCAGTACGGTGGCCACCGCGGCGGTCGTGCTGCTTTTCTTCCTGCACGGCGCGCGCCTGCCCCGCGAAAACCTCGTCGCCGCGCTCGGCCACTGGCGCCTGCACGGGGTGATCCTGGCGACGACCTTCCTGGTCTTCCCTCTGCTCGGCCTGCTGCTGGCCAAGGCCCTGCCGGGGCTGCTCACCGGCCCACTGTGGACCGGCGTACTCTTCCTTTGCGCGCTTCCCTCGACGGTGCAGTCTTCCATTGCCTTTACGTCGATCGCCCGCGGGAACGTGGCCGGCACCGTCGCCTCGGCGGCCGCCTCCAACCTGATCGGCATCGTGCTCACCCCGGTGATCATGGGTTTCCTGGCCCACGCCCACGGGGGCGCGGTGTCCTTCTCGGGCGTCTGGAAGATCGTGGTGCAGCTGCTGCTGCCGTTCACGGCGGGCCACCTGCTGCGCCCCTGGCTCGGCGCATGGGTCGCGCGCCACAAGGCGCTGCTGTCTTACACGGACCGCAGCACCGTCGTCCTGGCCATCTACAGCGCCTTTTCGGCCGCGGTTGTCGGCGGCATCTGGCAGCAGGTGCCGCTGTCGCTGCTGCTCGTGGTCATCGCCGTGTCCGCAGTTCTACTGACGGCGGTCGTCCTGCTGACGCGCTACGCTGCCCGGGCGCTGGGCTTTGGCATCGAGGACGAGATCTCCATCGTCCTCTGCGGCTCGAAAAAGAGCCTGGTCAGCGGGGTGCCGATGGCGCGCGTACTGTTCGGCGCGGCCGACGTCGGCGCCGTCGTGCTGCCGCTGATGATCTTCCACCAGATGCAGCTGATGGTCTGCGCCTGGCTCGCCCGCCATTATGGCGCGCGGCCCGACGCGGCAGGCCGCGAGGAACATTGAGCATGAAAGTCCCGATGAACGCGCCGACGCGCAAACCCGGCAAATACGTGACGGCAGCGGAATGCCCGCAGGCCGGTCATGAACGCATGGTGATGCCGCCGCCGATCGCCATGGTCGGCAACGATCCGGACAAGACCGAACGCGAACTGCTTGCCAACATGATGAACACGGGCGCGGTGTTCATGATGGGCCAGAACCCGAAGCTGCCGGTGATGCCGGAAAAGCCGACGCTGCTGGACTTCTTCCATTACCGCTTCTGCGACATCGCCTTCATGCACCTGCTGCAGAGCGCGAAGCTCGCCCTGCAGGATGGGCAGGACGAGAAAGTCGTCGTCGCCTGCCTGCTGCACGACATCGCCAACGGCGCGCTGCTGCGCGTGGACCATGGGTACTGGGGCGCCCAGATGATCGCGCCGTACGTCAGCGAGGAGATCGCCTGGGCGGTGAAGTACCACCAGGCGCTGCGCTATTTCGCGGACGACGCGGCCGGTTTCAAGTATCCGGACGCGTACAACAAGTTCTTCGGCCCGGACTACAAGCCGCCCGAATACATCTGCAAGGCGCATGACGAGGCCCGCAACCACCGCTGGTATATGACCTCGCGGCTGATCACGATCTACGACATCTACAGCTTCCAGGATGGCTGGGCCGTCGATCCGGACGAATTCACGGACCTCATCGGCCGGCACTTCCGGCAGCCCGAGGAAGGGCTGGGCTTCGACAATTCACCGGCGGCGCACATGTGGCGCTCGATGATCTGGCCGCAGAATTTCCTGTAGCGCGGCCGCCCCGGTCAGATGATCTTGCCGGGGTTCATGATCCCCTTGGGGTCCATCGCCTGCTTGATGGCGCGCATCAGCGCCAGCTCCGCCGGGCTGCGGGAGTAATGCAGGAACGGCCGCTTCAGCGAGCCGATGCCATGTTCGGCCGAGATCGAGCCGCGACGCTTTTCCATCAGGCTGTACACCGCGTTCTCGAGGTCGATCTCGGGGACGTCATGGCCCGACATGCGCACCGAAACATGCAGGTTGCCGTCGGCCACGTGGCCGAAGAACACCACCTGCAGCTGCGGCCAGCGCGACTTCAGCAGCGCGCCGATCTCGTCGGCCAGCGGGCCGATCTCGCCCGTCGGGACGCTGACGTCGAATCCCAGCTGCGGCCAGTGCACGCCCTTGGACCATTCACCCGGTGAATCGCGCACGTCCCAGAGCATCGTCGACTCGCGCTGGGACTGGGCGATGATCGCGTCCTTCACGACGCCCGCCTCCATGGCTTCGCCGATCACCGCCTCGAAACGCTCCTGGTCCGAGGCCGGATCGGTGCCCATGGTCTCGATGAGGACGTAGGCGCCAGCGCCGATCTCAAGCGGCGGCTTGCGGCCCAGGCCGACGGTGCCCAGCTTGTAGAAGTCCGGCCACATCACCTCGTAGGCCGTGAGCTGCGAGGCAAAGCCGCCGCGCGCGCGCTTGAGCAGGTCCAGCACGGCGGGGTAGTCGTCGACGGCCATGATGCCGGTGCAGACGCTCCTGGCCTTCGGGTAAAGCTTGAGGACGATCTTCGTGATGATGCCCAGCGTGCCCTCGGCGCCGATGAACAGCTGCCGCAGGTCGTAGCCGGTGTTGTTCTTCATCACCTTGCGCAGTGAATCGATCACCGTGCCGTCGGCCAGCACGGCCTCGAGGCCCAGCACCAGGTCGCGCGCCATGCCAAAGCGCAGCACGCGGTTGCCACCGGCATTCGTCGACAGGTTGCCGCCGATCTGGCAGCTGCCGCGACCGCCCAGGTCGAGCGGGAAGAAGAGGTCCACGGCGTCGGCGGCCTTCTGCACTGTTTCCATCGCCACGCCCGCCTCGACGGTGATCGTCGACGCGGCGACGTCCAGTTCGATGACCTGGCGCATGCGCTCCATCGAGATGCAGACGCAGGGACCCAGCGGCACGGCGCCGCCCGACAGGCCCGTCATGCCCCCTTGGGGAACGACCGGGATGCCGTGGTCGTTGCAGTACTTCAGTGCCTTCGACACCTGCTCCGTGTCGCGCGGCAGGACGAGGGCGTGGATGCCGACGTCCTTGCTGCCATGCACGCAGTAATCGTGCGTCAGGCGCTCGAGCGAGGTGGCGTCGACCGCCTGGACGATATCGGCACCAAGCAGGCCGGTGAGGTCGGAGAGGATCTGTGCGGTCGTTGTCATCTTCAAATCATACCGCGAACAGGCGCGAGGGGTCCTTGAAGGCCTTGAACTCCAGCGCGTTACCCGACGGGTCGTAGAAGAACATCGTCGCCTGCTCGCCCACCTGGCCGGCGAAGCGGACTCCCGGTGCAAGCTCGAAATGCTGGCCTTCCGCCGCCAGGCGATCCGCCAGCGCCTGCCATCTCTCCCAGCCCAGCACGATGCCGAAATGGGGAATGGGCACATCATGGCCATCCACGTCATTGCGGAAACCCGCTTCGTGCGCCTTGCGGGTCGGGTCGAGGTGGGCGACCAGCTGGTGGCCGAAGAAGTCGAAGTCCACCCAGACCTCGGAACTGCGGCCTTCGGGGCACCCCATGCGACGGCCATAGAAATCGCGGGCAACCGCCAGGTCATGGACCGGTATGGCGAGATGGAAGGGCTCGAGTGGCATGCCCTTCAGTCTACAGGACGGGACCGCGCGACCTGCGCGAGCGACCCGGCCCCCAGCAGCTGGATGCCACGCAGTCCCGCCTGCTGCAGGGCCGCCTCGTCGGCATTGGCGGCCGCCGTCAGCAACTGGCGCCACACCGGCACCTGGGACTCCCAGCGCGGGCGCACCCAGCCCGGATACAGGTCGGCGGCGGATTCCAGGTCGCGCAGGCCGAGCGATGCAATGCGCTCGATGCTTCCCGGCGTCATGCCCAGCGCGACCCGGGCGATCGAGCCGTGGGCCCGCGCGAGGTGCCAGCCGTAGGTGACGACGCGACGCGCGAAGGATTGCCCGCGCTCGCCACCGAGGCAGGCGTTGCGCCATTCGCGCGGTTGCTCGCCCACGCGGTGCTCGACGAGCTGGCGCCATCGCAACTCGTCGCCGAAGCCGGCATCGACCAGCAGGCAGGGACACTCGGCGAGCCGACGGCGCGCATCGGGACCCAGCCTGCGCCACAGGGGCGCGAGCTCCTGCAGCAGGACCAGGCCGCGCTCACCGCGATCGGCCATCGCGCAGAGGAAATCGATGCATTGCCCGTTGATCTCGCGCAGCGGATCGAGCGCGCGGTCCGAAAACCATTCACCTGCGGACCCCTGCCGCGCCGTGCCCTGGGACTGTCTGGCCATCTGGTCTGTTCCTCCCTTGTTGCACGACATAGTGGTCGCACGGAGACTTTCAACCCAGTCACAAATTTGGGATATTTTTCCCAAATCTGCAAATGATCATTTTTTGAGCAGTCAGGGAAGGAGAAAAAGAATGAGGGTTTCAGACGACCGATACAGCCGTGACAGGCTGCGCTTCGACCTCGCGCTCCGCTTCATCCAGCACGAGGCACGCACCAGCACCATCCGCCAGTGGACCGGCCTCACCGACGACCGCATCCGCAAGCTTTTCCGCAGCTACGTCGTCGAGGACGGCGCCGAAGGCATCGTGCGGCACCGGGGCAAGTCGCCGCAGCAGATCGCGTTCTTCACGCGCACGCCGCAGATGCGACAGGAAGCGGCGGTGCTGGCCAGCGTCTGCTACATGCTCGGCGTGATGCCCGCTTCACGCGTTGCCGACGCGCGGCGGACGCTGCCGGGCGTGCAGCGGGGCGCGGCGCTCTGCGAGGCCTTCGAGATCTACCGGCAACTGGTGCCCCTGCCGCGCATCAGCTTCGAGCACGCGGTTTTCCTCGTGACGGCGCTCGCCCGGGGCGACGAACTCTCGGCGACGCCTTGCGGCACCTGCCACGGCCTCATCCTCGTCGACCGCGGCGCGGCGCCGCGCCGGCGCTGCCACGCCTGCGAGGAGGCGGACGCCTGACGGTTGCTATGATGGGCGCATGAGCCGTCCGCCCAATTATTTCTCCGGAAGCCACGTCGATCGCCGGGCCGAAGCGCGCTACGAAGAAGGGTGGGCGGCAGCGGCACGGGCGGACACGGCCACACGCTACATCGCCATGCGGGGTACGGCGGTGTTGTTGCGCGCCGACGAACGCGGCGAACCGACGGGGGCAGCGCTGCTGGCCGGCGACGATCCGCGCCTCGCCGGCATCCCCGACCAGCGACTGGTGCTGCTGGGCTGGTTCCGCGACGCCCGCTGCGTGCTGGTCGAGGACGAGGGCGAGGACATGCCGGCCGGCGTCGGCGAATGCTTCACCGAACTGCGCCCGCTGGCGGCAAACCTGCCGGCGGACGAGGCGGCGCTGCTCGCCTACGCCCGAGGCCTCTCGGTCTGGCGCGCCAACCACCGTCATTGCGGCCGCTGCGGCCATCCCACGACGCCCACGCGCGCCGGCCACGCACTGGCCTGCACGGCCTGCGGCCGCGAAACCTTCCCTCGCATCGACCCCGCCATCATCGTGCTCGTCCGCCACGGCGACAGGGCCCTGCTGGGGCGCCAGCCCAGCTGGCCACCCGGGCGCTACTCGACCATCGCCGGCTTCGTGGAGCCGGGAGAATCGCTCGAGGATGCCGTCCGCCGCGAAGTACGGGAGGAAACCGGGGTCGGCGTCGGAACGGTGCACTACCACTCCTCCCAGCCCTGGCCCTTCCCGTCCTCCCTGATGCTCGGCTTCACCGCCGAAGGCGACGGTGCCCCGCCCCGCACCCAGGACGACGAACTGGAGGACGCGCGCTGGTTCACCCGCGAGGAAATCCGCCGCGGCGACGTCCTGCTGCCGCCACCGGAAGCAATCTCCCGGAGGCTGATCGAGGCCTGGCTCGGGGAGGGATGACGCACGTGCCCCGCCGTCCGACCTCCCTCCTGCCCGCCCTGCCGCTGCTGCTCGCCGCGCAATCGCTGCAGGCCGGCATCCGGGTCGAGATGGACGGCATCGAAGGTGAAGCCCGTCGCAACGTGCTCGCGTTCCTGAGCGTCGAGCGCTACAAGGACCGCGACAACCTCGAGGCCGACACCGTCGCCCGCCTCTACAACCGGATCGATGACGAAGTCCGCTCGGCGCTCAAGCCGCTGGGTTACTACGAGCCGGCCATCAAGGCGGACCTCGAGTCGCCGCGCGACAAGGGCGACTGGCGGATCCACATCGGCATCGACGCCGGCAAACCGATGCTGATCGGCGCCACCTCCATCGTGATCGAAGGGCCCGGGATCGGCGACGACGCCTTCGACGCCGTGCGCGACCCAGCCGGATTGCGCCGCGGGCAACGGCTCAACCATGGCAACTACGAGCAGGCCAAGGGCGACCTGCTGCGCATCGCCGCATCCCATGGCTACCTGGACGCACACCTCGCGGAAAACGAACTGCGCGTCGACCCGGTGACGCATCGCGCCGACGTGCGGCTGCGGCTGGTGACGGGGGAGCGCTACCGTTTCGGCGAGATACGGATCGAGCAATCGGTGATACGACCGGAACTGATGCGCCGCTTCATGCGCTTCAAGGAGGGCGATCCGTACAACGCCGCGCAACTGCTGCGCACGCAGTTCGCCCTGGACGACAGCCTTTACTTCGCCACCGTCGAGGTCCTGCCCCTCGAACGCGACCCCCGGACGCTCAGCGTGCCGGTCCGCATCAGCGCGGAAAAAGGCCGGCGCCAGTTCCAGATCGGCGGCGGCTACGGCACCGACACCGGTCCCCGCGGGACCTTCAGCTGGAGCGACCCGCGCATCAACGAACGCGGCCACCGCTTCCGTCTCGACGTGAAGGCCTCGACGATCACGCGGCGCGTGGACTCACGCTACGACATCCCGATCGGCGACCCCGCGATCGAGAAGTTCTCGATGCAGCTGACGAACCGCACCGAGCAGATCAGCGACCTCAATACCTACGAACTGTCCTTCACGCCGTCCATCACGCGCGTCAGCGGCAGCTGGCAGCGCGTGCTGTCGCTGGCCATGACGAACACGACGACCAAGTCCGCGGCAGCGACGGAAACCCTGCAGAACGGCGGCGTGCAGCGGAACACCAGCAACCTGCTGCTGCCCGGCATCAGCTTCACGTCGGTGCCGGAGGGGTACCTCGGCGAGACGCTGTTCACGCGCGGCTTCCATGCCGAACTGGTCGGCTCGACGCATGTTCTCGGTTCGACATCGGATTTCCTGCGCCTGCATCTGCAGGGCGAGCGGGTGTTCGATGTCCGCGACCGCTGGCACGTGCTGGTCCGCGGCGAACTCGGCGCCAGCCTCACCAGCAACTTCGAGGACCTGCCCGGCATCTACCGCTTCTTCGCCGGCGGCGACCGCAGCGTGCGCGGCTTCGCCTTCAATTCGCTCTCGCCCAAGCGCGACGTACAGACTTTCCAGCGCAACGCGGCGGGGCTGGTGCAGCTGGACGCAGGCGGCAACCCGCTCTACGCGGCAGGCCAGATCAACGTGGGTGGACGCCACCTGCTCGTCGGCAGCGCGGAACTCGTGCGCGACCTGCCACGCAACTTCGCGGTGGCGACTTTCTTCGATGCCGGCAACGCCTTCAACCGCTTCGGTGACCGGCTGGCCTGGTCGGCAGGCATCGGCCTGCGCTACCGCCTGCCGGTGGTGTCGATCGGGCTGGACATCGCCAAGCCGCTGTCCGAATCCGGCAGCCCGCGCCTGCACCTCAACATCTCGCCCAAGCTATGACGCGACGGCGCCGCATCCACTTCGCCCTGCTCGCGCTGCTGCTGCTCACCCCGGCGGCACTGCTGCTGTTCGTGGCGGGAACGGAGCGGGGCCTGCAGATGCTGGCCGCGCGGCTCGGCCGGATCGGACCGGTCACGCTGCGGCTCGAGGGCGTGTCCGGCACGCTGGCGCGGGGTGCCCACATCGACGTGCTCGACATCCGCCACCGTCGCGTCCATCTGCATTTCACCGGCATCGACGGGCGGCTGCGGCTCGCGCCGCTCCTGTGGCAGACGATCCGCGTCACAGACCTGCGCATCGACACCCTGTTGATCGAAGTACCGCGCGTGCCCGACAACAAGCTGCCCTGGAAGCCGCATTTCCTGCCGCCGCTGATGCGCATCCACGCCGACGCGGTGCGCGTGTCACGCGGCACGCTCGTGGTACCGAACGGGACGCGGCTCGAAGCGACACAGCTCGATGCCGCAGGATCGGTATATCCGTCGCAGGTGCGCATCCATCGTGGCGCCTTCGACATGCCGACGCTGCACGTGACCACGGACGGGCGGCTGCTGGCGAAGGACCCCCTCCGCTACGCGGGCCAGGCCGGAGCGGCATGGCAACTGCCGGGCCAGCCACTGTGGACGGCGACCGCCAGCTTCGACGGGGACACCATCACGCTGCCTTTCACCGCGGCGATCACCGCGCCCTTCCACGCTTCGGTATCGGCGCGCTTCGCCGACATGAACAAGGCCTGGCGCCTGGACGGCAAGGCCAAGGTGAAGGACTTCGACATCGTGCCCTTCGGGGGCGGCTCACTGCTCGGAAAGATGGCCGGCGACCTGGCGATCGGCTGGAACGGCAATGGCTTCAGCGCGCGCGGCACCGCGGAGGCACCGGCTTTCGCTGCCGGACTGTTCGACGTGGACTTCGATGGCTTCGTGGCGCAGCGGCGCCTCACCATCCGCAGCGCAGGGGCCACGCACCGATCCTCTGCGGCGCGACTGACCACGCGCGGCACCGTCGACGTGTTGCCCGGAAAGCGGCCGCTGCTCGCGCTCGACGGCACCTGGCAGGAGTTCCGCTGGCCCCTGCGCGGCGCGGACCCGGTTATCCGCAGCAAGGACGGCCGTTACCAACTGGCCGGCGACCGCCCCTGGCGCCTCGAGGCCAGTGGCGACATGGACCTCGGCAGCTTCGCCCCGATGCAGACCGACGCCGAGGCCCTGCTCGACGGCGGCGGCATCAAGATGACGCGCGGGCACGTCGCGGCGTTCGGCGGACACCTCGACCTGCACGGGTCGGCCACCTGGTCGCCGGGACGCGCCTGGTCGATCGGCGGCACGGCTCGCGATATCGATCTGCGGCACTGGCGTGCCGATCTCCCGGGCCGCATCGGACTCGACTTCAACGCAGCCGGTCGCCGGTTCGATGCGTCGGGCGATTTCGACATCACGCTCGACCGGCTTTCCGGCACGGTCCGGGGGGCGGCCGCCAGCGGCCAGGGCCAGATCAACCGACGCGGCGAGGAATGGCGCATCAAGGGCCTGGACATGCGGCTTGGCCGCACCCGCCTCACCGCCGACGGCCGCTACGGCCTGCAGCGTGACCTGCGCTTCGGCATCACCGCAGACGACCTCGGCCTGCTGTCGCCCGAGGCACGCGGCCGGCTGGTCGCGCGGGGCAGCCTATCGGGCACGGCCAAGGCCCCGGTGCTGGGGCTTCGTGCGCAAGGCTCGGGCTTCGCGCTCGGCCGGGCGGCGCTGCGCAGCCTCGACGCCGACGTGGACATCGACCTGCGCCCGGGCGGCGCGACCATGGGACGCCTGCGGATGCGGGACCTGCGTTTCGGCGCCCGGCTCGTCGATACCGCAGAGGTGGAACTGGACGGGCGCGCGGAAGACAACTCGCTGCTCGTCATCGTCAATGCCAGCGGGCTGCAGGTATCGCTCGGCGCGCATGGCGGGTTCCGCGAAGGCCAATGGCACGGCAGCCTGCGCGACTTCGACGCCAACGACGGAGGTGCCCTGCGCCTGACGCTGGAGTCCCAGAGACCGCTGGAATTCGGCACCGGCGGCCTTCTGGCCGCGCCGTTCTGCCTCAAGGGAAAGAGCGAACGGGTCTGCGCCGCGGCGGACAGCAAGGCAGGCATCTGGAACGCGAACCTCGAGGCGCACCAGTTGCCCCTGCGGACCCTGACAGCCGGGCTGTCGCAGGACATCGACTACGAGGGCACGATCGATGCACGGCTCACGCTGCACGGAGCGGCCGGCCAGGCCCCCACCGCCCAGCTGCAGGCCACGCTCGCGGATGCGCTCCTGCGCCACCACCTCACCAAGGACCGCGAAGAGCGGCTGGCTTTCGGCAGCGGCAGCGTGGATGCCCTGGCGACCGCGGAGGATTTCACACTGCGGGTCGGGCTCGATGCCGGCAACGCCGGCAACCTGCACGGGCAACTGGCTGGACGGCGCACCGGGGGCAGCTGGCGCGAGCACCCGGTGCACGGGGATTTCGCGCTGGAGACCGATGGCCTGAACCTGCTCGATGCCTACGTGCCGGGCCTGGACCGCTCGGCCGGCCGTTTGACGGCCACGGCACGCGTCGACGGCACCCTCGGCGCGCCGGAGCTTGATGGCTCGCTGCAGCTGCGCAAAGGCGAAGTGGACCTCTATGCCGTGAACCTGGCCCTGCGGGACATCAGCCTCGACGCGCGCCTCGACGGGCGCGGGCTGGAATTCTCCGGCAGCACGCGGGCGGGCGAAGGCACGGGTCGCGCCAGCGGCAAGCTCGAATGGCGGGACCGGCGGCCCTACGGGGCGATGCACCTGGAAGGCGAGAACCTGCGGGTGGTCGACGTGCCGGAAGCGCGGGTGGTCGCCTCGCCGCGGCTGGATTTCCGCATCGACGGCAACCGCATCGACGTCGCCGGCGAAGTGCGGATCCCGCAGGCCTCGCTCGAACCGGTCACCATCACCAATGCCGTGCTGTCTTCCGGCGACGAAGTCGTGGCGGGGCTGCCGGCGACGCAACGCCAGCGCCCCTGGCAGGTGACCAGCGACGTGGCGGTATCGCTGGGCGACAAGGTGACGCTCGAGAGCCACGGGCTCAAGGGACGCATCACCGGCAGCATCCGCACGCACACGGACGAACTGCAGGCCAGCCATGGCACCGGCGAACTGTCCGTTGCGGACGGCAAGTACGCCGCCTTCGGCCGCATGCTCGACATCGCGCGGGGGCGGCTGATCTTCAGCAACGGGCCGCTGAACGACCCGGCCGTGGACCTGCGCGCCCAGAAGGTGTTCCCCGACGTCACCGCGGGCGTGAACGTGCGTGGCAGCCTCCGCGCCCCGCGCATGACCTTCTTCTCGGAGCCGGCGATCCCCCAGTCGCAGATCGTGTCGCTGATCCTCGCCGGCGGCTCCCTGGACAGCGTCCAGAACGGCGCGCGCCAGGGGGCTGCGCGCAACGAGGCCCTTGCGCAGGGCGGGGCGATCATCGCGCAGCAGATCGGCAGCCGCGTCGGCATACAGGATGTCGGCATCGAGTCCGATACCGCCAACGAGACCTCGCTGGTGCTGGGCAAGTACCTCTCGCCGCGGCTGTACGTCAGCTACGGCATCAGCCTGGCCGAAGCGATCAACACGGTGAAGCTGCGCTACACGCTCGGCGACCACTGGACCGTCAAGACCGAATCGGGCAAGGCCCGAAGCGCCGACCTGGTCTACACCATCCAGAAGTAGCCGGTTGACCGGTTGCAATTTTATGCATAGAATTTAGATTCTTATGCATACGGACCGCCACCTCGCCGATCGCCGCAACGCCATCCTGCGCATCCTGCGCGGCGCCCGCGTGCGCCGGCAGGAAGACCTGGTCGACCTGCTGAAGGCGGACGGCTTCGAGGTCACGCAGTCGTCCGTGAGCCGGGACATGCGCGAACTGGGCGTCCTGAAGGCCCAGGGCCGCTATCTGCCGCCGGGTGACGAGGTCGCGCGGGCGCAGGGGGATTTCGCGGCGATCTCGCGTTTCGTGCGCGAAGTGAAACCGGCCGGCCCCTCGCTGACCGTCGTGAAGACGACGATCGGCGCGGCCGGCAGCGTCGCGGTGGCGATCGACCGCGCCGAGTGGCCGGAGGTCGTCGGCACGATCTCCGGCGACGACACCATCTTCAT
>JBDLPS010000191.1:0-3557 GCA_039800965.1 Pseudomonadota bacterium | reverse complement strand
TAGAGTCCGGCGACGGCCAGCATGGCGCTGGCACCCTGCTCTGCCCCGTCGGCCTGCTGGCGCATGAGCACGAACAGTTCGCGTCCCATCCCGTGCGGCTGGCTAGGCAGCGGCGCCGGCTCGCGTCCAGAAAGGTCGGCCAGAACCTCGAGCGAGCCGGTGCGGGCGCAGAGGCGCACCATGTCGCCATCGCGCAGCAGGGCGAGCGGGCCGCCATTGTAGGCCTCTGGCGTCACGTGGATCGCCGCCGGGATCTTGCCTGAAGCGCCTGACATGCGCCCGTCAGTCACCAGCGCGACCTTGTGTCCGCGATCCTGCAGCACGCCGAGCGGCGGGGTCAGCTTGTGCAGTTCGGGCATGCCATTGGCGCGCGGCCCCTGGAAGCGGACGACGACGACCACGTCGCGGTCAAGCTCGCCAGCCTTGAACGCGGCCTGCACCGATTCCTGATCGTCGAACACGCGCGCCGGCGCCTCGATGGTCCAGCGGGCGGGATCAACCGCGCTGCTCTTGAACGTGCCGCGGCCAAGGTTGCCCTGCACCAGCCGCATGCCGCCATCGGGCAGGAAAGGCTGGGCGACAGTCGCCAGCATGTCCGGATCACCGCTCGTCTCGGGTGAGGGACGCCATGCCAGTGCCTCGCCGTCGAGGAACGGTTCTTCGGTGTAGGCCTTGAAGCCCCCTTCCGCGACGGTCAGGATATCGGCGTGGGCCAGCCCCGAGCCGATCAGCTCGCGGATGACATAGCCCATGCCGCCGGCGGCGTGGAAGTGGTTCACGTCGCCCGAGCCGTTGGGATAGACCCGCGCGATCAGCGGCACGGCGGCGGAGAGCTCGTCCAGATCCTGCCAGTCGATCACCACGCCGGCGGCGCGGGCCATGGCCGGCAGGTGGATCGCGTGGTTGGTCGAGCCGCCCGTCGCCAGCAGGCCGACCGCCGCGTTGACGATGGCCTTTTCGTCGACCACCTGCCCGAGCGGGCGATAGTCGGCCCCCTTCTTCGACATGCCCGCAACCCGGTGTACGGCATTGCGGGTCAGCGCGGAACGCAGCGGCGTGTTGGGCTGGACGAAGGCGGAGCCGGGCACGTGCAGGCCCATCATCTCCATCATCATCTGGTTGGAGTTGGCCGTGCCATAGAAGGTGCAGGTGCCGGGCGAATGATAGCTCGCCATCTCGCTCTTTAGCAGGTCCTCGCGGGTCGCCTTGCCTTCGGCATAGAGCTGGCGGATCTTCTGCTTCTCGCGGTTGCCTTGCCCCGTCGGCATCGGACCTGCTGGTACGAAGACCGCAGGCAGGTGGCCAAAGCGCAGCGCGCCCATCAGCAGGCCGGGGACGATCTTGTCGCAAATGCCCAGCAGCGCCATGCCATCGAACATCGCATGGCTCAGCGCGATGGCAGTGCCCATGGCGATGGCATCGCGGCTGAACAGCGACATCTCCATCGCGTCCTGCCCCTGGGTCACGCCATCGCACATGGCTGGAACCCCGCCCGCGACCTGCGCCGTCGCGCCGACTTCGCGGGCATATATCTTCATCGCCTCTGGATAACGGCCATAGGGCTGATGCGCCGAAAGCATGTCGTTATAGGCAGTGACGATGCCGATATTGACAGCATTGGTGAAGGCGATGGTCGCCTGATCCTGCTCGGCCCCGGCAAAGCCGTGCGCGGCATTGGCGCAGGGCAGGAACGAGCGGCTGCCGTGCCGATCACCCTCGCGCGCGATCAGATCGAGATAGCGCTGCCGGCTCGGGCGCGAGCGTTCGATGATGCGCTGCGTGACGCGTTCCACGGCGGGATGGAGTTTACTCATGCCAGGTAACACCATCTCGCTCAGCCAAGGCGATTGCGGCGGAGGGGCCCCACGAACCGGCGGTGTAGGTCTTCGGGGTGATCGCGTGCTCGGTCCAGCCAGCGCGGATCGCGTCGATCCAGTCCCACTGCGCCTCTACCTCGTCGCGGCGGACGAACAGGGTCTGGTCGCCCTCGATCAGGTCGAGCAGCAGGCGTTCATAAGCAATGCGGCGGGTCGGACCGGCGAAGGCATCGTCCATCGCGATGTCGAGCGGCACCGGGCGCAGGCGGATGCCATCGCGGTCCAGCCCCGGCACCTTGGCCATCAGCGATAGGGTGATGTTCTCCGCCGGCTGGATGCCGATCACCAGCTTGTTCGGCTCGGTCCGCGCGGCCTTGCTGGCGAAGATCGAGTGCGGCACGCGCTTGAACTGGACGACGATCTCGGTGACGCGTTCGGGCAGGCGCTTGCCGGTGCGCAGGTAAAAGGGCACGCCCTTCCAGCGCCAGTTATCGACATGGGCCTTGATCGCGACGAAGGTCTCGGTGTCGGAATCCTTGCCCAGTTCATCGTCGTAGCCGGGGACCGGCTGGCCGGAGATGGCGCCCGCGCGGTACTGGCCGGTCACGGTCTCGTCAGGCCCGACGAGGCGCAGCGAGCGCAGGACCTTCACCTTCTCGTCACGGATCGCAGTCGCATCGTAACTCGCGGGCGGCTCCATCGCGACCAGCGCGAGCAGCTGGAGCATGTGGTTCTGCACCATATCGCGCAGTGCGCCCGAGCCATCGTAATAGCCGACGCGCGATTCCAGCCCGACCGTCTCGGCCACGGTGATCTGCACGTGATCGATATGCGCGGCGTTCCACAGCGGTTCGAACAGGATGTTGGCAAAGCGCAGCGCCAGCAGGTTCTGCACCGTCTCCTTGCCGAGGTAGTGATCGATGCGGAACGTGCGCTCTTCCGGGAAGGCGCGGGCGACGGCATCGTTGATGTGGCGGCTCGATTCCAGATCGGTGCCGAGCGGCTTTTCCAGCCCGATGCGAACCTTGTCCCCGGCAAGGCCCGCCGCGGTCAGGCCGGCGATGGTCGGCTCGAACAGGTGCGGCGCGGTGGAGAGGAAGATCGACAGGCCATCGCCAACCGGTCCGACCTTTTCGGCAAGCGCGGCGAAGTGGCCGGTGTCGTTGGCATCGAGCGACTGGTACGACAGGCGGTTGAGGAATTCCGCCATCGACCCGCGCCGATCTGCCGGCATGAACTTTTCCAGCGCCGCGCGGGCGAACTGACGGAAACCGGCATCGTCCAGTTCCTGCCGGGCCGTGCCGACGATCCGCAGATCGGGCGAGATCAGGCCATCAGCGCTGAGCGCGCAAAGCGAGGGCAGAAGCATGCGTTGCGACAGATCGCCGGTCGCACCGAACAGCAGGAGGGTCTGGGACTTGAAACTCATTCGCGCCTCCTAGCACCGCCGGGGCGATACGGGGACAAAGAAAAATTCCTCATACGAATACCAAAGGCGCATATTTTTGCAATCGATTGCATTTGCGGCCTGCAATCGGAAAATCGTCATACTCGTGACAGCAATTGTCAGCGGACTTCGCCGCGCGCCTCGGCTTTGATGTCAGCCAGGCAGCATTCGACCGGTCCGACCCATCATTCCCCAAGACCCGGACCGGGCGACAGGGCCGCGCTGTCCACCTCCGGCGGCGCGGCCCGACCGTTCTTGATACCGGTCATGGCGCAGCCCTGACAACTTTTGTC
>JBDLPS010000190.1:0-4797 GCA_039800965.1 Pseudomonadota bacterium | reverse complement strand
TGCCCGTGAAGTTCGGAATCTCCCCGCGCCGCGCCTTCTGGTAGAGACCCTTCGGATCGCGCTGTTCGGCGACTTCCAGCGGGGTATCGATGAACACCTCCAGGAATTCGCCGTCACCCAGCAGGTCACGCGCGAGCTGCCGCTCCGCCCGGAAGGGCGAGATGAACGACACGAGCGTGATGAGGCCTGCATCGACCATCAGCTTCGTGACTTCCGCCACGCGGCGGATGTTCTCGACGCGGTCCGCGTCGGTGAAGCCCAGGTCCTTGTTGAGGCCGTGGCGCACGTTGTCGCCGTCGAGCAGGTAGGTGTGCCGACCCAGCGCGTGGAGCTTCTTCTCCACGAGGTTCGCGATCGTGGACTTGCCCGAGCCGGACAAGCCGGTGAACCACAGCGCGCAGGCCTTCTGCGCCTTCTGCGCGGAGCGGGCCTGGCGGTTCACGTCCAGCGCCTGCCAGTGGATGTTGTCCGCGCGGCGCAGCGCGTACTCCAGCAGGCCGGCCCCGACGGTGTCGTTCGTCAGGCGGTCGATCAGGATGAAGCCGCCGGTTTCGCGGTTTTCCAGGTAGGGATCGAAGGCGATCGGACGGTCCAGGCTCAGCGCGCAGACGCCGATCTCGTTGAGCTCGAGCTGGCGCGCGGCCAGGTGCTCGAGCGTGTTCACGTTCACCTTGTGCTTCGGCGTCATGAGCGTCGCCGTCACGGTGCGCGTGCCCACCTTCATGAGGTAGGGCCGCCCCGGCAGCATCGCGTCCTCGTGCATCCAGATCACGGTCGCCTGGAACTGGTCGGCGACGCCGGCCGGCTGCGCGGCGGCCACGATCACGTCGCCGCGGCTCACGTCGATCTCGCGATCCAGCGTCACGGTGATCGATTGGCCGGCCCGGGCTTCGGGCAGATCACCGTCATGCGTGACGATGCGCGAGATGATCGCCTCCTTGCCGGAGGGCAGGGCGCGCACGCGATCGCCCGGCTTCACGCTGCCGCCGGCGATGAGGCCGGAATAGCCACGGAAGTCGAGGTTGGGGCGGTTCACCCATTGCACCGGCAGGCGGAACGGCAGGCGCGTCGTGTCGTCGTCGACCTGCACCGATTCCAGGTGCTCCATCAGCGCCGGGCCCTTGTACCAGGGCGAGGCGGCCGAGCGCTCCAGCATGTTGTCGCCGCGCAGGGCCGACAGCGGGATGCAGGTGATGTCATGCAGGCCGATCTGCTGCGCGAAGGCGCGGTAGTCGGCGACGATCTCGTCGAAGCGGGCCTGCGACCAGTCGACCAGGTCCATCTTGTTGATCGCCACGACGACATGGCGGATGCCCAGCAGCTTCACGATGTAGCTGTGGCGGCGCGTCTGGGTCAGCACCCCGCGGCGCGCATCGATCAGGATGATGGCCAGGTCCGCGGTCGAGGCGCCCGTGACCATGTTGCGCGTGTACTGCTCGTGGCCCGGTGTGTCGGCCACGATGAACTTGCGCTTCTCCGTCGAGAAGAAGCGGTAGGCCACGTCGATCGTGATGCCCTGTTCGCGTTCGGCGGCGAGGCCGTCCACCAGCAGCGCGAAGTCGATTTCCTGGCCCTGCGTGCCGACCTTCTTCGAGTCGGCCTCCAGCGCGGCCAGCTGGTCCTCGTAGACCAGCTTCGACTCGTACAGCAGGCGGCCGATGAGCGTGCTCTTGCCGTCGTCCACGCTGCCGCAGGTGATGAACCGCAGCAGGCTCTTGTGCTCGTGCGCCTTCAGGTAGGCCAGGATGTCCTGGCTGATGAGCTCCGAACTGTGCGCCATCAGAAATACCCTTCCTGCTTCTTCTTCTCCATCGACGCAGCGGAGTCGTGGTCGATGACGCGTCCTTCGCGTTCGGAACTCTTGGCGAGCAGCATTTCCTGGATCACTTCCGGCAGCGTCGTGGCCTCGCTTTCGATGGCGCCGGTCAGCGGGTAGCAGCCGAGCGTGCGGAAGCGGACCATTTTCATCTCGGGCTTCTCGCCCGGCTCGAGCGGCATGCGATCGTCGTCGACCATGATCAGCGTGCCGTTGCGGCGCACGACCGGGCGTGGGGCAGCCAGGTACAGCGGCACGATGGGGATGTTCTGCTGGTGGATGTACTGCCAGATGTCCAGTTCGGTCCAGTTGGAGAGCGGGAACACGCGCAGGCTCTCGCCTTTGTGCTTTCTGGCGTTGTACTGGCGCCAGAGTTCAGGGCGTTGGCGCTTGGGGTCCCAGCGGTGCTGGGCGGAGCGGAACGAGAAGATGCGCTCCTTGGCGCGGGACTTTTCCTCGTCCCGGCGCGCGCCGCCGAAGGCGGCATCGAAACCGTACTGGTCCAGCGCCTGCTTCAGGCCCTGGGTCTTCATCACGTCCGTATGGACGGCGGAACCATGGGTGAACGGACCGATGCCTTGGGCGATACCGTCCGGATTGATGTGGACGAGCAGTTCCAGGCCCAGCTTGCGCACCATCTCGTCGCGGAAGGCGATCATCTCGCGGAATTTCCATGTCGTGTCGACATGCAGCAGCTTGAACGGCGGCTTCGAGGGATAGAACGCCTTCATCGCCAGGTGCAGCATCACAGAGCTGTCCTTGCCGATGGAATAGAGCATGACCGGGTTTTCACACTCGGCCACGACCTCCCGCATGATGTGCAGGCTTTCGGCTTCGAGGCGCTCCAGGTGTGTCAGGGGGGCTTGGGTCACGCAGTCCTTTCCAAGGTTCAGGTCGGGTCGAAGGCGCGCGATTCTACCGGCCCGCTACCCACAGGTCGGGCACAACCTGATATCGGGCAGGCATCAGCTGGCGGCTGTTCATCCATACAGCCCTGGTGGTTGACCTCTCAAATCAATTTCGTTCATTCCTTCGTCAGTCGGCTTCCATTAAACTCGCCGACCTGACTTTTTATCCAGCCCACTGAACCGACAGGTTTTTTTCAAACCATGAGCCAGGGTTCCCGCGAATCGACTCCGTTGTTTGGTGGCAACGCCACCTACGTTGAAGACCTCTACGAGCGCTATCTTGGCGGCGAGGATGTCCCCGCCGACTGGAGAACCTATTTCGACCGCGTGCGGCCCGCCGCTGGCGGCGAGCAGGTCCACGGTCCGATCGTCCGCGAACTCGAGGCACGATCGGCTGCTCAGCGCACCGTGGTGGTGCAGGGTGGAGCAGCCAACGAAAAGCAGGCGGCGGTCGCGCGCCTGATTCAGGTTTATGCCAATCGCGGTCACCTGATCGCCAAGCTCGATCCGCTGGGCCTCATGCAGCGGCCCAAGCCGCGCGTGATGGAGCTCGACTACATGGGGCTGTCGGCTGCCGATCTCGATACCGAGTTCTTCACCGGCAGCCGCACCGATGCGATCCCGCGCCGCGCCACGCTCCGCGAGATCATCAAGGCGATGGAGTTCATGTACGCGGGGCCGATCGGCGCCGAGTTCGCGCACGTTTCCGACACGGAAGAGAGGCTCTGGCTCCAGGACGAGTTCCAGCGCGGTCGTGCGCAGCAGAAATTCACCACCGAAGAGCGCAAGAACATCCTCTGGCAGTTGACTGCCGCAGAGGGGCTCGAGCGTTACCTTCACACCAAGTACGTCGGCCAGAAGCGCTTCTCGCTCGAAGGCGGCGACGCGATGATGCCGATGCTCGATGACCTCGTGCAGAGGGGCGGTGAGGCCAAGGTAGACGAGATGGTCATCGGCATGGCCCACCGCGGCCGCCTGAACGTGCTCATCAACCTGCTGGGCAAGGCGCCGTCGCAGCTGTTCTCCGAGTTCGAAGGCAAGTACGACCTGTCCCATCTGACGGGTTCGGGCGACGTGAAGTACCACAAGGGCTTCTCTTCCGACATCAAGACGCCGGGTGGCAACGTCCATGTGGCGCTGGCGTTCAATCCCTCTCATCTCGAGGTGGTGAATCCGGTTGTCGAGGGATCCGTCCGCGCCCGCCAGGAGCGTCGCGGCGACGTGCAGGGCACACGCGTTGTGCCGGTGCTCATCCACGGTGATTCGGCGTTCGGTGGCCAGGGCGTGGTCATGGAGACCATGCAGCTGTCGCAGGCGCGTGCGTTCTATACCGGCGGCACGCTGCACATCATCATCAACAACCAGGTCGGCTTCACGACGCACGACCCGCGCGATACCCGTTCGACGATGTATTGCAGCGACGTAGCCAAGATGCTCGAGGCGCCGATATTCCATGTGAACGGCGACGACCCGGAGGCCGTCGTGTTCGTCACGCGCCTCGCGCTCGCCTACCGGATGCGCTTCCGCAAGGACGTGGTCATCGACCTCGTCTGCTATCGCCGACTCGGCCACAACGAGGCCGACGAGCCAGCCGCCACGCAACCGGTCATGTATCAGGTCATTCGCCAGCATCCGACCACGCGCAAGCTTTATGCCGATCGCCTGGTGGCTGATGGGGTGATCAGCGAGGCTCAGGCTGCCGAGATGGTCGAGCAGTACCGCCAGCAGTTGGACGCGGGGCATCCGACGGTGCAAGCCGCACTTGGCATGATCGGCAACAAGTACACCGTCGACTGGACGAAGTACCAGGCTGGCGATTGGTCCGAATCGCCGCGCACATCGATCGACGCGGCCCGTCTGCAGAAGCTGGGCGCCCGTGTCGTCGACGTGCCGGCCGGATTCAAGCTGCATCCGCGCGTCGAGCAGGTTTATGCGAACCGCCGCAAGATGCTGGCGGGCGAGCTGGCCTTCGACTGGGGCTGTGCCGAGACGCTGGCCTATGCGGCGATCCTCGAGGACGGCCACGCGATCCGCATCACCGGTCAGGACAGCGGTCGCGGAACCTTCTTCCAT
>JBDLPS010000189.1:0-11077 GCA_039800965.1 Pseudomonadota bacterium | reverse complement strand
GGCGTGTTCCCAACCGCGGAACCGGTTCACCACATAGGTCAGTCCGGAGGTCGTTTCCGTCAGGTAGGGGGTGTCGATCTGCGCGACGTTGCCGATGCAGACCAGCTTGGTGCCCGGGCCGGCGCGCGTGACCAGCGTCTTCATCTGTTTGGGTGTGAGGTTTTGTGCCTCGTCGACGAGGACGAAGCGGTTCACGAAGGTGCGGCCGCGCATGAAGTTCAGTGAACGGACCTTGATCCTGTTGCGGAGGAGGTCGTTGGTGGCGGCACGGCCCCAGTTTCCGCCCTCCGTGCTCCGTGTGAGGACCTCGAGGTTGTCCATGAGGGCGCCCATCCAGGGCTCCATTTTCTCTTCCTCGGTGCCGGGCAGGAAGCCGATGTCTTCCCCGATGGGTATCGTCACGCGCGTCATGATGATCTCGCTGAAACGGTTCTCGTCCAGCGTCTGTGCCAGGCCTGCGGCAAGCGCCAGCAGCGTCTTGCCGGTGCCGGCGGGTCCGAGGATCGTGACGATGTCGATCTCCGGGTCCATCAGCAGGTTGAGCGCGAAATTCTGTTCGCGGTTGCGGGCTCCGATGCCCCATACCGCTTGCTTGCCACGGTAGTCCCTGGCCAGCTGCAACGTCGCCGAATCCCCGTCGAGTCGGCGCACGATCGCCTCGATGCCCTGTTCGCGATCCTCGTGCACGAACTGGTTGACGTGCCACCCGGCCACTTCCGGGCCCTGCAGGGCGTACCAGGTGCCGCCGTCCTGCTGCCACGAACGCATCGCTGTACCGTGCTTTTCCCAGAAGTCGGCCGCCAGGACCTGGGTTCCCACGTCGAGCAGGTCCACGTCGTCGATGGTTCGGTCGCTGCTGTAGTCCTCCGCGTGAACGCCGACGACCGTTGCCTTGATGCGCAGGTTGATGTCCTTGGACACCAGCGTGACGCGACGGGTGGGGAATTCGTTTTGCAGCGCCAGCGTATGCGCGAGGATCGAGTTGTCGGGCTCGTTGCCCGGCAGGCCTTCCGGCAGGCGTGCGCCCAGGGATCGTGTCTGGAAGAAGATCCTGCCGGTGGGCGCATGTTTTTCGTGCAGGGTGAGCGCGGCAGCGATGCGGATGCCGGCGTCGATGTCCGCCTTACCCGCGCCCCGCATGAGGTCGTCGAGGAAGCGGCTCACCTGTCTTACGTTCCGGGCGGGCTCGGAAAGACCTTTCTTGTGGTGGTCCAGTTCCTCAAGGACCACCATCGGCAGGTAGATGTCGTGTTCCTCGAAGCGGAAGATGGCCGCCGGGTCGTGCATCAGCACGTTGGTGTCGAGGACGTAGAGGCGTCGGGCCTCAGTCGAGGGAGCGGGCTGCTTCAAGGACTTCCTCCGCATGGCCGGCAACTTTCACCTTGCGCCACTCGCGGCGAAGGACGCCGCGCGCATCCACCAGGAAGGTGCTGCGTTCGATGCCCATCACCTTCTTGCCATACATGTTTTTTTCCCGGATGACGTCGAAGAGGCGGCAGGCCTTTTCGTCCGCGTCGCTCAGGAGGTGGAAGGGCAGGGACTGCTTCTCGCGGAATTTCGCGTGGGAAGCCAGGCTGTCGCGGGAGATGCCGAGGATACGAACCCCTGCGCGCCGGAATTTCGGGTGGAGATCGCGGAAGTCGCCCGCCTCGGTGGTGCATCCCGGGGTGGCGTCCTTCGGGTAGAAATAGAAGACCAGCGCCTCGCCGCGCGCGGCGGCGGGCGTGAAGTCCGTGCCGTCGGTCGAGGGCAGCGAAAAGGCGGGCAGTGGCGAGCCGGGTTCGACCTTGGGCATGGGTGGGTTCCGGAGTCAGTTCTTGACGGGTTCCAGTATCGCGTCGAGGTTCAGGGCGTCGCAGTAGTCCATGAAATCCTCCCGCAGCTGCGAGACGTGGATCCGGGCCGGCACGTTCACCGACATCTGGACCGAGAACATCGACGCACCGGTCTGCGCGGCGGTATAGCTGCGCGTGGCGACCTCGCCGATCTCGATCGAGCGGCTGGTGAAGAAGCCGGCGAGCCCGGCGACCGTACCGGGCTGGTCCACGCAGACGACGTCGACCGAGTAGGGCAGATGGCTTTCGCGGCGCGGCCGGGCGTCCGTGCGGCGGATGCTGAGCACCAGGCCTGCGGATTCCGCGAACCGGGCCAGCTCGGTCTCGAGCTTGGCCAGGGCGTGCCAGTTGCCCCCGACCAGCATCTGCAGGCCGAAATCGGCTCCCAGGGCGAGCATCCGGCTGTCGGAGATGCTGCCGCCGCAGTCCGCGACCGTGCGCGTAAAATCATGGACCAGACCGGCCCGGTCGGGGCCGATGGCGGAAACAGCCAGATATTGCTTCATGCGGCCTGAGGGTGCGGAGGGCGGACTCCAGTCTACCGGTGCTTGCCCCGGATATCACGCGGCCCGTAACATCCGCCACCTTTGCGCAGGCCTTTTCCAGGACCCGAGGATCTCGAATGGTTGCTGCCGGCTTTTCAGGCACCCACGTGGCCATCGTCACGCCCATGCGTGCGGGGGGCGAGGTCGATCGCGAGGCCTGGACCCGTCTGATCGATTTCCACCTCGCCAACGGTACCGACGGCATCGTCGTCGGAGGCACCACCGGCGAATCCCCGACGGTCTCCGACGAGGAGCTGCGCGATCTCGTGCTGCGCGCGCAGGAGCGTGCCGCCGGACGCGTCAAGATCGTGGCTGGCGCAGGAACCAACAGCACCGCATCTACGGTAGCCAAGGTGCGCGAGATGTCCACGCTGGGCGTGGATGGCGTGCTGCTGGTCACGCCGGCCTACAACCGCCCTACCCAGGAAGGCCTTTACCGCCACTACGAAGCCGCGGCCGAGGCCAGCAGCGTGCCGGTCGTTCTCTACAACGTGCCTTCCCGCACGGCCTGCGACATGTTGCCGGAGACCGTCGGGAGGCTCGCGACGCTGCCGCGCATCGTCGCCATCAAGGAGGCTGTTGCGTCCATGGACCGCATCCGCGCCTTGCGTGCGGCGTGTCCGGCGGCTTTCGAAATCCTTTCGGGAGACGATGCCTCGGTGCGGGAAGCGATGCAGCACGGCTGTTCTGGCGTCATCTCGGTCACCGCCAACGTCGCGCCGCGCCTCATGAGCGACATGATCCGCGCGGCGGGCCGCGGCGACCACGCCGAAGCCGCGCGCATCGATGTGAAACTCGCCGGCCTCCACGCAAAGCTCTTCGTCGAGGCCAATCCCATCCCCGTCAAATGGGCGCTTGCCCGGATGGGGTTGATGGAGGGCGCGTTGCGACTTCCGCTCACGGAGCTGTCGGCGCGGTACCATGGGGTAGTCGAGGCCGCGTTGCGCCAGGCGGAGATCCCGCTGTCCGCGGCGCCCTGATTCCCCGAGGAACCCGATTCCCATGCAAGCCTTCCGCGTCCGTCATTTAACCCGCGCGGCCTGCGTGGGCCTTGGATTGGTCCTGCTGGCAGGCTGTTCGCACCTGCCCTGGCGCCACGGGGACAAGTCCGCCCGGGTCAATGCCTGCAACAAGCCGCAGGGTTATGAGGACGCTGGCAACAACGCCCCGCTCCGAGTCCCGGCCGGCCTCGATCCGCTCAATTCCCGCGGCGCGCTGCGCATCCCTGATTCGCGTGAACCCGAAGCACCGCGCAAGTTGACCGACCCCTGCCTCGAGGAGCCGCCGAAGTACGCGGCCAACGCACGTCTCCTGCCGCCGGTGCTGAACAAGCAGCAGCGCAAGGAGCAGCGTGCGCGCGACAAGGCCCAGGAAAAGGCCCAGTTGGCGGAGGCCAAGCGCAAGCAGGGCGATGACAAGCGCAAGCGGGCGCAGGAGAAGGCCGAGAAGAAGGCCGCGCGGGCTGCCGCCAGGCAGGCTGCGAAGGATGCCGCCAAGGCCTCCGCCGAAGCTGCCTCCGGTTCGACGACGGATGCAACGACGCCGGCCACGCCGTGACGATGCTCTGATACACTCTCGCGCCCGGACGCCCCGACAGGGTAGTCCGACGGAGAGGTGGCCGAGTGGTCGAAGGCGCTGGACTGGAATTCCAGTTATGCCCGCAAGGGTATACGTGGGTTCGAATCCCACCCTCTCCGCCAGTTTCCATGGTGGCCCGCGTCGGCTCCTCCGCGACGACAGACCGTGAATCCCGCCAGGCCCGGAAGGGAGCAACGGTAACGGCGACGTCGGGCGCCGGAGTCCGGCCGGCGCGGGTCGCCACCCCGGATCGTCGCTGCGCGGAGGCTCTCTCCCGATGACCTATACCGCACTTGCCCGAAAGTGGCGCCCCAAGGCTTTCGGCGAGATGTCAGGCCAGGAGCACGTGCTCAAGGCCCTGTCCAACGCGCTGGAATCCGGCCGCGTCCATCACGCTTTCCTGTTCACCGGTACCCGTGGCGTCGGCAAGACGACCGTTGCTCGCATCTTCGCGAAGTGCCTGAACTGCGAAGGCGGAGTGACCGCGACGCCCTGCGGTGCCTGTGCCGCCTGCACCGAGATCGACGCGGGACGTTTCCTCGACCTGATCGAGGTCGACGCAGCATCGCGCACCAAGGTCGATGACACCCGTGAACTGCTGGAGAACGTCCAGTACGCGCCCACCCGCGGACGCTACAAGGTGTACCTCATCGACGAGGTGCACATGCTGTCCACGCATTCCTTCAACGCCTTGCTCAAGACGCTCGAGGAGCCGCCGCCGCACGTGAAATTCCTGCTGGCGACGACGGATCCCCAGAAGCTGCCGGTCACCGTGTTGTCACGCTGCCTGCAGTTCAACCTCAAGCGCCTTTCCACGGCACAGATCATGTCGCGTCTGTCGCACATCCTTCAGGCCGAGACCATCGCCTTCGAACCGGGTGCGTTGCGACTCGTGGCCACCGCCGCGGATGGGAGCCTGCGCGACGCGCTTTCCCTGATGGATCAGTTGCTGGCTTTCGGCGGTGGATCGGCGAATGAGGTCGATGCTGCTGCGATGCTGGGGACCGTGAACCGCAGTCATGTCGAGGAGCTGGCGGACCTGCTGGCGGCGCATGATGCACCGGGACTCGTCCGGCGCGCGCGGGAACTGGAGCAGTGGGCCCCGGACTACGCGCAATTACTTGACGAATTGGCCAGCTTGTTCGCGCAGGTCGCTGTGCTGCAGGTGGTGCCGGATGCCGAGGCGGGCGAGGAGGGCCATTCGCCGGTGCTCCTGGCGTCGTTGAAGGACCGCATCGCTCCGGAAGACCTGCAGCTCTACTACCAGATCGCCTTGCTGGGCCGCCGCGATCTCACGCTGTCGGCCGATCCGCGCACGGGTTTTGTCATGACGCTGGTGCGCATGCTGGCCTTCCGGCCCCAGGCGCCGGCTGCCGTTGCCACGTCCTCGTCCCCCTCCGCGCGACCGGGCGAGGCGCGAGCGGCGCCCGCGCCCCCAGTCGCGAGGACGCCCGCCGTCGCTGCATCGCTCGAGACGCTGACGCCCGCCAGCTGGCCGCAGTTGTCGCAGCAGCTCGATCTGGTCGGCCTGGCGCGCCAGCTGGCTTCCAACAGCGCTTACGTCGGTCGGCAGGGTGGCCTGCTGCGTTTCGCGCTCGACCCGCGGCATCAGGCCATCCGTTCGCGTTCGCAGGAAGAAAAGCTTGCCCAGGCGCTGTCGCGCCATTTCGGGGAAACACTGCGCATCGAGATCGACGTCGCCGCCGCGGTGGCCGAGACGCCCGCGGTGGCACAGGCACGCCAGGTCGATGAACGCCTTGGTGCGGCCCGCGTCGCGCTGGATTCGGATCCAGCCGTAATGGCGCTGAAGGAGCGCTTTGGCGCAACGCTGCATGCGGATTCGGTACGCCTCACCGGCGACGCATCCCCGACCTCCGAGGAGAAGTGACCATGCGTGGGAACATCGGCAACCTGCTCAAGCAGGCACAGGCGATGCAGGAAAACGTCCAGAAGGCGCAGGCGGAGGTCGCACTGCTTTCCGCCACCGGGGAAGCCGGTGGCGGCCTGGTCAAGGTCAGCATGAACGGCAAGCACGAGGTTTCCCGCGTGCAGCTCGATCCTGCCGTCATGGGCGAGGACCGCGAAGTCGTCGAAGACCTCCTGGCGGCGGCGATCAACGATGCCGTGCATCGCATCGAGGCGGCGACCCAGCAGAAGATGTCCGGCGCCATGGCTGGCATCAAGCTGCCGCCGGGCGTCAAATTGCCGTTCTGATTCTCCGTTCGTGAAGCATTCCCCCGCACTGGCGCGACTGATCGATGCCCTGCATGCCCTGCCGGGTGTCGGTCCGAAGACCGCTCAGCGCATGGCCTTCCGGCTGCTCCAGGAGGGTCGCGATGGCGCGAAGGAGCTGTCGGCGGCATTGACCAATGCCTTGGGCAGTGTCGGTCGCTGCCGGCGTTGCCGGATGTTGACCGAGGGGGAGTTATGCCCCGTCTGTGCCGATACGCGGCGCGACGAGTCGTTGCTCTGCGTCGTCGAGACGCCGGCGGATGTCGTGGCCGTCGAGACATCCGGCAGTTTCCGTGGCCGATATTTCGTCCTGATGGGCCACCTCTCGCCTCTGGATGGCATTGGCCCCGAGGAGCTCGGGCTCGCGGATTTCGAACGATTGCTGGCTGCCGGCGTCGTTCGAGAGGTGATCCTGGCGACGAATCCCACGGTGGAGGGCGAGGCTACTGCGCATTTCCTGTCCGCGCTGGCGCAGAAAAAGGGCGTCAGGGCAACGCGCATCGCCCATGGGGTGCCGATCGGCGGCGAACTGGAATACGTCGACGGCGGTACGCTCGCCCATGCTTTCCAGGGGCGCCAGAACCTGCTCTGAATGCCCTAGCGGCGTCCGCGTGTCCGCTGCCCGCGTCCTGCCTGCAGTTGTTCGACCAGTCGGCGCAGGCGGCGATAGCTCTCGTAGCGCCGCCTGCTGATCCCGTCGCCGACGGCGCCGGTCACCGCGCACTGCGGTTCGCTCATGTGGCGGCAGTCGATGAACCGGCATGCCGGTGCCAGACGTTCGACTTCCACGAAACCCAGCGTCGCGGGTTCGAGCTGGTCGAGCGAGGGTGCGTAGTCGCGTACGCCGGGTGAGTCGATGATCCGTCCGCCGCCGATGCAGTCGTAGATGCGGGATGCGGTGGTTGTATGGCGGCCCTCCGATTCGCGCATGAGTTCGCCGGTGGCCGCTTCCGCTCCATCTATCGCGAGGCGCCGGATCAGCGACGACTTGCCGACGCCCGATTGCCCGACGAGCACGCTCGTGTGGCCGGCCAATGCAGTCGTCAGGCCGTCGAGTCCGGTGCCGGAATGGGCTCCCACGCGGTGCACTCCGTAGCCGAGCGCGGCCAGCTCGGCCAGGCCGGCTTCGTCGTCCTTGTCGAGCGGGATGTCGCATTTGTTCACCACGACCAAGGCCCCGAGGCCTGCGGAGGCTGCGGCGCACAGGTAGCGGTCCACCATGTAAAGGTCAGGTCGGGGTACGCCGGCCATCACGATGGCAAGGCGATCGAGGTTGGCGACGATCGGCTCGCTGTCGCCGCGCAGGTTGCTGCGCAGGAGTGCGCTGCGCCGGGGCAATACCTCGATCGCGATCACCTCGTCGTGGGCGTCGCGCTCGCAGCGCACTCGGTCGCCGCATACGAACTGCAGCTGGCGGCCGAAGGGGCGGGCGCGCCAGACCCGGCCGCCGTCGTCCCGCGCGAGCAGGTGGCGGCCGAAGGCGCTGATCACGTCGGCATCGAAGCGTTCTGGAGGATTCATGGGCGCTGCTAGAATGCCACAGCGCAGGAGAACCACGTCATGCAGAGCCGCGACAACCTGATCTGGATCGACCTCGAGATGACCGGGCTCAGGCCCGATAGCGACGTGATCATCGAGATCGCGACGGTGGTCACCGATTCCCGGCTGGAGGTCCTCGCGGAAGGTCCGGTCATCGCGATCCACCAGGACGAAGCTACGCTGGCTGCCATGGACGAGTGGAATACGCGCCAGCATGGCGCATCGGGCCTCGCCGATCGCGTACGCGCAAGCCGCATCGATGCGGCGGAAGCGGAGTTGCGGACCCTGGATTTCCTGCGACAGTGGGTGCCCGCCGGTGTTTCTCCGATGTGCGGCAACAGCATCTGCCAGGACCGCCGCTTCCTCGCGCGCCACATGCCTGCGCTGGAGCGGCATTTCCATTACCGCAACCTCGATGTCAGTACCCTGAAAGAGCTCGCGCGGCACTGGGCGCCGGAGGTTGCCGCCAGGCTGACCAAGCAGGGAACCCATCTGGCGCTGGCGGACATCCACGAATCCATCCTCGAGTTGCGCTTCTACCGGGAGCATCTGTTGGCGCCAGTGTGCGCTCCACGTGCCTGAGTTATAGTCGATCGAGATGATGATCGATGCCCTGATACCGGTTTCCTGGCGGTCCCGCCCCCGCAGCTTCGTCGCGCTGATGTCGATGTACGAGAGCAGTTTCCTGCGTCTTCGCTCGCTCTGTGGCGATCCGGCGCGCCTGTCGGGCGATCATGTGTCGCGCGTCGAGGGTGATTGCGACCTCGTGCTGACGATCACCGATCAGACCCCTTACACCACCGGCCTCCAGTTGACGTACCTCTGGCCGGGCGAGGACGAGGCCGCGCTGTTGCGCTTCCCGGACGTCGAGATACGCGTCTATGCGGATGCGCGGATGGCGGAGGCGCGGCGTTGGGCGCCCGAGGCCCGCCACCCGGCGCTGCAGGACCTGCGGCGCGGGATGGGCCGCGAGCTGCACGAGCGCTGGGGCATGAACATCATGCTCAACAAGTGGCTCGAGTATTGCCTCGAGCGGGGCCACCGCTTCGGTTGAAGCCGCGGCCCCCGGCTTCAACGGGGGGCGCTTGCCGCCTTGCCCGCCGGTGTCGCCGCGACGATGTCCGCCATGATCTGCGTGGTCTGGTCCAGCAGGATGTCCGGCCCTTTCGCGGCGCCCTGTCCCGCAGGCTTCGGCTCGGATTCTTCGTCGTCGGTGTTCGTCAGGGACTTCAACGCGGCCTTGCCCTGGGCTGCCCGACGCTGGTTCTCGCGTGCCAGCCGATCAGCATCCAGTTTTTCACGTTCCGCCTTGCGTGCCGCCAGGTTGAGGGACAGCGACTTCTGCCTGCGGAGTTCCTCGGTGGCCGCAATGCTGCCGACCAACCAGCGGAAGTCCGCATCCTTCGCACCGCGCTCGGCTTCGTCCTTGGCGAGGATTGCGGCCGCAGGCGTCGCTGCGTTCGGGCGCCAGGCCTGATGTGGTGCACCGGGAATCCGGTCCCACGGAAGCGCGGCCTCCAGCGAGCTCTCGCCGACGTCATCCAGGCTGATGGCGGATGGCAGCGCGATGTCCGGCTCGACACCGCGGTGCTGCGTGCTTTCGCCCGTCACGCGGTAGAACTTGCCGATCGTCACCGTCAGTTGGCCGTCCACCGGCCGCTGCGACCAGCGATCGAGCGGGACCAGGTTCTGCACGGTGCCCTTGCCGAAGGTGCGCTGGCCGACGACCAGGCCGCGATGGTAGTCCTGGATCGCGCCCGCGAAGATTTCCGAGGCGGATGCGCTGAAGCGGTCCACCAGTACCACCAGCGGGCCGTCGTAGGCGATGCCGGCGTCGGGGTCATCGAGGACCTCGATGCGGCCCGTGGTGTCTTTCAGTTGCACGACGGGGCCCTTGTCGATGAACAGGCCGGTCAGCGCGGTTGCCTCCGGCAGGAATCCGCCGCCGTCGCCACGCAGGTCGAGGACGAGGCCATCGATGCCGCCTTCCTTGGCCAGTTCGTCGAGCAGCCGCTTCACGTCCCGCGTGGTGCTGCGGTAGTTCTCGTCGCCCTGGCTCTGGGCCTGCACGTCTGCATAGAAGCCGGGCACGTTGATGACGCCGATGCGCCAGGTCTTGTCGCCTCGCTGAACGATCCGGCGTTCCTTCTTTGCAGCCTGGTTCTCCAGCGTCACCTTGCCGCGGGTGAGTTCGACGATCTTCTCGGGCGTGCCCGGCGCCGCGCCGGCGGGCAGGATCTGCAGGCGTACCTGGGTGCCGCCCTTGCCACGGATCAATTGCACGACGTCGTCGATGCGCCAGCCGATGACGTCCTGGAAGGGGCCTTCCTTGCCCTGCGCGATGGCGACGATGCGATCGTTGATCCCCAACGTGCCCGCCACGGCTGCGGGGCCGCCGGGGATCACATTGACGATGCCGACATAGTCGTCGCTCGTCTGCAGCGTGGCGCCGATGCCCTCGTAGCTGAGGCTCATCTGTATGCGGTATTCCTCGGAGTTCCGCGCGCCGAAATAACTCGAATGCGGGTCGAAGGTACGCGCGTACGCGTTCATCAGGTTCTCGAAGACGTCGTCCGGCGTCACCTGGTCGACGCGCTTGAGCACGCGCTCGTAACGCTTCTGGAGGATGTCGGTCGCGTCTTTCCATGACTTGCCGGCAAGCACCAGCGACAGCGCGTCGCTCTTGACGCGTTTGCGCCAGAGCTCGTCCAGGTCCTGCGCGGAGGCTGGCCAGGGCGCCTTGGCCCGGTCGAACTCGAAGCTTTCCTGCACCGTCCAGTCGGGCTCCGTCTTCAGTTGCGCCAGGGCGAACTGGATGCGCTCGCGGTTGCGCTGCTGGAAGCGGGCGAAGATGGCGAAAGCCGGTTCGATCTCGCCGGTGTGGATCATGTCGTCGAAGCGCAGGCGGTAGGCCGACAGTTCGGTGATGTCGGCTGCCGTGAAGTAGCCGCGCTGTCCATCGAGCGTGTCCAGGTAGCGGTTGAACACCTGTTCGGACATGCGGTCGTCGATCTGGGCGCGACGATAGTGCGCTTCCTCGAGGATGGCCCCGACCCGCCTCGCGATCAGCCGCTGTCGCTCGGCAGGAGCGACTGCCCCGGGTGGGAGGATGCTCGTCGCGGCAGGTGCGCCGCTGGAGCCGCTGCCGACGAGTACGAGCAGTCCGAGGGCGGCGAGGGCGACCCAGCTCAGCGGTTGACGGTACTTTTGCATATTGCGTTACAGTTTCGCCTTGGCGCTTTCGCCCGTCCACCGCTTTGTCGCTGCCCGGAGACCAGAAGCCTTGCGACCGCTTGCCATATTCCTCGGTATCGCGATGGGTTCAGCGGTGGCCTTGCTCGCGGGGCT
>JBDLPS010000188.1:0-31631 GCA_039800965.1 Pseudomonadota bacterium | reverse complement strand
AACAGGGAGTTCCGCACCGGCCACAAGGTGGTGCGGGTCCTGATGAAGGATGGTGTGCCGACCGGGGAGTACGAGGATTTCCTGACCGGCTTCATCGTCAACGATGGCGATGCCTGGGGGCGTCCTGTCAGCAACGTCATCGCGAAGGATGGCTCGATGCTGCTCAGCGACGACGGCGCGAACCTCGTCTACCGCATCTCGACCGTCGCACCGTCGATTTCCATCCCCGGCGACCGGGTGTTCCCCGAGAGCCTGACGTCCGCACCGGATGGTTCCGTCTACGTTGGCAGCATCGGGGCAAGGGCGATTTTCCGCGCCAGGCCCGGCGCTGCGGTGGCCGAACAGTGGATCGCCCCCGGCGAGGATGCGCCGGCGGGCTACCTTGGCGTATTCGCCGATGCGTTGCACGGCACGCTGTGGGCCTGCTCCTTGGCCGGCCCGGAAGGCGGCAAGCCGGTGCCTTCGACGCTCCATGCCTACGATCTGAAGACCGGCAAGGCAAAGGGGCACTACCCGATGCCGACCGCCGGTGCCGCCTGCAACGATGCGGCGGTCGGTGCGGACGGCAGCATCTATGCGACCGACACCGCGAACATGGAAGTGGTGCGCCTGGCACCGGGTGCGAAGGCGCTCGAAGTCTGGGTGGGCCAGGGTGCCTTCGGTCCCAAGGGCGGGGTGCTTGATGGTATCGCCGTGCTCGGCGACCGCGTTTTCGTGAACACGCTTGCGACCGGCAAGTTGTTCGGGGTCGCGATCGGGAAGGACGGCAAGGCGGGCAAGGTGGCCGAATTGAAGCTGGATCGCCCCGTCGACAAGCCGGACGGCATGCGCAGCTTCGGCACGAAGGAGTTGTTGATCGTGGAGGGTGGGTCGACCGGCACCGGCCGACTGTCACGCGCCGTGATCGACGGCGACAGTGCCGTGCTCACGACCCTGCAGGAAGGTTATCCGGATGGCGCGGTGGCCGTGGCCGTGGTGGGCGAGCTGGCCTATGTCGTCGAGGCGCAGTTCGGCGCGATGCGTGGTGCGCCCGGTACGCCGACCAAGCCGTTCCGCGCGACGGCTGTCGAAGTGGGCAAGCCGCAGGGCCGTTAGGCTCAGGCCGCGAAGGCGCCGCGGATCCACTCGATCCGGTAACCGGTGCCTTCCGGCGAGAGGTCCAGGACGTCGAAGCGGCCCCGTAGTTCCGCCAGCGCGGGCCGCGTCATCAGCAGGTGGCGTGCAGCCCTTGCGATGCGCTGCTGCTTGCGCGCATCGACACTCGCCGCGCCGCCTCCGTAATCGCGACGGCTGCGGAGCCGGACCTCGGCGATGACGAGGATGTCAGGCGTTTCGTGCGCGACGATGTCCAGTTCGCCCAGGCGGCAGTGATAGTTGCGCAGCAGCACGGTGAGTCCATGGGCGGCAAGGTGTGCCGCGGCGGCGTCTTCCGCCGCGGCCCCGAGTGCGCGACGGTCCGTCATCTCAAGGGCCGGCGATGGCTTGCGGTTTGCCCTTGCGGATCTGCGCCCAGTCGAGTTCCCGTCGTATGCGTCCTTGTGCGTCGGGCGACAGGTGGCCCGTGACGCCGGCCAGCGGCCACTGCCAGCCGTTGGTCCGCAGGGCCAGCATCAGCTGTGCGGCGTCGTAACCAAACGCGAACAGGCGGGGCAGGCGCGGACCTTTGTCCGCCCACGCGGTCTGCGTGGCGCTGCGCGCATCGGCGACCTGCCCCTGTTCCTGGAGCATCCAGGGCATGTCCGGGAACAGCACGCCGTCCAGGTCGATGTTCGCGGCGGGGTCCGGGTCGAATCCCTCGGATGTCATGTAAGTCGGTACGTCGCCGGCGTAGAAGAAGCGCAGCTGCGCACGGATCTGTCGCAATGCCACCGCCTGTCCTGCGGCGAAGATGAAGTCGATGTCCGCGCGCCGACGCGGTTCGAACTGGAGCTTGCCGCCGAGGACGCCTTCCAGGCGTTTGTGGCGTGCCCGGCTGTCGTCGATGCGCAGTGCGGCGGTGATGTGGGCGGCGAAGTCGTTCTGTGCCGCGCTGTAGGTCTGCTGGTCCAGGATCGTGCCACCGCCCGTGGCGAACGCGTCGCGGAATGCGGCAACGACACGCGAGCCCCAGTCGCCGCCCGGGACGAACAGCACGGCGCGCCGTTGGCCCTGTGCCAGCGCCCTGCGTGCGACCTGCCGCGCTTCGTCCTCCGGCGACAGCGCGTACTGCCAGGTGTTCGGCGTCGCAGCGGCATCCTGTGCCAGGGCATTCAGCAGCAGCAGGGGTATGCGGCGGGTGTTCCCCGCAACCGCTTGCGCCGCATCCTCGCGGGTCAGCGGACCGACGATGAAGCCGGGCCCGTCGCCCTGTGCGGTGCGCAGTGCGTGGGTGATGCCGGGATCCCCGGTGTCATAGACCTTCACGATGGGGCGTTGCGGTTCTGGCAGGACATTCAACGCGGCCAGGAATCCGTCGCGGACCAGTGCGCCGGCGGCAGCCTGTCGTCCCGTCAGCGGCAGGAGCAGTGCCACCGGGGTGCCGGCTGCGACCGGTGGGGTGCCCGGGACTTGGGGGGATCCAGTGATTTCTGCCATCGCGATGCTCGTGCCGGGGTGTCCGGGGTAACGGGTGCGCCAGCGCGCCAGGTCCCGGGAAATGCCCAAGGGGCTGTGTGATGCCGATGCGGCGAGGAGGCCCAGTTCGAGCCAGCCGCGTACCGCGGGTTCGCGCGCCGACGTCGGGTCGAGTTTCATGCCATGCGTTGCCGCGTCGCGCAGCCGTGCCAGCAGTTCCTGGTGTGCCAGGCTGCGCGCCGCCTCGGTGGCCAGTGAACGGTCCCTCGCCAGTGACGCGCGTATGGCATCCGCGGGACGCCCCGCGGCGAAGGCAGCCCGTTGCTGCCAGTGCAGGGCTTCCGTCGAACGGGGTTCCGGCAATGCGCTGGCCACCTTCCAGGCTTCTGCCGGCCTTCCACGGGCGATCAACAGCTCGATTTCGAGCAGGCGGCGGATTTCGTCCTGGTGACCACTGCCTTGGGGCAGCGAGGACCACGCGCGCCAGGCTTCCTCCGGCCTGTTGGCCGCCAACCATTCGCGCACTGCGGCGAGGCCCGAGGCGATACCTTCCGGCGAGGCACCAAGCCGCTCATACATCGCGGCGGCGGCCTCGTGTTGCCCTTGCTGCGCGAGTTGCGCGGCGCGGTCCGCCGATGCGGGCGTCGCCACGGGCACGCTGCTGCATGCCGCGAGCAGGCAGCCGGCAAGGAAGCCGGCCCAGGCGGCACGCCGTCGGCGGGTGGCGGTGGCAGGTTGCGTCGACGGGATGCGGCGGGGCAAAGTCGCGGGCTCGCAGGCCTTACGTTGGATCGGGGGGATTATAGTGGCTGGAGCCCGGGGCCGGATCGATGTCATCGCCACGCCCATCGGCAACCTTGCCGATGTATCGCCGCGTGCCCGCGACAGCCTGGCCCACGCCAGCGTGGTGGCCGCCGAGGATACCCGGCATACCGGGGGGCTGCTGCAGGCGCTGGGTCTGTCGCGGCCCTTGGTGTCGCTGCACGAACACAACGAAAGACAGCGCATCGACGAACTCCTTGCCCGCCTGGGGCGGGGCGAAACCATAGCCCTGGTGAGCGACGCCGGTACGCCGCTGGTGTCCGATCCCGGCTATGCCCTGACCAGTGCGGCGCTTGCGGCTGGCCACGACGTGCGCTGCGTGCCCGGTCCGTCCGCCGTGACGGCAGCGCTTTCGATCGCCGGCCTGCCAACCGATCGTTTCTGCTTCGAAGGCTTCTTGCCCGCCAAGCCCGCCGCGCGCCGGGAGCGTTGCCTCGAGTTGGCGCAGGAGCCGCGCACACTGGTGTTCTTCGAAGCGCCGCACCGTATCGTCGAAACGCTGCGTGACCTCGCGCAGGCCTGTGGTCCGGGACGCAAGGCCGCCGTGTGCCGGGAGCTTTCCAAGACCTTCGAGACCGTATACCGGGGGACGCTGTCCGGCCTGCTGGATATCGCCGCCAAGGATGACAATTTCGAGCGTGGTGAAATAACCCTGGTACTCGAGGGTGCGCCGGTTGCGGAGCACGCGCCCGACGATGCCTTCGTGCGTCGGGCGTTCGAGTTGCTCAAGGCGGAGTTGCCGCCCTCGCGGGCTGCCGCGGTGGTTGCCCAGCTCACCGGTCGCCGCAAGGCCGATGTCTATGCCATGGCCATCGGCGATCCTGGGGATTCGATGCCGGGGGGCAGGTCTGAATGAAGCACTGGGCAGGATCCTTGTCGGCGCTGGTCTGCGCCCTGGGGTTGTCGGCGGCGATCGCCGCGCCACCGGACCTTACCGGTATCTGGACGGCCAGCCGTGACGGCAAGGGCGGCCCGGCGCGTGACAACTTTGCCGCCACTTTCAATGACGCCGCGCAATTCACTCCGCTCGCCCGGGCCAAGATCGCCGAGTACCGGGCGCTGGTCGACGAGACCGGGGATTCGCCGGGTGCGTTCTGCGTACCGACTGGCATGCCCGGCGCCTTGTTGCTGGGGGGTGGCTATCCCATGGAATTCATCCAGAGGCCCGAGCAGCTGACGATCGTCTACGAGGCGCATTCGGAAGTGCGGCGCATCTATCTTGCGGGCCCGAACGTGGATCCGGCGGACCTGATACCGAGCCGGGACGGTTATTCCACCGGCAGGTGGGAGGGGGACACGCTGGTGGTCGAGACGACCGGGCTCAAGGAGTCCGTCGACCAGGTGGCGGTCCACAGCGAAGATGCGAAGATCGTCGAGCGTTACACGCTGGAGACGGATCCACGGACCGGCAGGCGACTGCTGGCCGCGCAGGTGACGATCATCGATCCGGCGTTCTATGCCACGCCCCCGACCTTCACGCGGACCTGGGCGCCGTTGGATAACGGTCGGATGATGGTCTATGACTGCAGCGAGCCCGCCTGGGAAGATCATCTGGACCTGCTGCGCCGGAAGGCGCTGGGCAGCGCGGGCAATTGATCCGCTTTCGGGGGTTGAATGAAGAAGTTGATTCCTGCCGTGCTGGCCTCCGTGCTGGCGCTGACCATGACTGGCTGCGGTGGTGCCGGCGGCAACGACAAGGGCACCGTTGCGGGGAAGGCTGGCGGTCCGCCGGGCGGTGCGCCGCCGCCGGAAGTCGGCGTGCGGGTCGTGGTGCCCAGGGCGGTGGGCCTTGCGGTGGAATTGCCCGGTCGGACATCCGCTTATCGCGTGGCCGAGGTGCGGCCCCAGGTCGGCGGCATCCTCCAGAAGCGTTTGTTCGCCGAGGGCAGCGACGTCGCGGCCGGGGCGCCGCTGTACCAGATCGATCCTGGTACGTTCCGCGCGACGCTGTCGGGCGCCAGGGCACAACTGGCTTCTGCGGAGGCGCTGGCCGCCAACGCGCGCATGATCGCCGAACGAGCCGAGAAACTCTTCGCGCAGAAGCTCGTCAGCCAGCAGGACCACGACAACGCCATGACCGCGCGTCGTCGCACGGAGGCGGATGTCGGCGTCGCGAAGGCAGCGGTGGAAAACGCCGAGCTCAACCTTGCCTACACCACCATCCGCGCACCCATCGCGGGCAATATTTCGCGCTCCCGTGTGACCGAAGGTGCCTTGCTGAAGGCCCTGCAGGACGAGGCGATCACGACGGTGCAGCAGCTCGACCCGATCTACGTCGACATCACGCAGTCGAGCGCCGACCTGTTGAAGCTGCAGCGTGACGTCGCTGCCGGGCGCCTCAAGGCCGCCGGTGCGCAGCCCAAGGTCACGCTGACGCTGGAGGATGGTTCGACTTATTCGCAGCAGGGGACGCTTCAGTTCGCAGAGACGGTCGTCGACCGGGGCACGGGTTCCGTGCTGATGCGGGCCGTGTTCCCGAACCCGAAGCACGAGTTGCTGCCCGGCATGTACGTGCGCGCGAAAGTCGTCCAGGGCACGGCGGAAGAGGCGCTGCTGGTGCCACAGGGAGGCGTGACCCGGAACGCCAAGGGTGAGGCCGTCGTGCTGCTCGTCGACGATTCGGGCGTCGTGACCGACAAGGTGATCCGCACGGGTCGCGTCGTCGACAACCAGTGGCTGGTGATGGACGGTCTCAAGGGTGGTGAGCACGTGATCGTCGAAGGCCTGCAGAAGGCCAAACCGGGCATGAAGGTCCGTCCCGTGCCAGCCAGTCAGGACTGACCGGCCGTGCTGTCGCGCTTCTTCATCGATCGCCCTGTTTTTGCATGGGTGCTGGCGCTCGTGCTGATGATGGCCGGCGCCCTGGCGGTGCTTCGCCTGCCGGTCATGCAATACCCGGCGATCGCGCCGCCCCAGGTGGGTATCAGCACGACCTATCCGGGTGCTTCGGCGCAGACCGTGCAGGACAGCGTCGTGCAGGTCATCGAGCAGCAGATGAACGGCCTGGACGGACTGGATTACATCACCGCGGAGAGCACCGCGGATGGATCTGCGCAGGTGAACATGACCTTCGCGCAGGGCACCAATCCGGACATCGCCCAGGTGCAGGTGCAGAACAAGTTGGCCGCAGCAGCATCGCAGCTGCCGGCTGAAGTCCAGCAACAGGGTCTCCGCGTCGCCAAGCCGACCCGCAACTTCCTCGTGGTTCTGGGCTTCAAGTCCACCGACGACAGCATGACGAGCGAGGAGATCAACAACTACGTCGCGTCGAACATACTTGATCCGATCTCGCGGACGGCGGGCGTCGGCGACGTGCAGCTGTTCGGGTCCCAGTTCGCGATGCGGATCTGGCTCGATCCAGAGCGCATGGCCGGTTACAAGGTCACTGCCGGCGACGTGGTCGCCGCCATCCGCACGCAGAACGTGCAGGTGTCGGCAGGGCAGGTGGGTGGCCTGCCCGCGGTGCCGGGGCAGGCGTTGACCGCGACCGTGATCGGGCCTTCCCGTCTCACGAGCCCGGAGCAGTTCGGCGCAATCCTGTTGCGCGTCAATGCCGACGGTTCGCCGCTGCGGCTGCGCGATGTCGCGCGCGTGGGGCTGTCGGCGGAGAACTATGCGCGCGAAGTCCGTCACGAAGGGCAGCCAGGGTCCGCCATGGCGATCCGCCTGGCAGTCGGGCAGAACGCGCTGGAAACCGTGGATGCGATCCACGCCACCCTTGATCGCCTGCGCCCCTTCTTCCCCAAGGGGCTGGAGGCCGTGTTTCCGCAGGATTCCGCGCCGTACGTGCGGATGTCGATCCGCGAAGTGGCAAAGACGCTGGTGGAGGCCATCGTCCTGGTCTTCCTCGTGATGTACCTCTTCCTGCAGAACTTCCGTGCCACCCTGGTGCCGACGATCGCGGTCCCGGTCGTGATGCTGGGCACTTTCGCCGTGCTGGCGGCCTTCGGTTACTCCATCAACACGCTGACGATGTTCGGCATGGCGCTCTCCATCGGCCTCCTGGTCGACGATGCCATCGTGGTCGTCGAGAACGTGGAGCGCGTGATGTCGGAAGAGGGATTGTCCCCGCGTGACGCGACGCGGAAGTCCATGAACCAGATCACTGGCGCGCTGGTCGGCATCGCGCTCGTGCTGACGGCTGTATTCGTGCCGATGGCTTTCTTCGGCGGATCGACCGGCGTCATCTACCGGCAGTTCTCGATCACCTTGGTGTCCGCGATGCTGCTGTCGGTGCTCGTTGCGCTGATCCTCACGCCGGCGCTGTGCGCAACGCTGCTCAAACCCCTGAAAAAGGGCGAACACCACGCGCATGGGGGTTTTTTCGGCGCGTTCAACAGGTTCTTCGAGCGCAGCAACGGTGCCTATCGTCGTCGCCTTGACGGCGTGCTTGCCCGGACGGGGCGTTATCTCGTGATCTATGCCGCGCTCGTCGGCGTCATGGTCCTGCTCTTCGCGCGCATTCCGACGGCATTCCTGCCCGACGAGGACACGGGTGCCATGTATGCGATCGTGCAGGCCGCTCCGGGTGCCACCAAGGAGCGCACGGCGCTCGCGTTGGAGAAGGCGCAGAACTATTTCCTCGAGAAGGAAAAGGACGTCGTTGAAAAAGTCATGACGGTGAACGGATTCAATTTCGCCGGCACCGGACAGAACATGGGTCTTGTCTTCGTGAAGCTGAAGCCCTGGGAAGAGCGTGCGCGCGCCGAACAGAAGGTCAAGGCGATCGCGCAGCGCGCGGGCAGGTACTTCGCCACGATCCGCGACGCATCGGTGATCGCCACCGTGCCGCCGGCAGTGGGCGAACTGGGCAACGCCTCGGGTTTCGACCTGCAATTGCAGGATCGCGGAGGCCTCGGTCGGGAGGCCTTGCTGGCCGCCCGCAACCAGTTGCTCGGTATGGCTGGCAAGGAGCCGGCGCTGGTGGGTGTCCGTCCGAACGGAATCGAGGATGCGCCGCAACTCAAGCTCGACATCGACCGTGAAAAGGCTGGTGCCCTGGGCGTTTCTGTCGCCGACATCAACCAGACGCTGTCCGCGGCATGGGGTTCGGCCTATGTGAACGATTTCATCGACCGAGGTCGGGTCAAGCGCGTTTATGTCCAGGGCGAGCCGTCGACTCGCATGCAACCGGAGGACATCGGACGCTGGCAGGTCCGCAACGGCAAGGGTGACATGGTGCCGTTCTCGGCGTTCGTCACGGCCAGCTGGGTGGTCGGGCCGCAGAAGCTGACCCGTTTCAATGGCGTGCCGTCGTTCAACATCCAGGGGCAGGCGGCGCCCGGGCATAGCTCGGGCGAGGCCATGACCATCATCGAGGATCTCGTCGCGAAACTCCCCAGTGGGGTTGGTTTCGAATGGACGGGCATCTCGTTCGAGGAAAGTCGTGCGGGGGCCAAGGCGCCCGCGCTCTATGCGGTGTCCATCGCCGTGGTCTTCCTTTGCCTGGCGGCCCTGTACGAGAGCTGGACGATCCCGTTGACGGTCCTGCTGGTGGTGCCGCTGGGTGTGCTCGGCGCGGTCATCGCAACGCTCGCGCGAGGGCTGTCCAACGATGTGTTCTTCCAGGTCGGCCTGCTCACCACCATGGGCCTCGCGGCCAAGAGCGCGATCCTCATCGTCGAGTTCGCCAAAGACCATTTCGATCAGGGCGTGCCGATCAAGGACGCCGTCCTGCGCGCGGCCCACCAGCGCTTGAGGCCCATCCTCATGACTTCGCTTGCCTTCATGGGGGGCGTGCTGCCCCTCGGTCTTGCCACGGGCGCGGGGTCCGGCGCGCAGAACGCCGTGGGCACCGGGGTCATCGGCGGCATGCTGGCCTCCACCTTCCTGGCCATATTCTTCGTGCCGCTGTTCTTCGTGGTCGTGTTGCGGCGATTTCGGGTGAAGCCCGCTGGCGCGACCTGATAAGGTTCGCGGCGGCTCGAGGGCGAGCCGGCCGGACAGTCGCTGCGCCGCGCGGGGAAACCCGCAACGCGGGGAGGAAAGTCCGGGCTCCAGCGGACACGGTGCCAGGTAACGCCTGGGGGGCGCGAGCCCACGGAAAGTGCAACAGAAAGCAAACCGCCTAAGCGTCCCTCGGGACGCCGGTAAGGGTGAAACGGTGCGGTAAGAGCGCACCGCGTCGCTGGCAACAGTCGACGGCACGGCAAACCCCACCTGGAGCAAGGCCAAATAGGGAAGTCGCGGCGGGCCGCAAGGTCCGTCGCAAGCGTGGGTCCCGCGTGCTTCCGGGTAGGCCGCTAAAGGGCCGTGGTGACACGGTCCGTAGAGGAATGACTGTCCTCGACAGAACCCGGCTTACAGGCCGACTCGCCCTCCTGCCACCTCCTTTTCCGGGCCCCAAGAGGGCCAGTTTGCGCAGCCCTTGCGCGAAGTTTCGACGGCAAGTCCTCGAATCTGAATGACTTACTCTCTCCCAATCCCTCCCACCGGCAACGGGTGCACGTAAGTTCTTGTGGCCACAATGAAATGATCTTGCAAATCCGTTGACATGGAGCCGTGGCGGTTCCTATAGTGGCCGCCAGTGGGAAAAAGTGGGGAGAAGTGGGCGAGTCCCCCTCTCAAGGCATGTTCCGCGGCGCAAGCAAAGTCACGATCGACGACAAGGGCAGGATGGTCATTCCGTCCCGTCACCGCGCCCTGCTGTCCGCGCACAGCGAGGGTCGGGTGGTCGTCACGGTCGACCGCGACCAATGTCTCCTGATCTACCCGGGGCCGGAATGGGAGCAGATCGAGCGCAAGCTCATGGGGCTTCCCAGCCTGCATGCCCAGTCGCGTCGCCTGCAGCGCCTGATGGTCGGTCATGCGACCGACATCGAGCTGGACGGCCATGGGCGCCTTGCCCTGACCGCCGAGCTGCGCGAGTTCGCGGGGCTGGCGCGCACCGGCATGTTGATCGGCCAGGGCAACAAGCTCGAGCTGTGGGACGAGTCGCGCTGGAACGAGCAGCGCGACTTCTGGCTCAAGAGCGAGCAGGCCACGACCGATCTGGCCACAGAACTCGATTCACTGTCGCTTTGACATGGACGCACTGCGGGGGCGAAGAGGTTGGATGAGCACAAGCCGGTGCTTGTCGAGGAAGCGCTCATTGGGCTCGGCCTCGGCGCGGATGCGACTCCAGACGGGCGCGACGGGTTGTACGTCGATGCGACCTTCGGACGCGGCGGTCACTCAGCCCGCATCCTCCAGGCCCTTGGCCCGGACGGCAGGTTGCTCGCGATCGACCGTGATCCTCAGGCCGTCGATGCCGCGCGGCGGCGCTTCGCTGCGGATCCGCGTTTCACCATCGTCCATGCGGCGTTCGGCGCGCTCCAACCACTGGTCAAGGAACATGGCGGTGGCCGTCCCGTTCGAGGGATTCTGTTCGACCTCGGCGTGTCTTCCCCGCAGCTCGACGAAGCAGCGCGAGGCTTCAGTTTCCAGGCGGATGGCCCGCTCGACATGCGCATGGACCCGTCGCGCGGGGAAAGTGCGGCGCAGTGGCTCGCCCGTGCGCCAGCCGATGAGATCCGCGACGTGATCGCGCGTCTCGGCGAGGAGCGGTTCGCGGGACGCATCGCGCGCGCCGTCGTCGAGTCACGGGGGGAGGCGCCGTTGCTGCGCACCGCCCAATTGGCATCGCTCGTCGCCCGTTCGGTCCGCACCCGCGAGACTGGCAAGCATCCGGCGACGCGCAGTTTCCAGGCCATCCGCATGCACGTGAACGACGAGCTCGGCGAGATCGAGCGCGGCCTCGCCGGTGCGCTGGCGGTACTCGCCCCCGGCGGTCGGCTCGCCGTCATCAGCTTCCACTCGCTGGAGGATCGGCTGGTCAAGCAGTTCATCCGGCGCGAATCGCAACCGGATCCCGCGCTGGCCAAGCTGCCCATGTTGCCCGCCGGCTATGCGCCTCGGCTGGTGGCCGTGGGCCGCAAGCAGAAGGCTTCGGCTGCCGAGGTCGCGTCCAACCCCCGTTCGCGCAGCGCGGTGCTGCGCGTCGCCGTGCGCACGGAGGCTGCATGAGGCTGGGACGCATCAACTGGCCGCTCGCCGCGATCGCACTCTGGTTCCTCGCGCTGGCCTCGTCGGCCGCGGTCATCCATGCGCGCCACCGCGCGCGCGAGCTTTTCGTCGAGCTCGAGAAGCTCAACACGCGTCGTGACAACATCGAGATCGAATGGGGCCAGTTGCAGCTCGAGCAGAGCGCCTGGTCCTCGCCGGCATTCGTGGAACAAGTGGCCACGTCACAGCGCCACATGAGCATGCCCGCCGCACGGGGCATCAAGGTGGTGCAGCCATGAGGCAGGCCAAGCCCGCCGACCCCCGTTCCTTCCGCCGCAGGTTGCACCTGCTGTACGGCTTGGTCGCTCTCGCCGGGGTGGCCTTGCTCGGCCGTGCGGTCGACCTGCAGCTCGTGCACAACCAGTTCCTCGTGGGGCAGGGCGACCAGCGTTTCATCCGCGAAGTCGACAGCGTCGCCCATCGCGGCATGATCCTTGACCGCAACGGCGAGCCGATGGCCGTCAGCACCCCGGTGGATTCCGTCACGGCAAACCCGCGCATTCTGGCTTCGGTGACCGACCAGTGGCCGCTGCTGGCGCAGGCGCTGCACAAGGACCGCGAGGAAGTCGCCAGCCGGCTGGCCGGAAACCAGGACCGCTCGTTCCTGTACCTCGCCCGGCACATGAAGCCGTCGGACACCGTGGCGGTGAAGAAGCTCGGGATGACCGGCGTCAGCGTCGAACGCGAGTACCGCCGCTACTACCCGTCGGGCGAAGTCGCCGGCCACATTCTCGGGTTCACCAGCGTCGACGACGTGGGTCAGGAGGGTGTCGAGCGCGCCTTCGATGACTGGCTCAGCGGCGAGGACGGCAAGAAACGTGTCATCCAGGACCGCATGGGGCGCAAGGTCGAGGATGTCGAGAGCATCCGTCCGACGCGACCGGGCAAGGACCTGCGGCTATCAATAGACCTTCGTGTCCAGTACCTGGCTTACCGCGAGCTCAAGGCGGCCGTCCGCGACCAGAAGGCGCGCGGTGGGTCCATGGTCGTCATCGACGTGACGACCGGCGAAGTGCTGGCGATGGTCAACCAGCCGACGTTCAATCCGAACGATCGCGAACAGTTCTCGCCGGCGATGTACCGCAACCGGGCTGCGACAGACCGTCTGGAACCGGGCTCCAGCATCAAGCCGTTCGTGGTCGCGGCGGCACTGGAGTCGGGTCGCTACGACGAGAACAGCCGCCTGGATGCCAGCGCCGGATTCCTCAGGGTCGGCTCCCTCAACGTCGAGGATGAGCATCCGATCGGCGTGGCGGGGCTCGAGACGATCCTCGCCAAGTCCTCCAACGTGGGCATGAGCATGATCGCGCTGTCGCTCGAGCCGCAGCAGATCTGGTCGACCCTGCGCCACCTCGGGTTCGGCCAGGTGACCTCGAGCCGCTTTCCCGGTGAGTCCGCCGGCGTGCTCACCAACTACGCCAACTGGCGGCCTGTCACGATCGCCACGATGTCCTATGGCTACGGCCTCTCCGTCACCCCGCTCCAGTTGGCCCATGCCTACGCGACGCTCGGTGCGATGGGTGTTTCGCGGCCCGTGTCCCTGACCAAAGTCGAAGGACCCGTCGCCGGCGAGCGCGTGTTGAGCGACAAGAGTGCGCGCACCCTGGTGAAGCTGCTCGAATCGGTGGTCTCCCCGGTCGGCACCGGCAAGCAGGCCGCCATCCCGGGATACCGCGTGGCCGGCAAGACCGGCACAGCCAAGAAGTCCGGCGTCGGCGGTTACGGTTCCGGGCATTACGTCGGCGTGTTTGGTGGCATCGCGCCGGCGACGAACCCCAGGTTGGCGGCGATCGTCATCATCGATGAGCCGAGTGCGGGCCATTACTACGGCGGTGACGTCGCGGCGCCCGTGTTCTCGGCCGTCGTGGGTGGCGCGCTGCGACTGATGGGCATCAAGCCCGATGACATCGATGACCTCAGGCAGGATCCCTTCCAGCCCGTACAGACTCTGGCGCGGCGATGAGGCTGGCTGCGTTGCTCCAGGGACTGGCCACCCCTGACCGTGACGTGCCGGTACGCGACATCACGCTGGACAGCCGGGAGGTGCGCAAAGGCAGCGTTTTCCTGGCCTGCGCCGGCGCCCGCCATCACGGCCTCGATTTCGCCGCTGATGTCGCCTCGCGCGGCGCGTCGGCGATCCTTTGGGAGCCGGAGGAGGGGCGCCGTCCGCCCGAGCTGCATTCCGACATCATCGTGACGCGCGTGCCGCGCCTGCGCGAATTCGCCAGCGAACTCGCCGGTCGCTTCTTCGGCGAGCCGTCCCGGCACATGGCGGTCACGGGTGTCACGGGTACCAACGGCAAGACGACAACCGCCTGGCTGCTCGCGCAGGCCCTTGGTGCCACCGGTCGTCGGGCGGCGTACCTGGGTACGCTTGGCAGCGCCTTCGAGGGCGGGTTGCAGGCCGGAGCCTTCACGACGCCGGATGCAGTCGGCGTGCAGCGGCAGCTGGCGGCGTTCCGCGATCGTGGCGCCGATTGCGTCGCGATGGAGGTGTCTTCGCATGCTCTGCCCCAGCATCGCGTTGCCGCCGTCCGTTTCGAGGCGGCTGTTTTCACCAACCTGACACGCGACCATCTCGATTACCACGGCAGCATGGGTGCCTACGGCGAGGCGAAGGCCGCTCTGTTCGGCTTCCCGGGGCTGCATGTCCGTGTCGTGAATGCCGATGATGCCTTCGGCACCGCACTGCTTGACCGTCCCGGGCCTGGTCGTGCCGTCGCCACCACCCAGGCCGACGGATTCGTTCCCCGTGCTGGCCAGGACTGGGTGCGGGCGACCGACCTGGTGCTGGGCTCATCCGGTACGCGGTTCATGTTGCGGTCCAGCTTCGGCGATGCCCAGGTGACGTCCCCGTTGGTCGGGCGTTTCAATGTCGACAACCTCCTGGGCGTGCTTGCGGTGCTGATGTCCAGCGGTCATCCGGTCGATGCCGCGGTTTCGGCCGTGGCGAGCGCCTCTGCGCCGCCGGGCAGGCTCGAGACTTTCGGTGGTGGTGACCTGCCGCTGGTCGTGGTGGATTACGCGCATACGCCGGATGCCCTCGACAAGGCGTTGGCAGTCCTGCGTGCACATTGCGCGGGCAGGCTCTGGTGCGTATTCGGTTGCGGCGGCGAGCGTGATGCGGGTAAACGGCCCGCGATGGCGCGCGTCGTGGCTGATCGTGCCGATGCAGTGATCGTCACCGACGACAATCCGCGCGGCGAGGATCCGCGCGCCATCGTGCGCGACATCCTCGCCGGACTTGCGGGCGTGACTGCGCGCGTCGTCCACGACCGTGGCGCGGCGATCCGCACGGCTCTCGCAGAGGCCGCCACCGGCGATGTCGTGCTGGTCGCCGGCAAGGGTCACGAGGAGTACCAGATCGTCGGTGCCGAGCGCCTGCCGTTCAGCGACGCCGAAGTGGTCCGGTCCGCGCTGCGCGGACGGGAGGTCCGGTGAAGCGCGGCTTGCAGTCATTCGCTGCGCTGTGCGGCGGCCGGCTCGAGGGTGCCGACGCGGCCTTCACGCAGGTCAATACCGATACTCGCAGCCTTTCCGAAGGCGAGTTGTACCTCGCGTTGCGAGGCCCTCGCTTCGATGGCAACGATTTCGTCCGCATCGCCGCGGAACGTGGGGCTGCCGGTGCCGTGGTCGAAAGGCCGGATGCCGGCGTGGCCTTGCCGCAGATCGTCGTGGCCGATGCGCAGAAGGCCCTGACCGCTGCTGCTGCTGCCTGGCGTGACGCTTATCCCGGTTGCGTGATCGGCGTCGCTGGCAGCAACGGCAAGACGACGACGAAGGAAATGCTGGCAGCGATCCTTTCCGTCCGGGGGGAGTGCCTGGCGACGCGCGGCAACCTCAACAATCACATCGGCGTGCCCCTGACCCTGCTGCGCCTCGATGCATCACACGATCACGCCGTAGTCGAAATAGGCGCGAACCGTGCCGGCGAGGTCGCGGCGCTGGCTGCTGTCGGGCGTCCCCGGATCGGCCTCGTCACCAATGCAGGCGCCGAACACCTGGAGGGATTCGGTGACCTGGAGGGCGTGGCCCGCGCGGAAGGTGAGATGTTCTCGTCCTTGCCCGTGGACGGCGTTGCGGTGGTCAACGCCGATGATCCCTTCGCCGGGCTGTGGCGAGGCATGACGCGTGCGGAAATCGTGGGCTTCGGCCTGTCGGCAGATGCCGATTACCGAGCCGAGGACATCGACGAATCGCTGGGTGAAGCTGGTTTTGAGTTGCGCTTCACGTTGGTGGCCCCGGCGGGGCGGCAGCGCCTGTGTCTCCATTTCGGAGGCCGTCACAATGTCCTGAATGCGCTGGCCGCGGCGGCTGCGGCCTGCAGTGCCGGGGCCACCCTCGCCGATGTCGCCGCGGGGCTTGCCCGCTTGCAGCCGGTGCAGGGTCGCCTGCAACCGCGGCGCAGCCGTCACGGCGCCCGCATCCTCGATGATTCCTACAACGCCAATCCCAGTTCGGTCCGCGCCGGCATCGATGTCGTTACCGGCCTGGGCGGGCAGGCGTGGCTCGTGCTGGGTGACATGGGTGAACTGGGTGCCCAGGCCGAGTCCAGCCACGTCGAAATCGGCGCCTACGCACGGGACAAGGGCATCGGCCGACTGTTCGCGACAGGGCCCTTGAGCCGCCTTGCGGTCGAGGCCTTCGGTGCAGGTGCCCTGTGGTTTCCCGATGTCGCGACGATGTCGGCCGCCGTGGATGCAGCCCTCGACCCCGGTATCTGCGTGTTGGTCAAAGGTTCCCGCTCCAATCGCCTCGAGCGGGTCGTTGCGACGCTGACTGGCGCACCCGCGCCGCAAGGACATTGAGAACACCATGCTTTACTGGATCGCCAGGCAGCTCGCATCGCACCACACGATGTTCAACGTGTTCTCCTACCTGACGCTGCGCGGGATCCTTGCGGTGATGACTGCGCTGTTGCTGTCGCTGCTGGTCGGGCCACGGATGATCCGCAGCCTCACGCGCGGGCAGATCGGCCAGGTCGTGCGCGACGATGGTCCGCAGTCGCACCTCTCGAAGAAGGGCACGCCAACGATGGGTGGCGCGCTCATCATCGTCGCCATAGCGGTGTCCACGCTGCTTTGGGCGGATCTCGCCAACCGCTACGTATGGATCATCCTGCTCGTCACGGTCGCATTCGGTGCCATCGGCTTCTACGATGACTACCTGAAGCTCGTGGTGGGCAGCCCGAAGGGACTGCCGGCACGCTGGAAATACACCTTCCAGTCGGTGGCCGGATTGGCCGCGGCGCTGGTGCTGCTGCAAACCGCCCGCGTCCCGGCGGAGACGACATTGTTCCTGCCTTTCTTGAAGGCTTTCGCGCTGCCGATGGGCGCCTTCGGCTTCGTCACGCTGACCTACCTGATGATCGTCGGCATGAGCAATGCGGTGAACCTCACTGACGGGCTGGATGGTCTCGCCATCATGCCCGCGGCGATGGTCGCCGGCGCCCTGGGCATCTTCGCGTATGCCAGCGGCAATGCGATCTTCGCGAGTTACCTCTCGATCCCCGCGATTCCCGGGGCCGGTGAGGTGCTCATTTTTTGCGGCGCCATGGTCGGCGCGGGTCTCGGCTTCCTCTGGTTCAACTCCTATCCCGCGCAGGTGTTCATGGGTGACATCGGTGCGTTGGCGCTGGGCGCTGCGCTCGGGCTTATCGCGGTGATCGTCAGGCAGGAGGTCGTGGTGCTCGTCATGGGCGGCGTGTTCGTGCTCGAGACGGCTTCCGTCATCCTGCAGGTCGCGTCGTTCAAGTTGACGGGCAAGCGCCTGTTCCGCATGGCACCGATCCACCACCATTTCGAACTCAAGGGCTGGGCAGAGCCCAAGGTGATCGTGCGCTTCTGGATCATCAGCCTGCTGCTCGTTCTGGCCGGACTGGCCACGCTGAAGGTGCGTTGATGCGGCAGGGCATCGCGGTCATCGCGGGACTCGGCAAGACGGGGATCTCGGTCGCCCGCCACCTGTCCTTGCGTGGCTGGCGAATCGCCGGGACCGATACGCGGGTGGAGCCGCCAGGGCTCGATGCGTTGCACGCCATACAGCCGGGCGTTCAGCTCCGCACCGGGGGCCTCGATCCGGCACTGCTGGAAGGCGCAAGCTGCGTGGTCGCTTCGCCCGGCCTGTCCCTCGATGATCCATTTTTCTTCCATGCGCGGGCGCTCGGCATCGAAGTAATCGGTGACATCGAGCTCTTCGCCAGGGCGGTCGATGCCCCGGTCGTCGGGATCACCGGGACCAATGGCAAGAGCACTGTCACGACGCTCGTCGCCCGCATGGCCACACGTGCCGGCCTGCGCGCCAGGGCGGGGGGCAATCTTGGTCCTCCGGCGCTGGACCTTCTGGACGGCGATGCCGCAGGTCTCTACGTACTCGAACTTTCCAGCTACCAGCTGGAGACGACGTCGTCGCTGGAGCTTGCTGCGGCGACGGTGCTGAACGTGACGCCGGATCACATGGACCGCTATGCGGACCTCGAGGCCTATGCTGCCGCCAAGGCGAGGATCTTCCGCCGCTGCGGCCGCGCGATCGTCAATCTCGACGATCCCCTCGTTGCCCGCATGGCCGGCGGGGGTCAGGCCCGCAGCGGATTCACCCTCGACGCCGCGATCCGCGGTGATTACGCGCTGCTCGCCGCCGAGGGCCGCTGGTGGCTGGCGCGAGGCGGCATTCGCCTGCTGCCGCTCGATGAAATGCGTATCCGCGGCCTGCACAACGCGGCGAATGCCCTGGCTGCGCTCGCCCTCGGCGATGCGATCGGCTTGCCCCTGGAAGCAATGTTGGCGGAACTGCGCGAGTTCCCGGGACTGCCGCATCGCGCCGAGTGGGTGGCGGATGTCGATGGGGTCCACTACATCAACGATTCCAAAGGGACGAATGTCGGCGCCACGCTGGCGGCCGTCGCGGGATTCGAAGGGACCTTGGTCGTCATCGCCGGCGGCGATGGCAAAAACCAGGATTTCTCGCCGTTGAAGCCGGCGTTCCAGGGCAAGGTCCGCCACGCCGTGCTGATCGGCCGCGACGGGCCGCAGCTTGCCCGTGCGCTCGAGGGTAGTTGTTCGCTGGAACATGCGCCGACGCTCGAGGCGGCGGTCATGGCCGCAAGCCGCGCCGCGCGCCCGGGCGAGACGGTGCTCCTGTCGCCCGCCTGCGCCAGTCTCGACATGTTCAGGGATTACACGCACCGGGGCGCGGTGTTCGCGTCGGCGGTGAAGGGGTTGGCAGCATGAGCGTGATCCAGGCCATGGGGCGGCAGCAGAAGCCGGGCGAAGGATTCCGCGTCGACGTGGTCTTCGTGTCGTTGACTCTGGCCATACTGCTGCTCGGGCTGGTGATGGTCGGATCCGCGTCGGTCTCGATGGCCGCGCACGAGGTGGGCGGCAACCCGTTTTCCTACCTCGAGCGCCAGCTCGGACTGACGCTTGCCGGCATCTTCTTCGCAGGCCTCGTCGCGCGGGTGCCCACCGACCTGCTCGAGCGGTTCTCCTTCGTGCTGCTGCTGGTCGCGGCGTTGCTGCTCGTCGCGGTGCTCGTGCCGGGACTGGGCCATGTCGTCAATGGAAGCCGTCGCTGGATCCGGCTGGCCGGACTCAATTTTCAGGCCTCCGAGGGCGCGCGCGTGCTGGTGCTGGTCTTCCTTTCCAGTTACGCCGTGCGTCGCGAGGCGGAGTTGCGTGGATCGCTGATGGGGCTCGTGAAGCCGCTGGGCCTGTTGCTGCTCTTCGCGCTGTTGTTGTTGGGCGAGCCGGATTTCGGCGCGGCGACGGTGCTGGTGGCGACGGGCTTCGGGCTGTTGTTCCTCGCTGGCGCGCAGATCCGCTGGGTGGCGGCTTTTACGGTTGGCCTGGCCGCGCTGGGCAGCCTGGCAGTGTTGCTCGCGCCGTACCGCATGAAGCGGCTCATGACCTTCCTTGATCCTTGGGCGGACCCGTTCAACTCGGGCTTCCAGCTTACGCAGTCGCTCATCGCGATCGGACGCGGGGACTGGTTCGGTGTGGGTCTTGGCGAGAGCGTGCAGAAGCTGTTCTACCTGCCCGAGGCGCACACGGACTTCCTGTTCGCGGTGCTTGCCGAGGAGCTCGGCCTGGCGGGTGTCCTGTTGACCATCGGCCTGTTCCTCGGACTGGTCTGGCGGGTGTTCCACATTTCGCGGCTGGCCTCGGACGCAGGCCTCAAGTTCCAGTCCTACCTCGCGGCTGCCTTCGGGCTTTGGCTCGGCATCCAGGCGTCCATCAACATGGGCGTGAACATGGGGGCCCTGCCCACCAAGGGCCTGACCTTGCCGCTGATGAGTTATGGCCGCAGCAGCCTCATCGTCACCATCGCGTGGATGGGCATCGTGCTGCGCGTCTACCACGAAGCGACCGGCGAGACCCGTGGCGTGGCCGCTGCCGTCCGTCGTCGTGCTGCATCCGCGGCAGGGGCGGCCGGGTGAGCGCGCGCCCGGTCCTCATCATGGCGGGTGGTACGGGCGGGCACGTCTTCCCGGCGCTGGCGCTGGCACGGTTGCTGCGCGAGCAGCGTCAGGAAGTCGTCTGGCTCGGCACGCAGCGTGGGCTCGAGTCGCGTCTGGTGCCCGCCGACGGATTCCGCATCGAATGGCTCTCGGTCGGCGGCCTGCGTGGCAAGGGTTTCGGGACATTGCTCGTCGCGCCGTTCAGGCTCGTTCACGCGCTGTGGCAGGCGCTCGGTGTGATGCGGCGGCACAGGCCGTCGGTTGTCGTGGGTCTGGGTGGGTTCGTCACAGGTCCGGGTGGGGTGGCGGCCTGGTTGTGCCGGAGACCGCTGGTGATCCACGAGCAGAACGCCGTCGCGGGTTTCACCAACCGTTGCCTTGCCACCCTGGCCAGAGAAGTGCTCACCGCCTTCCCGGGTGCTTTTGGTTCCCGCGTCCCGGTGCGTGAGATCGGCAATCCCGTGCGCCGCGAGATCGTGGCGCTGCCGTCGCCGCAGTATCGTTTCGCCGGCCGCTCGGGTCCGCTTCGCATCCTGGTCGTCGGTGGCAGCCTCGGTGCGGCGAGGCTCAATGCGGTCGTGCCGGAGGCGCTGGCCGAACTCGAGCGTCGCGGCGTCGCGCGTTTCGAGGTCCGGCACCAGTCCGGCGAGAGGCAGCTCGATGCTGCGCGTACGGCGTATGCACGGACCACGTTGCGCGCCGAGGTCGGGGCCTTCATCGAAGACATGGCAGCGGCTTACGCGTGGGCGGACCTGGTGATCTGTCGTTCGGGCGCGCTCACGGTGTCCGAGCTCGCGGTGGCCGGTGTCGGTGCCGTGCTGGTTCCCTATCCCCACGCCGTCGACGACCACCAGACCCACAACGCCGAAGTGCTCGTCCGCGCCGGCGCTGCGCTGTGCATCGCCGACGGCGAACTCGACGCGGTCCACCTTGCCGACGCGTTGCAGCCGTTGTGCGACGGCCGGGACAATCTGCTCGCCATGGCGGAGCGTGCGCGCGGCTGCGCCCGCGCCGATGCCGCCGAGGCCTTGCTCGCCCGCTGCCTTGCGGCCCGGGAGGCAGCGTGAACCGCGCGCTCACCGAAGGCATGCGCCGCATCCATGGCATCCATTTCGTCGGCATCGGCGGCAGTGGCATGGGGCCGATCGCCGAGGTGCTCCTGAATCTTGGCTATGCCGTCCAGGGTTCCGATGTGAAGGCCGGTGCCGTCACCGAGCGGCTCGCGAGCCTCGGTGCCAAGGTGATGATCGGCCACGCCGCCTCGAACATCGATGGCGCGGATGTCGTCGTCGTGTCGACCGCCATCCAGCGCGACAATCCGGAAGTGGCTGCTGCGCTCGATCGCCGCCTGCCCGTGGTGAAGCGCGCCGAAATGCTCGGCGAGCTGTTCCGCTTCCGCCACGCGATCGCGGTCGCCGGTACGCATGGCAAGACCACGACGACGAGCCTCGTTGCCAGCATCCTTGCCGAAGGCGGCGCTGATCCGACCTTCGTGATCGGCGGTCGCCTGAAGAGCGCCGGCAGCAATGCGCGGGTCGGCGCCGGACGCTACCTCGTGGCCGAGGCGGACGAGAGCGATGCGTCATTCCTGCACCTGCAGCCGATGGTCTCGATCGTCACGAACATCGACAACGACCACCTCGGCACGCACGGTGGCGATTTCCAGAAACTGCGCCGCAGCTTCGTGGAGTTCCTGCACAACCTGCCGTTCTATGGCCTTGCCGTGCTGTGCATCGATGACCCGGAGCTGCGTTCGTTGATGCCGGAGATCAACCGGCCGACGGTGACCTACGGCGTCTCGCCACAGGCGGACGTGCGTGCCGTGGACATCGAGCGCCGTGGCCTTCGCACCCATTTCAAGGTCATCCGTCCCGGCCATGACGGCGCGTTGCCCGTAACGGTGAACCTGCCCGGCCATCACAACGTACTCAATTCGCTGGCGGCCATCGCGGTGGCCACCGACCTCGGCGTCGAGGATGCGGCGATCCAGTCGGCCCTCGCCGCATTCGAGGGCATCGACCGACGGCTGCAGCAGGTCGGCGAAGTGGTGGTGCCCGGCGGCACCGCCACGGTGATCGACGACTACGGCCACCATCCTACCGAGATCGCCGCGACGCTCGATGCGCTGCGGCAGGCCTTCGAGGGACGTCGCATCGTGCTGGTCTTCCAGCCGCATCGCTATACCCGCACCCGTGACCTGCTCGACGATTTCGCGCGTGTCCTGTCGACCGCCGACGCGTTGCTGGTCACCGACGTCTATGCCGCAGGCGAAGCGCCGATCAAGGGCGCGGATTCGCGCGCCATCTGCCGGGCGGTGCGTTCGCGCGGCACGGTGGAGCCTGTGCTTGTCCAGCACGTGGACGAGGTTGCGGCCGCGCTCGCCAACGTGCTGCGCGCGGGCGACGTCGTCGCGATGATGGGTGCCGGCAGCATCAGTGCCGCGGCGCATGAGTTGCCCGCCAGACTCGCGGCGCTTGCCGGGAGGCGGCCGTGAGCCTGGTGGTCGATCCTCGGTTCACCGATCGTGTGCGGCTCGACGAGCCCTTGTCGCGCCATACCTCCTGGCATGTCGGAGGCCCGGCCGACGTCTTCTTCATGCCACGCGACCGAGCGGACCTCGTCGCTTTCCTGCAGTCGCTGCCGCGGGGCACGCCGGTGCTGTGGATCGGGTTGGGCAGCAATCTCCTGGTGCGTGACGGTGGCATCCGCGGCGTGGTGGTTTCCACCAAGGAAGCGCTGGGCGCGATCGAGCGTCGCGGCGAGCGGGAGGTGTACGCCGAGGCGGGCGCCGCCTGCGCCCGTGTCGCCCGCGAATGCGCGAAGTGGGACCTGGGGCCTGCCGAATTCCTGACCGGGATTCCGGGGACGATCGGTGGCGCACTGGCCATGAATGCCGGTGCCTTCGGTGGCGAGACCTGGAACCAGGTCGCGAGTGTCGAGACGGTGGACGCGCAGGGCAGGGTGCGGCAGCGCCATGCCGCCGAATACCGGCCGGGCTACCGGCATGTCGAGCCGCCCGTGGCCGGAGAATGGTTCCTCGCCGCCCTGCTGCATTTCGATGCAGGCTCCAGCGCCGGGGCGACCAAGGGGCTGCTGGAGAAGCGCCGCGCGACCCAGCCCATCGGTGAATGGAGTTGCGGGTCAGTGTTCACCAATCCGCCCGGGGACCATGCCGCGCGATTGATCGAGGCGAGCGGTCTCAAGGGCTTCCGCATCGGCGGCGCGGTGGTCTCGGCCAAGCACGCCAATTTCATCCTGAACGAGGGCGGGGCGACTGCACGCGACGTCGAATCGCTGATCCAGCACGTCCAGCGGGAAGTCGCTCGCGCGCAGGGTGTCGCCCTCCAGCCCGAATGCCGCATCGTCGGCGAGGCCGCCTGACATGAACCTGTCCCACGATCCCGCCCGCATGCAGCGCATCACCGATCCTGCCGATTTCGGCAAGGTCGCGGTGTTGTTCGGCGGTTCCTCCCAGGAGCGGGAGATTTCGCTGAAATCCGGCAACGCCGTGCTGGCCGCGCTCAAGCGTCGCGGCGTGCAGGCGGAGGGCTTCGATCCGCGCGACCTGCCGCTGCAGATGCTGCGCGACCATCGCGTCGACCGTGTGTTCATCGCCCTGCATGGTCCCGGCGGCGAGGACGGCACGGTGCAGGGCGCGCTGGAGTGCCTCGGCGTGCCCTATACCGGTAGCGGTGTGGCGGGTTCTGCGATCGGCATGGACAAGTTGCGCACCAAGCGGCTGGCGGCTGCGGTCGGTATCGGCACCGCGGAGACGATGGTGCTGCGCTCGGCGGCAGATTGTCGCCAGGCTCTCGAGAAATTCGGCCTGCCCCTCATCATCAAGCCGTCGACGCAGGGTTCCAGCGTCGGCATGAGCAAGGTGACCGAGGCTGCCGACATGGAGGCTGCCTGGCAGCGTGCCGTCGCAGTCGATCGCGTGGTGTTCGCCGAGCCCTGGATCACCGGCGCGGAGTACACCGTCGCGGTGTTGCATCGCCGTGCCCTGCCGGCGATACGCATCGAAGCGGCGAATGCCTTCTATGATTACGAGGCGAAGTACCACCGGAACGACACGCGGTACCACTGCCCGTCCGGTCTGTCGGCGCCTGCCGAGGCGCATCTGGCGAGCCTGGCCGTCGCTGCCTTCGACGCGATCGGCGCCGAAGGCTGGGGGCGGGTGGATTTCATGGCCGACAAGGCCGGCAGGCCGTTGATGCTCGAGGTCAATACGGTGCCGGGCATGACGGATCACAGCCTCGTGCCCATGGCGGCGCGTGCGGCGGGGATCGATTTCGACGAATTGTGCTGGCAGGTGCTGGAGACGAGCTTCACGCGCCGGCCGGTGGTCGGGGAGGGCTGACGCATGTTCGGTTTCGGCAAGGGCAACAAACGCAACCGCAGCCGGCCCCGCCGGCCGGATGGACAGCGCACGGGCATCCGCTTCGCGCTGCCGGCCTGGCTGGCAACGGTGCAGTGGCGCCGATGGACCGGCACTGTCGTGGGCGTGCTGGGTGTGCTGGGCGCGGTGCTGCTGATCCGCATGGCGCTCGACCAGCCGATCCAGACGGTGTCGCTTGCCGGTCGCTTCCAGCGTGTATCGCCGCTGGCGGTCGAGAAGGCCGTTCGCGCGGTGAGCCGTGGCCAGGGCCTCGTGGCCGTGGACCTGCACGCCGTGGCCGATGCAGTGCGGCGTATTCCCTGGGTGGACAGTGTCAGCGTCGGCCGCAGCTGGCCGCGTGGCCTGTCGGTCCACGTGGTGGAGCAGGTGCCGGTCGCGCGCTGGTCCGACAAGGGCCTGCTCAACGCGCGGGGAGAGGTCTTCGTGAACGATCCGGGCCACCTGCCCGAGGAATTGCCCGAACTCGTCGGTCCGGCGGGTACGGAAACGACCGTTACCCGCCAGTACCTCGCGGTGCACGGCAGGATCACGGAGGCTGGCCTTCGGCTGACGCGCGTCCATCTGGATCCGCGGGGTGCCTGGGAGTACGCCCTCGACAACGGCATCGTGGTGCGGCTGGGGCGCCGGCAGGTGGAAGAGCGCTTCGAGCGCTTCCTGACATCCGCGACGCGCGTGATCAGCACGCGCGGCCAGGAAATCGCGTATATCGACCTTCGCTATGCCAACGGCTTCGCCGTCGGCTTGCGTAACTGAAGACAGGAGATCCGCAGCAGTGGCGAAACGGTCCGACAGATCCTTGATCGTTGGCCTGGACATCGGGACGTCCAAGGTCGTGGCCCTCGTGGGCGAGCTGCAACCGGATGGCGGGATCGAGGTGATCGGCAAGGGGTCCCACCCCTCGCGCGGCCTCAAGAAGGGCGTGGTGGTCAACATCGAGTCCACCGTCCAGTCGATCCAGCGCGCCGTCGAGGAAGCGGAGCTCATGGCCGACTGCGAGATCAGCGCGGTCTACGCCGGGATCGCCGGCAGCCACGTCCGTAGCCTGAATTCCCATGGCGTGGTGGCGATCCGCGACCGCGAGGTCACGCCGGCGGACGTCGAGCATGTGATCGACGCGGCCAAGGCCGTGGCCATCCCGGCCGACCAGAAGATCCTGCACGTGCTGCCTCAGGAATTCATCATCGATGGCCAGGAGGGCATCCGCGACCCGATCGGCATGTCGGGTGTGCGGCTGGAGGCCAAGGTGCACATCGTGACCGGCGCCGACAGTGCCGCGCAGAACATCGTCAAGTGCGTCCAGCGCTGTGGGCTGTCCGTCGAGGACGTCGTCCTGGAGCAGCTGGCTTCGGCGCATTCGGTGTTGACAGAGGACGAAAAGGAGCTCGGCGTCTGCATCGTGGACATTGGTGGAGGCACGACCGATTTAGCTGTTTTTTCTGGCGGCGCAATCCGTCATACTGCGGTCATTCCAATCGCTGGTGATCAGGTCACCAACGACATAGCGGTATCGATGCGAACACCGACGCACTACGCAGAAGACATCAAGATCCGACACGCTTGCGCGCTGTCTCAGTTGGCCGACCCCGACGAAAGCATCGAGGTCCCCAGCGTCGGTGACCGCCCCGCCCGCCGCCTTGCGCGGCAAACGTTGGCCGAAATCGTCGAGCCCCGTTACGAAGAACTCTTCGGCCTCATCCGCGACGAACTCCGCCGCAGTGGTTTCGAGGAGGTCATCGCTGCCGGCATCGTCCTCACCGGGGGCAGTGCCAAGATGGAAGGCGCCATCGATCTCGCCGAAGAAATCTTCCACATGCCGGTGCGGCTCGGCCTGCCGACCGGGGTGTCCGGGATGCCGGACACCACCCAGAACCCGATCTATTCCACCGGCGTGGGGCTGTTGCTCTACGGTCGCGAGAACGCCACGCCGGTACGGCGCGGCCGGTCGCTGCCCGTGAACGTCGGTGGCGTGGTTGACCGCATGAAATCCTGGTTCCAGGGCAACTTCTAGAATTTCAGGTATTTGACGCTTTAACTTCAGGAGCTCACTCAATGTTTGAACTCATGGACGCCTACAGCCAGAGCGCCGTCATCAAGGTCATTGGTGTCGGCGGCGGCGGCGGCAACGCCGTTTCGCACATGGCCACTTGCGGCATCGATGGAGTCGACTTCCTGTGCGTGAATACGGACGCGCAGGCGCTCAAGCATTCGAAGGTGAAGACTTCCCTCCAGATCGGCGGCGACATCACCAAGGGCCTTGGCGCCGGCGCCAACCCGGAAGTGGGCCGCATGGCCGCCATCGAGGATCGTGAGCGCATCGTCGAGATGATCGACGGCTGCGACATGCTCTTCATCACCGCCGGCATGGGCGGTGGCACCGGCACCGGCGCTGCCCCGGTCGTGGCCCAGATCGCCAAGGAGTTGGGCATCCTGACGGTCGCCGTGGTCACCCGGCCCTTCGACATGGAAGGCAACAAGCGCTCCACGGCCGCCGAGAACGGCATCAACGAGCTTGCCAAGTACGTCGATTCGCTGATCACCATCCCGAACCAGAAGCTGCTGACGGTGCTGGGTGCCTCCACGACCCTGCTCGACGCGTTCAAGGCCGCAAACCAGGTGCTGCAGGGCGCCGTGCAGGGCATCGCCGAGCTGATCACCCGCCCCGGCCTGATCAACGTCGACTTCGCCGACGTCAAGACGGTGATGGCCGAGACGGGCATGGCGATGATGGGTAGCGGTGCCGGTGTCGGCGAAGGTCGTGCGCGCGAGGCCGCCGAGGCCGCCGTGTCGTCCCCGCTGCTCGAGAACATCGACCTTTCCGGTGCCCACGGCATCCTGGTCAACGTCACGGCGGGCATGGACCTGTCGATCGGCGAATTCGAGGAGGTCGGCAAGATCGTCAAGCAGTTCGCGTCCGAGGACGCCACGGTCGTCGTCGGCACCGTCATCGATCCGGAAATGTCGAACGAGCTGCGCGTCACCGTGGTCGCCACGGGCCTCAACCGTGCCGTCGTCACGCGCCAGCAGCCGGTTCGCGAGACCAAGCGCGAGGTCGAGGCGGCGCAGCCGCGTGCCGAGTCCGGGGTCCGTGTCGTGCGCACGCAGCGCCCGGCTGCCGCCGCGCCGGTGAACTACGACGAGTTCGACCGCCCGACGTCCATCCGCCAGAGCCAGGCACAGCCGCGCCGTGCGGTTGGAGACGGCCTGTCGACCGTCGAGACGCTGGACGAGGAGTTGCTGGACATCCCCGCCTTCCTGCGTCGGCAGGCGGACTGACCGCCGCCGCCGTCCCGGCCGGCTTGTGGTACGGTAGCGCCCCATTCCGGGGCCTGCCGTACCCCGTCTCCTCATAGTCATGGTCGGTCAACGCACACTCAAGAACACCATCCGCGCCACCGGCGTGGGGCTGCATACGGGCACGAGGATCGTCATGACCTTGAAGCCCGCCGAGCCGGACACGGGAATCGTGTTCCGCAGGGTCGACCTGCCCGGTGCACCCGAGGTGCGCGCCCGGGCGAACCATGTCGGCGAAACGCGCCTGGGAACCACCCTGGTGGAGGGCGAGGCCAAGGTCTCGACCGTCGAGCACCTGCTTTCCGCCATCGCCGGCCTCGGCATCGACAACGTGCTCGTCGAGGTCGATTCGGGCGAAGTGCCGATCATGGATGGCAGCGCAGGCCCGTTCGTATTCCTGCTGCAGTCCGCGGGCATCGCCGAGCAGGCCCGCCCGAAGCGTTTCGTGCGCGTGCTCAAGCGCGTCGAAGTCCGTGACGGCGACAAGTGGGCCCGTTTCGATCCTTACGAAGGGTTCAAGGTCAACTTCGAGATCGAATTCGACCATCCGGTGTTCAAGCGCCATTCCCAGCGAGCCACGATGGATTTCTCGACGACGACCTACCTCAAGGAAGTCAGCCGCGCCCGCACCTTCGGGTTCATGCGCGACCTCGAGACGATGCGCGCGCACAACCTCGCCTTGGGCGGCAATCTCGACAACGCCATCGTGCTCGACGATTCCGGCGTGATGAACGAGGACGGCCTGAGGTCCGAGGACGAGTTCGTCAAGCACAAGATCCTCGATGCGATCGGCGACCTCTACCTGCTCGGGCATTCGCTCATCGGCGAATTCTCCGGTTACAAGTCGGGCCACGGATTGAACAACCGCCTGCTGCGCGCCTTGCTGTCCGACAGGTCCGCCTGGGAAGAGCTGGTCTTCGAGCGCCCTGAACAGGCCCCGATTTCCTATGCCGAGCCGCGCGCCCTGCCGGAGTCGTCCGCGGGCTGACGGGATCAGCGGCGCAGGGTGCCGGTCGGCATCACCCGCACGGTAAAGGCTGCGCCCGGCGGGACCTCCGGCGACAGGTCCGGCGGTGCTTCAGCCAGTGCCAGTTTCAACCTCGCGGCCCAGGCTGCGGCGTCTGCGAACACCACGACCTCGCCACCGGGCTTGGCGATCACCGCCGCCACATGGGGTTGCAGCGACTCCGGCAGTGCCGCCACCAGCCGCAGTCGCAGGGCCTCGGCGCCCCCTCCGCCCAGCTGCACGGCGGCCAGGGTGTCGCCGCGCAGCGTCCGCTGCAGCAGGTCCCCCGCGGCGGTCGGGCGTGAACGGGGTCGTGTCGGTTTGCGGGGCATTTGGCGCATGGTAGCCGCCCCCGTCCCCAAGATGCCGTAAAATGCCCGGTCGACCGACCTCCCAAGGAATCCTCCGTGCTCCAGCTCCTGACGCGAATCTTCGGCAGCCGCAACGACCGCATCGTCCGCGGGTATGGACGGATCGTGCGCGCGGCGGGCGAGCGGGAGCCGGCGCTGCAGGCGCTGTCCGACGAGGCGCTGGGCGCCAAGACCGCGGAATTCCGCGAGCGCCTGGCAGCCGGTACGTCGCTCGACGACCTGTTGCCGGAGGTTTTCGCCGTCGTGCGCGAGGCGTCGCGCCGTGTCATGAAGATGCGTCATTTCGACGTGCAGCTCGTTGGCGCCACCACGCTACACCAGGGGCGCATCGCCGAGATGCGCACCGGCGAGGGCAAAACGCTGATGGCGACGCTCGCCGCCTACGCCAATGCCCTGCCGGGCGAGGGCGTGCATGTCGTCACGGTCAACGAATACCTGGCGCAGCGCGACGCGGACTGGATGGGCCCGCTGTACCGCTTCCTCGGCCTCACCGTCGGTGTCATCGGCAACCAGCAGACTTCCGAGGAAAAGCGGGCGGCCTATGCCTGCGACATCACCTACGGCACCAACAACGAATTCGGATTCGACTACCTGCGCGACAACCTGGCCTTCCGCCTCGAGGATCGCGTGCAGCGGCCGCTCGCCTACGCCATCGTCGACGAGGTCGACTCGATCCTCATCGACGAGGCGCGCACGCCGCTGATCATCTCCGGTCCGGCGGAAGAGAGCACCGAGCTCTATCAGGCGATCAACCAGCTCGTGCCGCGCCTCGAGAGGCAGGAAGCGGAGGATGGCCCCGGCGACTACTCCGTCGACGAGAAGGGCAAGCAGGTCCACATCACCGAAGCCGGCCATGAGCGGGTGGAACAGCTCATGGCGGAGGGTGGGCTGCTGCGCGAGGGCGAGAGCCTTTACGACGCGACGAACATCCGGCTGATGCACCACCTGAACGCCGCGCTCCGTGCGCATGCGCTCTATCACCGCGACCGTGAATACATCGTGCGCGGCGGCGAGGTGATCATCGTCGACGAATTCACCGGCCGCACGATGCCGGGCCGCCGCTGGTCCGACGGCCTGCACCAGGCGGTGGAGGCCAAGGAGGGCGTGAATATCCGCGAGGAGAACCAGACGGTCGCCTCGATCACCTTCCAGAACTACTTCCGCCTCTACAAGAAGCTGTCCGGCATGACCGGCACGGCCGACACCGAGGCGCCTGAATTCCTGCAGATCTACGGCCTTGAAGTCGTGGTGATCCCCACCCACCGGCCGATGGTCCGCAAGGACCAGTCCGATTTCGTCTACCTGTCCCAGAAGGACAAGTTCGACGCCATCATCGAGGACATCAAGGATTGCGCCCAGCGCGGCCAGCCTGCCCTGGTCGGCACGACTTCGATCGAGACCTCCGAATACCTCTCGGAGCTGCTGAAGAAGCAGGACATCCCGCACCAGGTGCTCAACGCCAAGCAGCACGAGCGCGAGGCGCACATCGTCGCGCAGGCGGGTCGTCCGGGGACCGTGACGATTGCCACCAACATGGCCGGTCGCGGTACCGACATCAAGCTCGGCGGCAACCTGGAGTTCGAACTGGCGGACCTCGAGGCCGCCGGCGAGACGATCGACGATGCGCGGCGCGCGGCCCTGGAGGCGGACTACGAGGCGCGCCACCAGCAGGTGCTTGCCGCGGGCGGCCTGCACATCATCGGCACGGAGCGCCACGAGTCGCGTCGTATCGACAACCAGCTGCGCGGCCGTTCGGGCCGCCAGGGCGATCCGGGCTCGAGCCGGTTCTACCTGTCGATGGAAGACCAGTTGATGCGGATCTTCGGCGATCCGGCGCGCACGAAGCGCCTGCTGGCCCTGGCCTGCATGAAGGAGGGCGAGGTCATCGAGAGCGGCATGCTCACGCGCCAGATCGAAAAGGCGCAGCGCAAGGTCGAGGCCCACAATTTCGATATCCGCAAGCAGTTGCTGACCTTTGACGACGTCGCCAACGACCAGCGCAAGGTCGTTTACCACCAGCGCACCGAACTGCTTCGCGCGCCGGACCTCAAGGACGCCGTCGACAGCATGCGGGATGACTCTGTCGCCGCGTTGATCGACCAGTTCGTGCCGCGCCAGGCCGGCCCCGGCGACTGGGACCTGGAGGGCCTCGCCGAGGCGATGGCCCGCGACTTCAATACCCGCGTGGAGCCGCAGGCCTGGGTGGCCGAAAACCCGGAGATCGACGAGACCGGTTTCCGCCAGCGCATCGTCGATGCCGCGTCGGCCGTCTATGAGGAAAAGTGCGGCCGCATCGGGCGCGAGATCATGTCGCAGGTCGAACGCGACATCGTGTTGCGCACGCTGGACCAGCACTGGCGCGACCATCTTGCTGCCATGGATTACCTGCGCCAGGGCATCCACCTGCGTGGGTATGCCCAGAAGGACTACCGCTACGAGTACAAGCGCGAGTCCTTCGAACTCTTCCAGGCCATGCTGGAGCGCGTGAAGCACGAGGCGTCCTCGATGCTCACCAAGGTCGAGATCCGCACCCAGGAAGAGGTCGACCGCGAGGAAGCCGAGCTCCGCGAGCGCATGACGCGGGCGCTGCAGGCTCGGCACGCGGAGGCCCAGTCGGTCCTGACCGGGCCGGAGGAGGCCGCGGCCGGCGTGCCGGGCGAGGAGCCTTTCACCCGCCTGGACCGCAAGGTC
>JBDLPS010000187.1:0-2807 GCA_039800965.1 Pseudomonadota bacterium | reverse complement strand
CGACGTGGTCTGGTACTTGCCGTAGTAGCCTTCCTTGAGGGCGTCGTACAGGTTGGCGGCCGAGTGCTTCTCGCCGTCGTACTCGATCTCCTGGTCGCCCGTGACCTCGACTTCGCTGCCATCGTCCAGAGTGAACACGTACTTCGTGTTCTTGAGGTCCTCTTCCTTCACGAGCACGCCCTGGAAGGCCTCGGGGTTGAAGCGGAAGGTCGTGCAACCCTTCAGACCCTTCTCGTGCGCATACAGGTAGATGTGTTTGAAGTCGTCGTACTTGTAATCGGTCGGCACGTTCGCCGTCTTGGAGATCGAGGAGTCGATCCACTTCTGCGACGCGGCCTGGATGTCCACGTGCTGCGCCGGCGTGACGTCGTCCGCGGTCGTGAAGTACTCCGGCAGCTTCGTCGCCGGATCCGTCGAGAACGGCATCGCGTCGGCGTTCACGAGCTCGCGGTAGGCCAGCAGCTCGAACGAGAACACGTCGACCTTTTCCTTGGTCTTGCGGCCTTCGCGGATCACGTTGCGGAAGTAGTGGTGCGCGAACGAAGGCTCGATGCCGTTGGACGCATTGTTCGCGAGCGACAGCGAGATCGTGCCGGTCGGCGCGATCGAGCTGTGGTGCGTGAAGCGTGCGCCGACGTCGGCCAGGTCCTCGACGAGCTTGGGGGCGACCTCGGCCACGCGCTGCATATAGCGGCTGTAGCGGGCGTGCAGCAGGCGGCCCGGGATCTTCGCGCCGACCTTCCAGCCGTCCTTCTTCATTTCGGGACGCTTGCGCAGCATCTCGCCGGTGACCGTGAACTCTTCCTTCATGATCGGCGCCGGGCCCTTCTCGCGGGCGAGGTCGAGGCCCGCTTCCCAGCCGGCGACCGCCATCTCGCGCGAGACGTCCTCGGTGAACTGCACCGACTCGTCGCTGCCGTACTTCATGCCGAGCAGCGTGATGGTGGAACCCAGGCCCAGGTAACCCATGCCATGGCGGCGCTTGCGCATGATCTCGTTGCGCTGGCCCTCAAGCGGCAGGCCGTTCACCTCGACGACGTTGTCGAGCATGCGCGTGAATACGCGCACGACCTCGCGGAATTCGTCCCAGTCGAAGCGGGCTTCGGTGGTGAACGGGTCGAGCACGAAGCGTGTGAGGTTCAGCGAGCCCAGCAGGCAGGAACCATACGGCGGCAGCGGCTGCTCGCCGCAGGGGTTGGTGGCGCGCACGTTCTCGCACCACCAGTTGTTGTTCATCTCGTTGACGCGGTCGATCAGGATGAAGCCCGGCTCCGCGAAGTCGTAGGTGGACGACATGATGACGTCCCACATGCGACGGGCCGGCAGCGTCTTGTAGACCTTGCAGGCCACGAGGCCTTCGTCGTTCACGACGTAACCCTGGTGTATCGGCCATTCGCGCCAGATGAACTGGGACGCATCGCCCAGCGCATCCTTCTCGGGATCGTGCTCCTTGATCGACAGCGGGAAGGCGAGCTTCCACTCCCGATCCTCGCGCACGGCGGCCATGAACTCGTCGGTGATCAGCAGCGACAGGTTGAACTGGCGCAGGCGGCCGTTCTCGCGCTTGGCGCGGATGAACTCCATCACGTCGGGATGGCCGACATCGAAGGTGCCCATCTGCGCGCCGCGGCGTCCGCCCGCCGACGACACGGTAAAGCACATCTTGTCGTAGATATCCATGAACGACAGCGGGCCCGAGGTGTAGGCACCTGCGCCCGAGACATAAGCACCGCGCGGACGCAGCGTCGAGAACTCGTAGCCGATGCCGCAGCCCGCCTTCAGCGTGAGACCGGCCTCGTGCACCTTCTGCAGGATGTCATCCATCGAGTCGCGGATGATCCCCGAGACCGTGCAGTTGATGGTCGACGTCGCGGGCTTGTGTTCCCATGCGCCGGCGTTTGACGTAATGCGGCCCGCCGGGATCGCGCCCTTGCGCAGCGCCCAGAGGAACTTCTCGTACCAGTGCGTACGCGCGCTTTCCGGTTCGATGTCGGCAAGCGTGCGCGCGACGCGCTTGTACGTATCGTCCATCGAGCGGTCGACCGGCTCGCCGTCCTTGGACGTAAGGCGGTACTTCTTCTCCCAGATATCGAGAGAGGCTTCTTGGAACGGGATGCTGTCGATGTCTTTGGGCACGAGCTTCACGACACTGTTCATGGATCGCCTGGACTCCCCTGGGAGCGGACGTGGGCGGAAAACGGAGACCTTTGCAAGCACAAGATATTGTGGCTTGCGATGAAATCTAGATAAGCCCCCGGGTGCCGTCAAGCACCGCGCGCGCAGCACCGTAATCCGTTTTTTTCAATATATATCATATAGTTGAAAGATTCGTCACGCACGCCAATGAATGCAAGCGGAGTCCGCACCGCCGTGGCAACGATCAGCGCCTGATCAACCTATTGTAGCTCCCGCCCCACAGGTCGTTCACAGCTCATCCACAGGCCTCTCGCGGGAAACCCGCCCTTGAAACCCGGTCGACCGTCCTCAGATCAGCCCCAGGCGCAAGACGCGCAACACACCCTGAACCTCCCGAGGACGCGCACCATGACCCTGATCCGCAACGAACCCTGGAGCCTTCTGAGCCGCCTCAACCGCGATTTCGACGGCTTCCTGTCCCCTGCCGCGCCGGCCAGCGCCGTCGCCTTCATTCCGCCCGTCGACGTCCGCGAGGAAGCCGACCGCTTCGTGGTCGAAGCAGACCTCCCCGGCGTTTCGCCGGCCGACATCGACGTGACCGCCGAGAAGGGCGTGCTGACGATCAAGGGCGAACGCAAGAGCGAGAAGCGCGAACAGGCTGCCGGCTACGA
>JBDLPS010000186.1:0-6943 GCA_039800965.1 Pseudomonadota bacterium | reverse complement strand
GTGGCGCCGGCAATCGCCGCCTCGGCGAACCATGACGCTTCCAGCAGCGTCTGCTCGGTGGTGGCGTCGCCGGCCAGATCGCGCCACGCGATCCGCACCATCTCCTTCTGGCGAAGACGCCGCAGGCCGGCCATGAAAGGCGCCTCTTCCCCTGCCGCTGCGATCGCCACTTCTTCGACCTGTCGACGATAGTCATCGAGGCTGCGGGACGCCTTGAGCGAGCCGTCGGCGATCAGCTCCGGCAACAGCCCATCACGCGACAGCAGGCTGCGGGCGACGAAATCGCTGCAAGCCAGGACGCGGTGCGCCGCATCGCGCTCACGGGGCGGAAGCGAGCCCAGCGCGAGCGAAGAGGCTGGCGCACGCTCCTCGAGCGCGAGCAGCGAACGCTCCAGCAGGCCCGCGGTGGCCGGGCCCAGGCTGCAAGAAGCCACGCGCGCTACAGGCCGGCCACGCCACCGTCGACGAACAGGTCGACGCCGGTGATGAAGCTCGCCTCGTCGGACGCCAGGAACAGCACGGCACGCGCGATCTCCTCCGGCTCGCCCATGCGCCGCATCGGGGTATTGGAGATCATCATCTCCCGCAGCGCCTGAACTGCCTCGGCGGGCATGCCGACATTGCGATTGATCAAGGGCGTCTCGGTCGGGCCGGGGCTTACGACGTTCACGCGGATGCCCTCCGACACGAGTTCGCAGGCGAGGATGCGCGCCACCGCACGCAAGCCCGCCTTGGCCGCCGCGTAGATGGCGTTGCCGGGTGCTCGAAGTACGGAACCGATGGACCCGGTGAAGACGATCGCACCGCCGCGACCCATCATCGGCAGGGCTTTCTGGGCGGCGAAGAAGGCACCGCGCAGGTTCACGCCCGTCACCTGGTCCCACAGTTCGGGCGTCACGTCGCGCACCGGCGTGAAGGTCCCCACGCCGGCATTGACGAACAGGACATCGATGCGGCCATGGCGGGCCTTGACCGCCTCCATCAGGGCGTCCTGGGCGCCGAGGTCGGCGATATCCGAACGCAGCGCCAACGGCGCCCCGCCGATCTCGAGGGCTGCCTGCTCGAGGGTCTTCGGGTCGCGCCCGGTGATGACGACCTTGGCCCCCTCGGCCGCGAAAGCCTTGGCGGATGCCAGTCCGATTCCGCTGTTGCCGCCGATGACGACGACGACCTTGTCCTTGAATCGTTGATTGCTCATGGTCTGCTGGCTCGCCCTCAGAACATCGGGTTGGGATTGACGGGGTTTGCGGGGACTTCCTGCAGGACGTCCCAATGCTCGACGACACGCCCCCCCTCCACGCGGAAAATATCGACGACGGCGAGGCCGCGGTCACCGGGGAAGCGCTCGACATGCACGTGCACGGCCACGAGATCGCCATCGACCAGCGCCCGCTTCACATGGTGCTTGGCATCGGGGGATTCAACCCGGACCTTGTCGAGGAAGGCCTTCAGGCTCCCCAGCCCGGGCTCCGCCAGGGAACTGTGCTGGAGGTAATCCGGGGAGAGATAGCGGTCGACCTTGCTCGAATCGAGCTTGTCCAGAACCTCGCGGTGCATCTCCAGCACCAGGTCCAGGTTCCGTTGTTCCTGCGGCGTACGCGACATTGTTCCCCCTCGTTCCGGCTTGCCCGGCCTGTCATGGGGACGCTAGCACGAAGGGCGCCCGGCCGGCAGGGCAGCGACGGCCCGGCAACCCGGCCGAACAGCAAGATGCCGCTGCGTATCGAAACGCCCCGTGCCGGGAGATGGGGCAAAAAAAAGGCCCCACCAGAGGTGGGGCCTGAATATCGCGTGGAAACGGGGGGGTCTTGTTCCACGACTATCGAGACGCAGCTCGCTGAATCAGCAATCCGGCTCGAAGTTGAATACTACACGAAGCCGGCCCCGCGGTAATGACATTTTCGTGTCGGAAAACGCGTATCGGCGCTTTTGCGCGGTTTTGCGACGCATCGCACGTTTTTTCAGCCCCTGTTCAGATTCGCCCGGGAAGGGCCATCAACCGGGCAGGATGAACCCGCGGCCCGCCCAGTAGGCCAGCGCGGCCATCAGCGCTGCGGCCGGGATCGTGAGGATCCAGGCGTAGACGAGGTTCGTCGCCAGGCGCCAACGCACCTGCGCCGGGTTCTGGACCGACCCGGCGCCGAGTATCGCGCCGGTGATGGTGTGGGTCGTCGAAACCGGGATGCCGAAGTTGGAAGCGATGAACAGGGTGACCGCACCGCCCATCGACGCGGCGGAACCGCTGGCCGGACGGAGCTTGGTGAGCTTCTGGCCCATGGTGCGGATGATCCGCCAACCACCGAACAAGGTACCCACCGCGATGGCGGTGTAACAACAGACGATCACCCACATCGGCAGGTGGTCCTTGGTGGCCAGTCCCTGGGACATCAACAACAGCCAGATGATACCCATCGTTTTCTGGGCGTCGTTGCTGCCGTGCCCGAGGCTGTAGAACGCGCTGGCCAGAAGCTGGGAACGCCTGAACCAGCGATCCATCCTGCTGGGGGACGAGCGCCGACAGGCCCAGGTCACCGCCAGCATGATCAGCCCCCCGATGAGGAAGCCCAGCGTCGGTGACACGACGATGAAGATGGCCGTCTTCATGATGCCGGGCGACAGCAGCGCCGCGGGCCCCGATTTGGCCATCGCGGCCCCGATCATGCCGCCAATCAATGCGTGCGACGAACTGGACGGGATGCCGTAGTACCAGGTGATCACGTTCCAGGCGATGGCGCCGACCAGCGCGCCGAAGATCACGGCGTGATCAACGATATCCGGCGAGACGATGCCCTTGCCGATGGTCGCGGCGACCTTGGGCTCGAAGATGTAGATGGCAACGAAGTTGAAGAACGCCGCCCAGACCACCGCCTGGTAAGGCTTCAGGACCCGCGTGGAGACGACCGTGGCGATGGAATTGGCGGCGTCGTGGAAACCGTTCATGAAGTCGAACGCGAGCGCCAGGAGCACCAGCATGCCCAGCGTCGACAGGACGAGGTCCGGCGACATGTCAGGCGTTCTCGAGGATCAGGCTTTCGATGACGTTGGCGACGTCCTGGCACTTGTCAGTGGCCGCCTCGAGCAACTCGTAGACCGCCTTGAGCTTGATGAGCTGGCGCGTATCGGACTCCTCGCGGAAAAGCCGCGAGATCGCAGCGCGCATCACCTGGTCGGCCCGCGACTCCGCCTGGTCGATCTCGTGGCAGATCTTGAGCGCCGCGGGAGCGTTTTTCATGCTGTTCAGCAGCGCGACCGCGGACTGCATTCGCTCGCAGCAATGCTGCAGGAGAACGGCCAGCTCGACGGCCTCCGGCGTAACCGACTGCACGTCATAGAGGTGCAAGGATTCCGCCGCGTCCTGCATGAGGTCGAGGACATCATCCATCCTCGAAATCAGGCGGTGGATGTCGTCCCGGTCGAGCGGCGTGACGAAGCTGGTGTGCAGGAGGGCGGTGGTGTCGTGGGTGACGCGGTCGGCCTGGTGCTCGAGGTCGTTCACCTTGTCCAGCCCGGCCTGACGGTTGGCCGGGTCGGAATAGTTCTTCAGCAGGTCGGTCAGCGCCGCACTGCCCTCCGCGATCAGGCTCGCGTGCTGGTTGAAATATTCGAAGAACTTGCCCTCGCGCGGCACGAGGTTGGAGATGAATTTCATGGAGGAGCCCCGGATTCAGGCCGACGTGATGATGTGGACGATTATGGCACAGCGCGACGAAGGGCCAGCACTCGCGGCGCCGTCTCCTTGAGCATGAGCGCCAGCAACGCGCAGGACAGGCAGATGCCGGCAAGGATCCACATCACCGCCCCGAGGCCGTAGGCGTCGGCGATGCCGCCGGCGAAGTACGGCGCGGCCACGCCGCCAACGACCTCGCTGATGCCCATCGTGAGGCTCAACGCCGTCGCAGTCTGCGCCGCGGCGACATGCTCCGAAGGGATCGTCGCCATCACGAGAGGGAAGCAGCCGCTGACGCAGCAGCCCAGCGCGATGCTGACAACCAGCGGCAACGGATCGCTGCCGGAAGTCAGCAGCACGCCCAGAGGCAGGATCAGGCCGACCAGGAAGGTCACCACGACCACCGGCTTGCGGCCGAAGCGGTCGGACGATCCCGGGACCAGGAAGGCGACGGCCATGGAAGCCAGGCCGAAGGTGGACATGATGTAACTCATGCCCTGATTCGTGACCCCGCGCACCTGGGTGAGGTACAGCGGCATGAAGGTCATGAAGACCACGAAGAAAGCCACCAGCAAGGTGGCGATGAGGATGCACAACAACAGGGTGCGATCCGCCAGCAGTGGCAACAGCGCCGACCGCCCTCGCGGCGCTTCGGAGGCCGCGACAGCGACTTCCGGCTCACGCACCAGCATCCACAGCAGGACGGCCGAGAAAAAGCCAGGGAGCGCCGAGACGAAGAATGCGTTGCGCCAGCCCATCGAGGCACCGATGGCGACGATCACGATCGGACCAAGGAAATTTGCCAGCAGGTTGGCACCGAAGATCTGCGTGATGCCCTGGGCGAGGCCCCGGCGTTCGGGTGCCACCTCCGCGGCGATCAGCGTCTGGCTGACGGGCATGATGCCGCCTTCGGCCACGCCCATCAGCAGGCGCGCTCCCAGCAAGGAGAGGAACCCGCCCGCCAGGCCGGACAACACCGAAGCCAGCGAGAACACAATCGTGGAAACGACGAGAAGTATCTTGCGCTTGCCCAGCTTGTCGGACAGCCAGCCGATGAACAGGCCCGCCAGCGCCCAACTGAAGGCCAGTGCCGAAGCGAACAGGCCGATCTGCGTGTTGCTGAGCTGCAGCTCCTGCTGGATGAAAGGCGTCAGGAAGCTGATTGCGTTGCGGTCGAAGAACACGATGCCGAAGTTGAAACTCAGCAAGGCGATCAAAAGCCACTGATAGCGCGGATTGGCAGCCATGTTCCCCCCTGGAACCCAAGCGATGGTTGTTGTTTCAGTGCTTGATCGTGCAGAGTGCGCCGCCGTCGACGGCCCAGCAAGCACCATTCACGAAACTCGCCGCCGGCGACAGCAGGAAGGCCACGGCCTCCCCGATTTCCGCCGGCTGCCCGATACGCTCCTGGGGCGCGATGCGTCCCAACGTGCGCTTGCCGAGCTCGACGTCACCGTCGAACATCGTTCCCAGCATGGCCTCGAGCAGCGGCGTATCGATGACACCCGGCAGCACTGCGTTAACCCGCACGCCACGCGGACCCACGTCGGCCGCCGCAGTGCGGGTCAGGCCGATCACGCCGTGTTTGGTCGCGTTGTAGGCGCAGGCTCCGGCCAGGCCCCGCTCGCTGGCGATCGAGCCGGTGTTCACGACCGCACCGGCACCCTGCCCGACCATGATCGGCAGGACGTAGCGGAGACCGAGGAACATGCTGCGCAGGTTGATGGCGATGATCCGGTCGAACTCTGCCACGTCGTAAGCATCCGTCGGGGCGATCGCCCCCTCTGTCCCGGCGTTGTTGAACAGTCCGTCGATCCGTCCGTAGGCGTCCAGCGCGGCAGCAACATAGGCCTGCACGTCCGCCTCGCGGCTGACGTCGGCCCGGAAATCCTTTACTGCAGTGCCGAATCCCGCGACGGTGGCGTGGCGCGCGGCGAGCCGATCGCCGTCGATGTCGACCAGCAGCAGATTCGCCCCGGCCCTGGCGAGAACGCAGGCGGTGGCGTGGCCGATGCTGCCCGCCGCACCGGTGACGATGATGGTCTTGCCCTTGAGGTCAGCCATGAGCCGCTCCGAGTATCAGGTCGGCCGCGCGTTCCGCGACCATGTTGACGGGGATGTTCGAGTTGCCGGCGATCACCGTGGGGATCACCGATGCGTCGACAACGCGCAGCCCCGATACGCCCTTGACGCGCAAGGATGCGTCCACCACATCCCCCATCCGGCAGGTGCCGACGGGGTGGTGCACGGTGACCAGCGTACGACGGATATGGGCTTCGATGTCGGCACGCGACCGCACGCCATCGCCGGGCGAGGCCTCTTCCGATTTCAGCGCGGCGAACTGCGGCGCGGCGAGGATGCGACGGGCCAGGGCGAAACCCTCGACCAGCACGTCCATGTCGCGCGGCTCGGCGAGGAAGTTGAAGTCGATGAGGGGCTTGGCAAACGGATCGGACGAGGCCAGGCGGACGCTGCCGCGGCTTTCGGGCCGCAGGGCGACGAAGATGATCCCGTAGCCATGCCCGATCGGCAGCCAGTGTCCATTCGCATTGCGGTGCGCGGGCATGAAGATGATCTGCAGGTCGGGCCGATCGAGCCCCGGGCGCGAGCGCACGAAGCCATTGGCCTCGAAGACATTGGTCGCCAGCGCACCCTTGCGGAACAGCAGGTAGTTCAGCCCGATGCCAACGGCCCGCGGCAGCGTCTTCCATGACAGGCCGTAGGACGAGGTATCCGCGGTGCGCACGGAAACCGACGAGGCCGGATGATCATGCAGATGCCTGCCTACATCAGGCAGCTCGTGCAGCGGCGTGATGCCTTTCGCGGCGAGCTCGACCGGATCGCCGATGCCGGAAAGCTGCAGCAGCTGCGGCGATCCATAGGCGCCCGCGCTGAGGATCACTTCGCGGCGCGCCTCGATCGTCCTGCGCGCGCCTTCGACCTGGACCTCGATGCCGGTCGCGCGACCCTCCTTGAGCAGCACGCGCGTCACCGGATGGTCGGTCAGGATCTTCAGGTTGGGACGCTGGCGGACCGGGTCGAGGTAGGCCGTGACGCCGGACTCGCGCCGGCCATTGCGAATCGCACCCTGTCGCGGACCGAAGCCTTCCGGCTCGCCATCGTTGAAGTCCGCACAGCGCGGATACCCCAGGAACTCCGCCGCATCCACGAATCGCTTCACCAGCGGATTCGGCTTCGGGATGTCGACGACGTTGACCGGACCGCCCTTCGCACGGAACGGCGTCGTGGCCGCATCGTAGTTTTCCAGCTTCAGGA
>JBDLPS010000185.1:0-2934 GCA_039800965.1 Pseudomonadota bacterium | reverse complement strand
CCTGCGTAGTCGACGCTTCCGGCGAGGTCAGGGGAGTCGATTGGCACTTCAACGCCTGGGGTGGTCTTGATGGCGGCCTGTATCACCCTTGGGATCAGGATGACCTCGTGGCCCGCAAGGTCATGGAGGTCGAAGGCATCGATGGGTATCGCGCGCCGTTCGTGATGGAAGGTGGCGCGATCCATGTCGACGGCGAAGGCACCGTCCTCGTGACCGAGGAGTGCCTGCTGAACCGCAACCGCAATCCAGGCCTGGCGCGGGCCGACATCGAAGCGTTTCTCTGCGCGTACCTCGGCGTCCGGACGGTTGTCTGGCTGGGCCGCGGCGTCGTCAACGACGAGACTGACGGGCACGTTGACAACCTGTGCTGTTTCGCCAGGCCGGGCGAAGTGCTGCTGTCGTGGACGGACAACCGGCGCGATCCACAATGGGTCATATCGAACGATGCACTCGAGCGGCTCATGGCGGCGCGTGATGCCAAGGGTCGCCGCCTCAAGGTCCACAAGCTGCCTTCGCCCGGACCGTTGCGCATGACCGCGTCGGAGGCCTCTGGCGTGCAGTCGGGCGCGGCGTCAAAGGCGCGTCGCGCCGGCGAGCGCCTCGCTGCCTCCTACGTCAATTTCTATCTCGCCAACGGGGGGGTGGTGATGCCGCTGCTCGACCGCAGGCGGGATGCGGAGGCGGCGGAGGTCTTGCGGCGCGTGTTCCGCAACCGCAGCGTCGTGGGCGTAGCCGCCCGCGAGATCCTGCTGGGTGGCGGCAACATACACTGCATCACGCAGCAGGTGCCGCGGGCAGGTCGGGGTCGCTAGAGTCCCGCGATCAGCTGGGTCGCGCGCTTCAGCCAGTCTTCCTGGTTGCGCCGGTAGTGGGGCGGGGCGACCTTGGCATGGTCCATGAGGTCGTTGAGGACCTTGCGGGCCTCCTCGCGGCGTTGCTGGGACTGCAGCAGTTCCGAGTAGCGGACTGCGGCCTCTGCGCCGGGGTAGTAACCGGCAAGCGCCTGGTACTCTTCCAGCGCGCGTCGGGCATCACCCTCGGCTTCCAGCGCGCGCGCGTAGAGCAGGTGCCCTTCCGCCGAGCGGAACTGCGGGTTGTGCCGTACCAGTGCGTCAAGCGTTGTGCGCGCATCGCCCGCCGCTCCCGTGGCGAACTGCGCCCGCGCCAGTCCGAGCATGAGATCCGGATCATGTTCGTAAAGACCCTTCAGCGCGGCCTGGTACACGCCGATGGCATCCGACGCGCGTCCCTGACGGAGCAGTTCGTCCGCATAGCGTTGCTGGCTGGCGACGTTGCCACCGACCCGGGCCTCGCTTTCGAAGCGTCGCAGGTCCGCCTGCGGGTCGAGTGCCTGCTTCACGCCCTTGACGGTGCGCCGCGTCGCCCGGCTGCCAAGCAGTTCGGGCAGCAGTTCCGCGACCAGATAGGCCAGGATGCCGGCGTAGGACAGCAGTGCCAGAACCCAGATCCAGATCTGGTTACGGCCTGTCTTGATGCAATGGATGATGAGGACCGCCTGGAGGACCAGCGATCCGATGTAGAGCAGGGACATTCCCGAAGCTTACCGGCGCAGAAGGTTCCGTCAACGCGCCGGGGGCGTTTATGCTCCGGCCATGCGTTTCCTGCAAGGCCTCGTCGTCGCGTGTTGCCTGTCCGGGTTCCAGGGTCCGGCCCTGTCCGGGCAGCCGGCGGACGTCGCTGCGCGTCCCCGCATCGGGCTCGTTCTGTCGGGCGGTGGTGCGCGTGGCGCGGCCCACGTGGGCGTGCTCAAGGTGCTGGACGAGTTGCGCGTGCCTGTCGATGCCATCGCAGGTACCAGCATGGGCGCCGTGGTGGGCGGCCTCTATGCCGCCGGCTATTCTGGTCGCGAAATCGAACAGATCATGACGGGCGTCGATTGGCAGGATGCCTTCCGTGACCGACCCCGGCGGGGCGATCTTGCGATGCGTCGCAAGCGCGAGGATGAGGATTTCCTCGTGCAGTTGCCGCTTGGCCTGCGGGACGGGAAATTCCTCATGCCCAAGGGCCTCATGCAGGGGCAGAAGCTCGGCTTGATGCTGCGCGAACTGACGCGGCGCGCCGGGCATCCGGAGGATTACGACCGGTTGCCGACACCGTTCAGGGCGGTAGCCACCGACCTGGAGAATGGGTTGCCGGTGGTGATGGACCGTGGCGACCTTGCCACTGCCATCCGCGCCAGCATGTCCGTGCCCGGCCTGTTCGCCCCTGTCGAGCGGGACGGCAAGGTCCTGGTCGATGGCGGCATCGCCGAGAACCTCCCGATCGATGTCATGCGTGCGATGAACGTCGATATCCTGGTCGTCGTCGACGTGGGGTATCCGCTCGCCAGTCGCGAACGCCTTGGGTCGGTGACCAGCGTGTCGAGCCAGATGCTCGCGATCCTGATCCGTCGCGACAGCGATCGACAGCGTGCGACGCTCGGCGCACGGGACGTCGTCATCGAGCCGCCTCTCGGCGAGGCATCGTCCTTCGATTTCTCGCATCTGGACAGCGCGATCGCCGCCGGTGAAGCCGGCGCGCGCGCGCGTCTGTCCGCGTTGTCCGCGCTGGCCCTGCCTGCCGCGGATTACGAACGCTATGCCGCGCGTCGCCATGCGGGTGATCCACCGGCACCCCGGATCCGCGCGGTGCACGCCGACGCCGGTTCGGAGTCCTACGCGGGCGCCATAGAGTCGTTCTTCGGTGATCTCGCGGGCCAGCCTCTCGATGGGCGGCGTCTTCGAGGCAGGCTGAATCGTTTCTATGGGCAGGGCACCCTGGAGTCCCTCGACTATTCGCTGGTCCCGGTGGACCCGTCAGATCCCGCGGGCCCCGTGGATCTTGCCTTGCGCGCGCGTCGCAATGCCTGGGGGCCGAACTACGTCCGCGTGGGACTGCGGTTGCAGGACGATTTCGCCGGCAATTCCAGCTTCG
>JBDLPS010000184.1:0-4573 GCA_039800965.1 Pseudomonadota bacterium | reverse complement strand
ACGAGGCCCATGCTGTTGCACTCGTCGATCAACGTGACGACTTTGTCGGTGTGGTCGATGTCCGACGACATCACCGCCGCCATGAAAGCCGCGGGGTAATGCTGCTTCAGCCAGGCGGTGTGGTAGGACAAGACCGCGTACGCAGCGGAATGCGACTTGTTGAAACCGTAGCCGGCGAACTTCTCGATGAGGTCGAAGATCCACGCCGCCTTGGCCGCGTCGATGCCGCGCGCGACGGCACCGTCCACGAACGACGAACGCTGCTTGGCCATCTCCTCGGGCTTTTTCTTGCCCATCGCGCGGCGGAGCAGATCCGCGCCACCCAGCGTATAGCCCGACAGCACCTGCGCGATCTGCATGACCTGCTCCTGGTACAGGATCACGCCATAGGTCGGCTCCAGCACGCCCTTCAGCGAGGGATGCAGGTAATCGATCGCCGTGCCGGCAGGGCTGTGCTTGCGCTCGATGAAGTCGTCCACCATGCCCGACTGCAGCGGGCCGGGACGGAACAGGGCGACGAGCGCTACAACGTCCTCGAAGCGGTCCGGCTTCAGGCGCCGGATAAGGTCCTTCATGCCGCGCGATTCGAGCTGGAACACGGCCGTCGTACGACCAGCCTTCATCAGGCTGTAGGTCGCCGCGTCGTCCATCGGGACGGCATTCATGTCGAGCGGCGGCTCGCCCTTTCCCGCGCGGATGCCATCGATGATCTTCACGGCACGATCGATGATGGTGAGCGTGCGCAGCCCGAGGAAGTCGAACTTCACGAGACCGGCCGCCTCGACGTCGTCCTTGTCGAACTGCGTGACGACACTCTGGCTGCCGGCTTCGCAGAAGAGCGGCGTGAAATCCGTCAGCACCGAGGGCGCGATCACGACGCCACCGGCATGGGTACCGGCGTTGCGCGTCAGGCCTTCCAGCGCGCGCGCCAGGTCGATGAGGTTGCGGATCTCCTCCTCGGTGTCGTAGAGCCGGCGCAACTCCGGCTCCTTCTCGAGCGCGTCGTCGAGCGTGATGCCCAACTCGAAAGGAATCAGCTTTGCGATCTTGTCGACGAAGCCGTAGGGATGGCCGAGCACGCGACCCACGTCGCGCACCACGGCCTTCGCGGCCATCGTGCCGTAGGTGATGATCTGCGAGACGCGCTCGCGACCGTACTTCTCGGCGACGTAGGCGATGACGCGATCACGGCCATCCATGCAGAAGTCCACGTCGAAGTCGGGCATGGACACGCGTTCAGGATTCAGGAAACGCTCGAACAACAGTTCGTGCTCGATCGGATCGAGGTCGGTGATGCCCAGCACCCAGGCCACGAGCGAACCGGCGCCCGAACCTCGCCCAGGACCGACCGGCACGCCGTTTTCCCTCGACCAGCGGATGAAGTCCGCCACGATGAGGAAGTAACCGGAGAAGCCCATCTTGCAGATGACTTCAAGCTCGCGCTGCAGGCGGGCCCCGTAATCCGCACGCCGCTCCGGCGTCAGCCATTCAGGCGGACGCGCCGCCCAGCGCGCCTCGAGCCCCGCAGCCGAAATGGTGCGGATATGGTCTTCGGCACTCTCGCCGGAAGGCACTGGATAGACTGGCAAACGGCTTTCGCCAAGCTTGAGCGGCAGGCTGCAACGGCGCGCGATGGCAACCGTATTGGCCAGAGCCTCGGGAATATCGGCGAAGCACTCCGCCATCTCGTCCGCAGAACGCAGGTGCTGCTCCCGCGTGTACTTGCGCAGCCGGGACGGATCCGCGAGTTGCGCGCCGTCGTGGATGCAGACGCGGGCTTCATGGGCCTCGAAGTCCGATGCCGCGAGGAAGCGCACGTCGTTGGTGGCAACCACGGGCAATTGCAGGTCTCCGGCGAGCTCCAGCGCGGCGGGAACGTAACTGCCCTCGCCGGGGCGACCCACTCGCTGCAGCTCGATGTAGTAGCGGTCGCCGAACAGGTCACGCCAGGCAACCGCCTGCCGCCGTGCCTCGGCCGACCGCCCGTTGAGCAGGCTCTTGCCAACATCACCCTCCATCGCGCCGGAGAGCGCCACCAGCCCCTCGACCTCGGCGGCGCCGAGCCAGGCCCGCTCGACCAGGGGTGTGTCCTTGCGGCGGCCTTCGAGATAGGCGCGGCTGACGAGGCGCGAGAGATTGAGGTACCCCGCCTCGTTCATGCAGAGCAAGGTCAGGCGCGAGGGCGATTCGCGCTCGCCGCTTTCGGCCAGCCAGAGGTCGACGCCGACCAAGGGCTTCACGCCCTTCGCGAGCGCGGCCTTGTAGAACTTGACCATGGCGAACAGGTTGGATTCGTCGGTGAGCGCGACGGCCGGCATGCCTGCGGCGGCCACGGCATCCATCAGCTCAGGCACGCGGACAACGCTGTCCACGAGCGAGTACTCGGTGTGAAGTCTCAGATGAACAAACGTCTGCGGCATTATGTTTTTTCTGGACTTTTTGCTTCGATAACCGCGCGGACAGGGGCAAAGGAACGACGATGGACCGGGCTGGCGCCTCGCTCCCGCAGGAGCGCCAGATGGACCGGCGTAGGGTACCCCTTGTGCTCCCCGAAGCGGTATCCCGGATAGCGCTCATCCAGTTTCCGCACGCACTCGTCCCGTGCGCACTTGGCGAGGATGGAGGCCGCGCTGATCGCAGGGACCAGGCTGTCGCCCTTCACGATCGCCCGGCCGCCGAGCCCCAGATCCGACAGCGGCGGCAGACGGTTGCCATCGACGAGCACGGACGCCGGCTGCAGCTGCAGCCCCATGAGCGCACGACGCATCGCGAGAAAGGTGGCGCGCAGAATGTCCAGGGCGTCGATTTCCTCGGCATCCGCCCAGGCCACCGAACAGGCGAGCGCTTCGGCGCGGATGCGCGGGGCGAGACGCTCCCGCGCGGCAGCCGTCAGCTTCTTGGAATCCCGCAGCCCCTCGATGGGCCTCGCCGGATCGAGGATGACGGCAGCCGCAAAGACCGGCCCTGCCAGGGGCCCACGACCTGCTTCATCGACGCCCGCGACCCAGGCCAGGTCCATCAGGGCATCGCCCTGCTCCGCAGGAGCGCGAGCACCGCATCGGCCGCACGCGCAGCGCCGTCGCAGCGGAGTGTCCGGTGGAGGTCACCGAAACGGGCCACGAGGCGTTCCCGATTGGCACCGTCATCGAGCTGCCGCGCCAGCGCGTCAGCCAGGGCCTCGGGCGTGACAGCCTCCTGCAGGAACTCCGGCACCAACTCCTCCCCGGCCAGCAGGTTCGGCTGCGAACAGTACCTGGTCTTCACCAGCCCCAATTCCCGCGCCAGGAAAGCCGTTAGCGGCGCGACCCGATAGGCCACGACCATCGGCCGTTTGGACAGCATCGTCTCGAGCGTCGCCGTACCCGAAGCCACCAGCACCGCATCGGCGGCCACCAGTGCCTGCCGGGACTGTCCGTCCAGCAACCGGACCGGCGCCCCGTGTGCAGCGACCTGCGCGGCGAACAGCTCCTTTACCTTCGCGTTCGCCATCGGCGCAATGAAACAGGGCGCCGAGGATCCGCGTCGAGCGGCCAGCAGGCTTGCCGCCGCAGCGAAAGCGTCGCCGAGCCGCGTCACCTCGCCGACGCGACTGCCCGGCAACAGGGCGACCACCTGCGCATCCGACGGCAAGCCGAGCGCCGCACGGGCCGCTACCCGATCAGGCGCCAGCGGAATCTGGTCGGCCAGGGGATGTCCGACGAATTCCGCCCTGACGTCATGCTCCGCGTAGAACGCGGCCTCGAAAGGCAGGAGGCAGAGCACGAGATCGACCGAACGACCCATGGTCTTCACCCGCCCCTGCCGCCAGGCCCAGACCTGCGGGCTGACGTACTGCACGGTGGGCAGGCCCGCGCGCTTCAGGCGCTTTGCCAGGCCAAGGTTGAACGATGGCGAATCGATACCGATGAATACGTCGGGCGGGTCCTGCAGGAAGTCGTGGATCAGCCGGGAACGCAGGCGCAGGAGCCGCGGCAGGTGTCGCAGCGGCTCCACGAAACCCATGACGGCCAGCTCGTCGGCACCTGCCAGCGCACGGCAGCCGGCGGCAACCATGCGCGGACCCGCCACGCCGCGGAACTGCGCATCCGGGCGCTGCGCACGCACCGCTTCGATGAAGGCCGCGCCCAGCAGGTCGCCGGACGCCTCGCCCGCCACAAGCGCGATGCGCAGCGGCCCCGACATGGCCGTCAGCGGACCAGACTGCGCGTGGCCTTGCCGATGAAGTCGACGAAGATCCGCAATTCCTCATGCTCGGCGGCCATGGCCGTGAGCTTCTCCACCGCCTCGTCCAGCTTGAGGTCGCTGCGATAGAGGACGCGGTACGCGTTCTTGATGTTGCGGATCTGGTCGGCGTCGAAGCCGCGTCGTTTCAGGCCTTCGGAATTGATTGAACGGGGCTCCGCCGGGTGCCCGGTAGCCATCACGTAGGGCGGCACATCGCGCGTCACCGCAGTGTTGTTACCGATGAAGGCATGCGCGCCGATCTTGCAGAACTGGTGCGCACCGGCGTACCCGCTCATGATGACCCAGTCGCCGACCTCCAGCCGCGTCGGCTCGCCCTTGTATTTCTTGT
>JBDLPS010000183.1:0-6128 GCA_039800965.1 Pseudomonadota bacterium | reverse complement strand
ACCGGCGTCCAGCGCGTCGTGCCGATGCGATGGAGCGCCAATCCGACATGCGATGCCTCGACTTCCCGCGCCAGAAGTGCGAACCGGGAGCCGAGCACGGCGCTGTACCCACAAGTGGCGTCGACCGTTCCGGGAAAGTTGTAGCCATAGCCGCCGAGATTGGCCTCGCCCGTCGCGGCATTCCCGTCACCGAACCAAACATATCCGGCGCTGCTGGGATCAGACCACACGACGAACACGACGACATCCTGCCCCATCGTGCAGACCTGTGAACCGAAGGCCGCCACGCCGCCGGCCCTGGAAATCACACGACCCGACGCATCGATACGGACGAAATGCGCACCATCGGAATTGTGCGAACTGTGGGCGAGACCCACGACTGCCGTATGTCCATCTCCGGTAGCAAGCGCGTTGAAGGGCCGGCGTGAGTAATTGTTGATACCAGGCTTCAGATCGAGCGTCGGCCAGGTCCGCGAAGGAGCGACCACGACCCCATTCCGGGCAGCCACGAAATGCCAGGTCTCGGGGTAATGGCGGCAGCGGTCGAAAAGTCCGCAACCGGCGGCATAGCCCTGCGCGTACGCCACAACAACGCGCCCATCCCGCAGTCCGGCCAGCCGCACGTGGTGCTGTCCCTCGTCGGCATCCAGACCCTGCCGGCCTGGCTCCGCAGCCACCACGAGTCGCAAGGCGGGAAGCCCTGCCGCCATCGCCACCGTCGCCGGCAGCGCCGCCATCATCAGCAGGGCCAGCATGGGGGCTCTATACTCCGCACGGCACCGGATCCACCGGCGGATGTCACTTGGGAATTCGATCATGAAGAAGCACATCGCAATCGGCCTTGCCGTCCTGTCCTTGCTGTTGGGCTGCTCCTCGCGCGAGAAGATCACGACGCTCGCCGGGCTCTCGGGCGGGAAGGATTTCGCGGTGCCCACCGGGACGGTCGCAGACAAGCTCGTCACGAGCAAGATCCCGGACGCGCGCTTCAAGTACTTCAACAGCGTGCTGGATGCAGCGATGGCCGTGAAAGCCGGCAAGGCCGATGCCGCCGCCTACGATGAACCGATCCTGCGCAACATCGCCGCCAAGACGCCGGGGCTGGCGGTGCTCCCGGATCCGATCACGGTCGACCAATACGGATTCGCCGCGCGCCTGGACGACGCGACGCTGAAAGCCGCTGTCGATGCAGTCGTGGCCGAGGCGAAAGCCTCTGGCGATTACCAGAAAATGCTGGACCGCTGGCTGCCGAAGAGCGGCGCACCGGGACCGATGCCGGAAGTTCCCACCGGTACGGAAGGTGTTCTGCGGTTCGGCACGGCTTCCGTCACGGAACCGTTTTCCTTCGTCGACGGTTCCCAGAAAGTCGTCGGCCTCGACGTCGAGATCGCCGCGCGCGTCGCGCAGCGCCTCAACCGCAAGCTGGAAATCGTCAACCTGGAATTCGGCGCGTTGATTCCTGCGCTCGTCGCCGGCAAGGTGGACCTCATCGGCGCCTGCATAACGATCACCGAAGAGCGCGCAAAACAGGTGCTGTTCTCCGCGCCCTACTACACCGGGGGCATCTCGGCCTTGGTCAGGCAGTAAGCGCCCGCGACACCACGGTCACACGCGACCTGCGGATCTCGGACTCTATGCCCTGCCGCAGGTCGTCGATCAAGGGCTGGATGTCACCGACCGTCCGGCTGGCATCGAAGGCCAGGAATATCTCGATGAAAACGTCTCCGCCGGAGCGACGGGAGCGCACACGGTCCAGCATCTCGTAGGAATCGAAATGCCGGATCAGGTGGCGATTCACCACCATCTGCATGGACTCATTGATGGTCTGGTCGACCAGATCGCGGACCGCATGGCTCGCCAGGTGCCAGGCCTCGTTGAGCATGACCACGATGATGACGACGGAGGCCAGTGGGTCCAGGTTGTGGGCCCATGCACCACCCAGCAGCGAACCGCCCAGCAGCGCCGCCGCGAGCACGAAATCCGTCAGCATCTTGCTGCGGAAGAGCTTGGCCTGGGCTTCGATGATGGGCGTCGCGTCCTCGCCAGCGATATGGCGCGTCTTGGCGTACATCCAGGCGTTGAGCGCGCCCAGCACCAGGATGCTCGCGATGGCAACCCAGACGCCGGAGCCCTCGAGATGTTCGGGATGCTGGAATCGCTCGATGGTGAGGACCACCAACCCCAGCGCGCCGAGGAACATCAACAACCCGATGAACAGACCGGCCACGTTCTCGAACTTGCCGAGCCCGTACTCCATCCGCGAGAAGCGCGTGCTGCGCAGCAACAGGAACGTGACGAAGGCAACGAGATCCGCTGCGAACTCCAGTGCCGAATTGCACAGATCCGCCAGCAGCGCCACGGAATTGCTGGTCAGCGCGGTGTAGCCGACAACCACCAGCGCGACGAACGACAGCACCAGTCCGATCCCTGAAACCTTCTCGACCTTGTTGTGTGTATTCATGCGTCCATCCTGGGACCGCCCTTGTCCGCGAAGCCGCCCCAAAGGGCAATGGAGACTCTATCCATTTTGGATGGATTGCAGCAATCACCGCGGGATCCTTGGATTTAGACTCCCCGGAATAAGCCGTAAAGGGAGTATTCGCTCATGCAGGTAACCTTCGAATCCGTCGGCGCGACGACAGTCGCCACCGCCACTGGCAGGCTGGACTTCGGGGCCGCCACGGCCTTCCAGCAGCAACTGGAGCAGGCCATCGCCGCCAAACCGGGACGCCTTGTGGTCGACTGTGCCGCGCTGGATTACGTGTCCAGTGCCGGCCTGCGCTCTTTCCTCGTCGCCGCGCGGGCGTCAAAGGCTGCCGGAACAAGTTTCCTGGCCTGCGGCCTGCAACCGTCGGTGAAGGAAGTCTTCGAGATCAGCGGCTTCAGCCGCATCATCGAGATCCTCCCGGACCGCGCCGCGGCAACCGCCGGGGCCGCCTGAATGTCCGCATGCCTGCAGCGCGCCGCCGACGCCGACCAGTTGGCGGCGTTCAGCGAATTCCTGCAGGCATTCTGGCGCGAACGGGACCTGCCAGCCGAGGCCCTGTTTCCGTTCGAACTCGCCCTCGAGGAGATCTTCCTGAACGTCGTGTTCCACGGCCAACCGTCCGATGGACACCAGCCTTCCGTCGAAGTCCGCCTGGACTGCGAGGGCAAGCAGGTCACGATGGTGATCCTGGACGACGGAGCACGCTTCGATCCCCTCTCCCTCGACACACCCGACGTCAACGCACCGCTCGAGAACCGCCCTGTCGGCGGGCTGGGCATACACCTGGTCCGCACGATGATGGACCGGGTCGTCTGGCGGAACATGGACGGCCGGAACGAACTGACCCTGACACGCAACGTGGAAAACGCATGAAGCCCTTCAAGTCATTCCTGGTGCTCGCCGCGCTGGCGTTGGTCGCGGGCTGCAAGAAGGACGAGTTCGTCGTCCATGACGCGGCGGACGTCAACCAGCCTCAAGTCCGGATCGGCATCATGACCGGCTCGACGGCCGAGGGCCTGAGCAAGGAGCGCTTCCCCAAGGCCCGGCTCAGCAGCTTCGACGACATCATGGATGCCATCACGGCACTCAAGGCGAACCAGGTCGATGTCGCGATCACCGCCTTCCCGCAGGCGCTGCAACTGGCCAAGACCAACCCGGACCTGCTGATGGTCCCGGAGCGACTGGACCACGAACCCACCGCGGCGGCGGTGCGCAAGGGCAACGACGCGCTGCTCGCCGAACTGAATGCCATGGTGGCCGAATTGCGTGCCGACGGCACGCTGGCCGACATGGAAAAGCGCTGGTTCAAGCCGGACCTCTCCCCCTACGTCGTGCCGGAAATCCCGGTGCCGACGACAGGCACGCCGCTGAAGGTCGGCGTTGCCGCCACCCGCGAACCGGCGAGCTTCATCGACAAGTCGGGTCAGGTCAGCGGCTTCGACGGCGAAATCGCCCGTCGCCTCGCTGCGCGCGTGAAGCGCCCCATCGAATTCGCCAACATGAAATTCGCCGCGCTGATCCCGGCGCTGCAGTCCGGAAAAATCGACGTGATCGTCACCGGGATGTCGAAAACCCCTGAACGCGCACGCTTCGTGGATTTCAGCGAACACTACTTCGACAACGCCCTGATGCTCGTCGTCCGCAAGCCGGCCGGCACGGCACCCGTGGCGGGGAGCGACGCCAGGCTGTCCAAGGCCTCCGATGCCGAGGACAAGCGCGTTGCCGTGATGCTGGGTACCGCCCATGAGGCACACGTCACGAAGAACTGGCCACGCGCTACCGCCGCCACCTACCAGACCTTCGGCGACCTGCTGCTCGCGGTGCGGACCGGCAAGGCCGACGTCGGCCTCTGCGACACGGCGACGGTCGAGGAAGCGCTGAGCAAGGAACCCTCGCTTGCCATCTTCGGCGAGCCGATCCTTCCATTCGGCCTGGGGGTGGGCTTCAACAAGAAGTCCACGGCATTGCGCGATCGCTTCGCCGCCTTCGTGGCGGCGAGCGAAGCGGACGGGACCCTGCCAGCGATGCGCAAGTACTGGCTGAACGGGCACGCACAGTCGATGCCCGCCCTCCCCTCCGCGCCGACGGGACAGGAGCTGGTCATCGGCACGTCGGCGGAAGGCCTGCCCTTCGAAGCGATCGTGGAAGGCAGGTTCGCGGGCTTCGACATCGAACTGATGGAACGATTCGGACGCAGCATCGGTCGCCCCGTGCGGTTCGAGAACATGCCGTTCAGCAGCATCATCGCAGCGCTCGCGGCGGGCAAGGTCGATGCCATCGCCGCCTCGATCTTCATCACGGACGAGCGCAAGAAGCTCATCGATTTCTCGCCGCCGTACCACCAGGCGACGTCCAGCCTGTTCGCCCGCAAGGGTCAGGTCGCCGGGCAATCGACTGCCGGCACGCAACAGGCCCTCAAGCTGTCGAGCGCGACGGAGGCAAAGGACAAGCGCATCGCGGTGATGGTCGGCAGCGCACAGGAAACCTGGCTCGCCAAGAACTGGCCGGAAAGCACCGTCAGCCAGTACCACTCGGTCAGCGACGTCCTGATGGCGGTGGACACCCGCAAGGCCGACGTCGGCATCATGGACACCGACACGCTCAAGCAGGCCTTCGGTCCCGACAGCCATCTGGCCATGTTCGGCGAAGACCAGTTGCCGTTCGACCGTGGCGTCGCCTTCGGCAAGGCGATCGCCCCGGAACTGCTGCCGCAGTTCAATGCATTCGTGGAGGAACTGGAAGCCGACGGTACGTTGCCCGACATGCGCAGGCGCTGGATCGAGGAGCGTTCGCGGGTGATGCCCGAACTGCCGCCCGAACCGGCCGGCAAGCCCCTTGTCGCTGGCGTCAACGATGTCGGCCTGCCGTTCATCGGCCTGGTCGACAACCATCTGGTCGGCCTGGACGTTGAGCTGATGGCACGGTTCTCGCGCAAGATCGGCCGCCCGATCCGGCTGGACAGCATGATGTTCGGCAGCCTCGCACCGGCACTGGCGTCGGGGAAGGTCGACATGCTGGGCATGTCCATCTACATCACCGAGGAGCGCAAGAAGGCCTTTGACTTCGGCAGGCGCACCCATAGCGCCACCTCGAGGTTCTTCGCCCTGCGCGAGAACATCGCCGGCGAATCGGCCGTGCAATCCACGCCGGGCTTCTGGGACCGCACGGTCGCGAGCTTCAAGGCCAACATCCTGACCGAGAACCGCTACCTGCTGCTGTGGGACGGGCTCAAGGTCACGGTGATCATCTCGCTGCTGTCCACGCTGTTCGGCACGCTGCTGGGCGCCGGCATCTGCATGATGCGGCTTTCACGCAGCAAGCTCATGAGCGTGCCTGCCAAGGCCTACATCGGACTGTTGCGCGGCCTGCCCGTGCTCGTCCTTTTGATGCTGATCTTCTACGTGATCTTCGCGTCGGTGGACATCCCGCCAGTGCTGGTCGCGGTCATCGCCTTCGGCATGAACTTCGGCGCCTATGCAGCGGAAATATTCCGCAGCGGCATCGAAGGTATCGACAAGGGCCAGACCGAAGCCGGCCTGGCAATGGGCTTCACCCGCCTGCAGACCTTCCTGCACATCGTGCTGCCGCAGATGGTCCGGCGGGTATTGCCGGTCTACAAGGGCGAGTTCATCTCGATGATCAA
>JBDLPS010000182.1:0-10625 GCA_039800965.1 Pseudomonadota bacterium | reverse complement strand
GGCATCATGGGCCAGCCGCAGGTGGCCTACCGCGAGACGATCACGAAGCCGATCCAGGAAAACTACACCCACAAGAAGCAGACCGGCGGTTCGGGCCAGTTCGCCGAGGTGTGGATCAAGTTCGAGCCGCTGGAGCGCGGCTCGGGCTTCGTCTTCGAAGACAAGACGGTCGGCGGCTCGGTGCCGCGCGAGTACATCCCGTCGGTCGAGAAGGGCCTCAAGATGCAGCTCGAGGAAGGCGTCCTGGCCAAGTTCCCCACCGTGGACTTCAAGGCCACGCTGGTGGACGGCAGCTACCATGACGTCGACTCGAACGCGCTGACCTTCGAAATCGCCGCCAAGGCCGCGTTCCGCGAAGCGATGAAGAAGGCCGGCCCGATCCTCCTCGAGCCGGTGATGAAGGTCGAGGTGGTGACGCCGGACAACTACCTGGGCGACGTGATCGGCGACCTCAACCGCCGTCGCGGCCAGATCCAGGAGCAGCTCGAGCGCGGCACCAACGTCGCCGTGGTGGCCACCGTGCCGCTGTCGGAGATGTTCGGCTACATCGGCAACCTGCGTGCCATGTCGTCGGGCCGTGCCTCGTACACGATGGAATTCTCGCACTACGACCCGGTGCCGAAGAACGTCGCGGACGAGGTCATCGCCGCCGCCGCCAAGCCGTCGACCGCGGGCTGATCCGCCCGATACGACAGCCTGATGGCGCAACGCGGCCCGGTGGCGAAAGTCACCGGGCCGTTTTGTTTGTTGCGATGGCAACCCTGAAATGCCCTGCGGTAGGATGGCTCCATCACACGAGGGGGCCAGGCCTTGGAACGCAAACACCCGCAGCAGCCCGATGCTGCGGCCGTCAGCCGCACGCTGAAGGCCATCGAGAGGATCGTCGGCGCGGAGGCCGTGTTCGCGGCCGGTGAAGACCGCGACGCGTACAGCGACAAATTCCCGGTCGACGCCGCCGCCCACAAGCCGGCCGCGGCCGTCGCGCCCACCACGACCGAGCAGGTGCAGGCGATCGTCCGCATCGCCGCCGAGAACAAAGTCCCGCTGTGGCCCATCAGCCGCGGCAAGAACCTGGGTTACGGCACATCGGCGCCGGTGGTCGCAGGCTCGATCGTGCTCGACCTTTCTCGCATGCGGAAGATCGAGGTCGACATCGAAAACGGCGTCGTGCTCCTCGAGCCGGGCGTCGGCTTCTACGACCTCTACGACTACCTGCAGAGCCGGAACATCCCGCTGTGGCTCTCCATCCCGGGCAACAGCTGGGGTTCGGTGATCGGCAACGCGCTGGACCGCGGCCTGGGCTACACGCCCTACGGCGAGCACACGCGCAACCTCTGCGGCATGGAAGTCGTGCTGCCCGATGGCGACGTCGTGCGCACCGGCATGGGCGCCATGCCCAACGCGCCGACCTGGAACCTGCACAAGTACGGCTTCGGCCCGGCCTGGGACCAGCTCTTCGTGCAGTCGAACTTCGGCATCGTGACCAAGGCCGGCATGTGGCTCATGCCGCAGCCCGAGTGCGTGCTCGGCTTCGACGTCGAGATGGAGCACATGGACGACCTGGGCCCGCTGATCGACACGATCGGGCCGCTGCGCCGCGAGGGGGTGCTGCAGCAGTCGCCGACGATCGGCAACTGGTTCCGCGCCGCGAACATCCTCACCACGCGCAAGCAGTGGACGGACAAGCCGGGCACGCTGTCGGATGACGTCATCAACGCGATCCGCAAGCAGTTCGGCCTCGGTTGGTGGGGCGTGTCCTTGCGCGTGTACGGTCGCGAGACCGTGGCCAAGGCGAACCTCGAGATCCTCGAGAAGGCGATCAAGGCCATCAAGCCGATGGCCCTGAAGCCCTTCGCCTGGCGACCGGGCGAAGCCTACAGCCCGACCAACGGGGGCTGGATGGGCGTGCCCATGACTTTCCCGATGCAGAGCACGAACTGGTTCGGCGGGCGCGGTGGCCATATCGGTTTCTCGCCGGTGCTGCCGCAGAACGGCAAGCTCGCGCTGGAGCAGTTCCACCGCACCTATGCGCGCTACAAGGAATTCGGGATGGACTACCAGGCGAGCTTCGCCTTCGGCGAGCGCCACATCCTGAACGTGAACGCGGTGCTGCTGAACCTGGACGACCCGGCCTTCATGCAGCGCGTGGACCCGTTCCTGCGCACGCTGATCGCCGATGCCGGCCAGCATGGTTATGGGGAATACCGTGCGCACATCGACTACATGGACCTGATCGCCGACGGTTACAGCTACAACAACAACGCGCTGCGTCGCCTCAACGAACGCGTGAAGGATGCGTTGGACCCGGCGGGCATCCTCGCACCGGGCAAGAGCGGCATCTGGCCGAAGCGCTACCGCAAGGAGGCCAAGTGATGAAGCGCCTGATCACCGTCACGCTGCTGGGCCTTGCCGCGGCAACGACGACGCTGGCCGCCGAGCCGGACGGCAAGAAGCTGTTCCAGCAGCGCTGCGCGATGTGCCACAACGCCTTCGGCATGGGCACGGGCCTGCTGGCCCGTCGCGTGAAGCCGGAGGTGGCTGAACTGGAAAAGCGCGACGACCTGACGGCGGCTTACGTTGAAAAGGCCGCACGCATCGGCCTGCTCAACATGCCGCCGATCACGCGCGGCGATGTCAGCGACCGCGAGATGAAAGCGATCGCGCTGTACGTGTCGAAGGGAAAGCCGTAAGCCATGCAGCATTTCGAGGGGCCGCTGCAGGGTGGTTGTCTCTGCGGCGCCATGCGCTATGAAATCGCGGGGCCGGCGCTCTTCGTGAGCCAGTGCTGCTGCAAGGATTGCCAGAAGGCGACCGGCACGGGGCATACGACGATCATCGGATTGCCTGCGACGCAGCTGCGCGTCACGCAGGGAACGCCTGCGACTTACACTTCGCAGGGGGATTCAGGCGGCGACGTGGTGCGTCATTTCTGCGGGCACTGCGGCGGACGCCTGTACACGTCCGGCAGCATTCCGCCGGGTGTCGTGATGGTGCAGGCCGGTTCGCTGGATGACCCGAACCGCGTGACACCTGAAAGCGTGATCTACCTGAAGGACGCCGTCAGCTGGGATCGCTTCGATCCGGCCTTGCCGACCTTCCCCGCGCTCCCGCCCGGCCCGCCGCCGGGCTGAGCCAGATCACGGCCAGACCGCCTCGAGCAGCTGCGCGAGGCGGGCACCGGCCTTCACCAGTTGTCGCTCCTGCTGCAGGTCCCGCGGCACCCCCATGCGCGGCATCTGTCGAACCTGCCATGTGGAGCGGGAGGCGCCGTCGCGGCCCTTGGCGCCGAAGCGCATGCCCGCATAGGTCCCCGCCGCGGCATGCAGCGATTCCGTCGCCCACGCCTCCGCCCAGCCTTCCTTGAGCCCGGCAGTGCGTGCGACGGCCGCCGCCTGCGAGGCACCCCGCCCTGCAAAGCGGTCCGCCTTGAGGCGAGGTGGGATCCGGTCCCAGACGCCGTGCAGGCGATCCCTGCCGGCCTCCAGCGCGTTGCCGCCATGCGTGTCGGATCCATGCGGCGCGCCCCGCAGGTCCGGGTCAAGGGGAATGCCGTCCTCGTCCAGGTAGACCGTGCCGACGTGCAAGGGCTGGTGGATGTCGCCGACGAAGTGCGCCAGGAGGCGGAGTGCCTCTCGGCGCGACGCGATATCGAAGGGCAGCGGCGCAGGCCGGCCCTGGAGGACGGCGACACAGGCTTCGATCGCCGCGACGACGTCGTGGTCGCTGGCGCCGACATGCCGGCGCGAATAGGCCTGTCGGCGGACATCGACGTCGGCGTAGTGATACTGCCGATGGCAGGCCTCCTGCCCCGTACCGCGGTGGCAGCGGTCGAGGTTGCGCCGGACGTAGTCCTCCATGGCGACGCGCCCCTCGGATGACTCGAAGGCGTGGCATTCCTTGTAGCGAGGATTGGCGATGTAGTGCTGCGGCAAGCGCTCGGTGACGCTCTTCAGGCAATCGGCCCACAGCGAGGCGGTACGCAGGGACTCGTCGCCCAGGATGCGCCGCACCTCCTCGCCGGCACGCGTGCCGACGAGCAACCGGTCGGCGATGGCCCCCACCGTCTGGTGGCCCTGCGGGCTCCAGGCCATCGCAGGCCGCAGCGCCGCCAGGCAGAGCAGGAGGATCATCGCGCAGGTCCGGGCCATGGCAGCACCTTATCCCCGCCGCCGCCGGATGTTAATTTCAGGAACATGAAAATCGCCGCCGCGCTACTGACCACCTTCTCCGGCCTGACGGCCGCCTTCGCCGCTTCGCCGGCCTTCCCGCCCTGGGGCCTCACGCTCGAGCACGTCGACCGCCAGGCCGCGCCGGGGGCGGATTTCTTCCGGCACGCGAACGGGGGCTGGCTCAGGGACGCGAAGATCCCCGCCGACCGCCAGGTCGCCGGCGTGAACCTCGAACTCAACCGCCGCAACGAAGCCCTGATGCGTGACCTCGTGCGCGAGCTCGACGAAGCGCCGGACGCGGCCCTCGATGCGGAAGGTCGCAAACTGCGCGACTTCCATCGCTCGTTCATGGACACCCGCACCATCGAGATCCGTGGTCTCGAACCGGCACGGGCCGCGCTGGCCCGCATCGACGCGGCGCGGACGCATGCGGACATCGCCGCGCTGATGGGCAGCCCCGACATGCCGGTGGACGGCCCTTTCGGCCTGTCGCTCGACATCGACGAGAAGAACCCCGAGCACTACGTCGTGTATTTCGGCCAGTCCGGGCTCGGCATGCCGGACCGCGACTACTACCTGTTGCAGGACAAGGACAGTGCGGCGACCCGCCTTGCCTACAGGCGTTATCTCGCGCAGATGCTGGAACTGGCGGGCGTGAAGGACCGCGCCCGCGCCGATGCGGTGTTCGCGCTGGAAGCACGCATCGCGCGCCTGCACTGGCCCGCCGCCGATCGGCGCGAGGCCGACAAGGTCTACAACCGGCTGCCGGTCAGCGGACTCGAGAGACTCGCGCCCGGTTTCCCGTGGCGCGGCTTCCTGTCGGCGGGTGGCATCCCGTTGACCGTCGGCGGCACGGAGCGCGATGTGGTCGTGCATGAAAAATCGGCCTTCGCACCGCTGGCACGCCTCTTCACCGCAACACCCGTAACGGTGTGGCGCGATTACCTGCGCGTGCAGTACCTGCACGCGACCGCGCGCTACCTGCCGAAACAGGTCGAGGAGATCGATTTCGCATTCCACGACAGGACACTCGGGGGACGGGCCGAACCCCTGCCCCGCGCGCTGCGCGGCACGCTCCTGCTCGACAAGCTGATGGGCGACGCGCTCGGCAAGCGCTACGTGGCGCGGCACTTCCCGGCGGAATCCAAGGCCAAGGTGCGCACCCTGGTGGACAACCTGCTCAAGGCGTACGAAGCGGACATCCGCACGCTGGACTGGATGACCGACGGCACTCGCGCCAAGGCGCTGGAAAAGCTGGCGAGCTTCACGGTGAAGGTGGGCTATCCGGACACGTGGCGCGACTACGGGTCGCTGCAGGTCTCGCCGGGCAAGCTTTTCGAGAACGTGATGGCTGCCAGGCGCCATGAGTGGCAGCGCCAGCTGAGCCGGCTTGACGGCAAGGTGGACCGCGGCGACTGGATAATGACGGCGCCGACCAACAACGCCTACTACAACCCCGCGCTCAACGAGATCGTGTTCCCGGCCGGCATCCTGCAGCCGCCGTTCTTCGACGCAGCGGCAGACGACGCGGTCAACTACGGCGAGATCGGTGCGACGATCGGCCACGAGATCAGCCATGGCTTCGACGACCAGGGCAGCAAGTACGATGCGACCGGACGCCTGAAGAACTGGTGGACGGACGCCGACCGCAAGGCGTTCGATGCCCGCACGCACGCGCTGGTGCTGCAGTACAACGCCTACGAGCCGCTGCCCGGCCTCAAGGTCAATGGCCAGCTGACCCTCGGCGAGAACATCGCCGACCTGGCGGGGCTGGTGATCGCGCGCAAGGCCTATCGACTTTCGCTGGGTGGCAAGCCTGCGCCGGTGCTCGATGGTCTGACGGGCGACCAGCGCTTCTACCTGGCCTACGCGCAGAGCTGGCGCGAGATCTGGACGGACGGCCTGCTCAAGCAGACGGTGCTCTCGAACCCGCACAGCCCGGTGGACTCCCGGGTGAACGGCGTCGTGCGCAACGACGATGGCTGGTACGAGGCCTTCCCGGACATCAAGCCGGGTGACGCCTACTACCTGCCGCCGGCGGAACGCGTGCGACTCTGGTAAGCAGCCCGCGCTGCCGCGGTCAGTCCCGCGGCAGCAGGTGCTTCTGGACCTTGCCCGAGGCGGTGCGCGGAATGGTGGTCGTGACCACCACGCGGGCGGGCACCTTGAACTTGGCCAGGCGCGACAGGCAATGCGCGAGGATCGCCTCGGCGGAAAGCGTGGCGCCCGGCTTCAACACGATGAAGGCACGGCCGGTCTCCCCCCAGCGCTCGTCCGGCACGCCGATGACCGCCGCTTCGGCGATGTCGGTGAGTTCCGCCAGCACCGCCTCGACCTCGGCCGGGTACACGTTCTCGCCGCCCGAGATGTACATGTCCTTCTTGCGGTCGACGATGTAGAAAAATCCGTCCTCGTCCTGCACGGCCGCGTCACCCGTGCGGAACCAGCCGTCCTTGAAAGCCTTCGCGGTCACTTCTGGCTGGTTCCAGTAGCCCGGCGAGATGGAGGGCCCCCGCAGCCACAGCTCCCCCGTGCCGCCGCGCGGCACGTCGTTGCCATCGTCGTCGACCAGGCGCGTCTGCACGGACATGAGCGGCAGGCCGCAGCTGCCCGCCTTCTCGATCAGGCGATCGACGTCATGCACCGGCATGGCGAAATTCGAACCCGTCTCGGTCATGCCGAAACCATCGGAGAAGCGGATGCCTGCCTTGGCGAACCGCTCGACCTGCGCCTTGGGATTCGGCGCACCGCCGGTGACGTACATGCGCAATCCCTGCAACTTTTCCGGAGTGAAATCCGGGTGCTGCCAGATCACGGTCGCCATCTGCGGCACCGAGAAGTAATGCGTGATGCCAAGGCTGCGGTCCGCCATGCGCGCGATGGTCTTGTCCGGCGCGAAACCCGCGCTGACCCACACGCTGGCACCGGCCCAGATGGGCACGCGTGCCGCGGCGAAGAGGCCGGCTGTATGGAACAGTGGCATGTCGCAGAGGAAGACGCTCTCGAAACTGACCATGCTGCCGAGCGCGAAATTGCAGGGGCCCCAGAAAGCGTTGGCCTCGGTATAAATCACGCCCTTCGGGCGCCCGCTGGTACCCGAGGTATAGAGCAGGGTCATCGGGTCGTCCCAGCCATTGCGCGCCGAATCCGGCGCACGCGTACCGGCCTCCCCCAGCGACTCCAGCGAAGACATGAGGTGCAGCTCGGCAGACGTCGGCGGCACGTTGAATTCGGCGTCATGGAAGAACAGCTTCGGATCGGCGTCCGCCATCAGCTGCGCGATCTCGGCCTGGGCCAGGCGCCAGTTGAGCGGGACGAAGATCGCGCCGGCGCGCGAGCAGGCATGCTGCAGGATCAGCTGGCAGGGATGGTTGCGGCCGAGCACCGCCACGCGGGCGCCGGACTTCGGCCCGAGGCGCGACACGAGCCAGGAAGCGGCGCGGTCAACCGCCCGGTCCAGATCGGCCCAGCTCCAGCGACGGCCGGTCTCGGCGCAACCGACAGCCAGCCGCCCAGGCATGGCAGCGGCATGGTTGCGGACGGTGTCGATGACGGGAGCGATCATGGTGGGGCCTGCCTGTCGGATTAACTCCGGGATTTTAGCCCACCGGAGGCGGCCCCATCAGCCCCCGGCGGTCTTGCGGATCCAGGCGGCGATGTCGGCGATATCCCCGTCAGACAGCTCCGTCTTGCGGAACGGTGGCATCGACCAGGTGCCTCGACGCACGTAGACCTTGATGGCCTCGGGCGTCAGGTCCTTGCGCTGCTCGATCGCCGCCGGCAGGGCGCCCCGGTACTTGATCCGCAGCGCATCGGTGCCCGGCAGCATCGCATGCCCCATGTCCGACGGCTCGGTGCCGTGGCAAGGCTGGCACTTCTGCTGAAAGAGCGACCTGCCGCGCTCGGCGGAAGGCGGCGACGACTGCGCGAAGGCGGCGGGCGCGACGACGGTGGCAACCGTGCCGACCAGCAGGATCCCCATGATGTGCAGCTTCACTTGCGCAGCCCTCCCCGCAGCTTGCGGTGCGTCTTCGGCCAGATGCCTCCGCGCCCCGGCGACAGGATGCCGTTCGGATCAACGGCATCCTTCAGCGTCTCGTTGAAGCGCCGCAGGATGTGGTTGTTAAACGAGTACTGGTCGGCGACGTCGTCCTGCAGGATCGGCGGCGCGCGGTAATCGCCGTAGCCCGCCTGCGCATTGAGCTTGAGTACCTGCTGCAGTTCCTTCAGCTGCCGGATCTTGCCTTCAGGCGAGTTGTCATTGCGCGTGCTGGTGCCGAAGAAGCTGTTGCCGATGAGGAAACAGGACTGGTGCCAGTTCAGCGGCGTCAGCAGCGAAGACACGTATTCCGTGCCCGCCCTCGCCTTCCGGGCCACGTCCGCGAAGGCTTTCTGGGCGTCGAACACGGCCTCGCCGCTGCGCGACACGACGGAGAAGAGGCCGATGTGGGTCTCGTTCCAGGTGTCCGGCGCATCGTCCGTGCGGCCCGGTGAGCGCCACATGTAGAGCTTTGGGACGCCATGCATGACGTTGCGCCGCATGACCGAGACATAAGGCGCGGGATAGGGACGCGTGTTCTGCTCGATCTGCGCCTGCGTGACCGGCACCTTGAGTGATTCGCCATCAAAGCAGTTGGCGTCGGGCACGGCACGCAGGATGAGCTCCTTCGCCCATTCCCAGTTGGCGAGCGTGGTCTTTTCAGAACCGTAGAACTGCAACTCGACCTGCCAGGAATGGATCTTGTTCGCGGCGGCAATGCGATCCATCGTCGCTTCGTCGAAGTCGATCGCCGCCTTGCGGAACGTGGCGTCGCCAAGCAGTCGCGTCAGCGGCGAGCTGTACAGCGGCTCGCCGATCACGAAGAGGTCCGACAGGTAATTCACCACGTCGACAAGCGCGAGGAAATCACGGCGGCGCGGAACGGTGATGAGGCCGGTCCGCCAGTGCTCCGGGCGAGGCATCAGCCGGAAGCCCATTTTCACGACGATGCCGAAGTTGCCCTGCGCAAAGAGACCCGACGGATCCGGCCCGAAGCCGTGCTTGTAGTCCTGCCAGGCCTTGGAGCCGGGCAACGCGCCCATGCCGGTGCGCATCAACTCGCCGTTCGGCAGCACGATCTCCATGCCGCAGTGCGCGGAGAAATGGTCGCGGTAAGGGCCCATCGTGTAGCCACACCCGCGCTCGAGTGCGTTGCCCATGAGACCGCCCCAACCCACATCGGCCGTGTCCACCCAGACCTTGAGGTCGCGCTCCTGCAGGTGGCGGTAGAAATCCATGTAGGACACGCCGGGCTCGACCAGCGCCGTGTGGCGCCGCTCGTCGACCTCGATGATGCGGTTCATCCGTTTGAGGTCCACGGTCACGCTGCCGCGCACGTTGGGTGCCGGCCCGCCGTAGGCGAAATTCTTGCCGGTGGAAATCGCGTACAGCGGGATGCGATGACGGTTCGCGACGCGCACGACCGCCTGCACTTCCTCCACCGATGCCGGACACACCGCAGCGGACGGCCGCAACTCGTCCGGCTGGTCCTTCAGCATCGAGAAATGGTCGCGGTACGGGTGCACGTCCTCCTCACTGGAGAGGACCCAGTCCTTGCCGATGGCGGACTCGAACTCGCGCAGCGCCTGCGCGAACTGGGCAGCCGTGACGCCGGGCGGCAACACCTGCGCGCCGGCGTCGGCCGCGGCCGCAACGATCGGCGCGGCTGCGGTGGACAGGGCTGCGAGGCCGGCGGCTGGCACGGCGATGCTGCTGCCGAGGATTTCCCTGCGAGTGATCATGTCCGACCTCCCGGCACGTGCCGGTCGATGATGAAGAGACCCGCCAGGATGCCGGACACGGCAACCAGCAGGGACACGTAGAAAGGCATCGAATCCGCAACCCCGGCACCCAGCAACTGGCCACCGAACCAGGAACTGGCGATGCCGCCGAAGCGGCCCAGCAACATGCCGACGCCTACGCCGGAGGCACGTCGGGAAACCGGATAACCCTGGGCCAGCACCACGTACATGGTGGCAAGCAGCAGGCCCGTCGTGCCGCCGATCAGGGCAGCCGCCGCGTCCAGCCCCCGCGGCGACGCGACGGCAGCCGGACCCATGGCCCACATCAGGATTGCCGCCCCCGCTCCGGCCAAAATCGCGGCAGCGGTCAGCAAGCGCCGGGAACCGAATATCGTGACGAGGACGCCACCGCCTGCGGCACCCGCCATCGCCACGAGGTTGAACCAGAACATCGCGTCGAGGCCCACCTGCAGGGGCAGGTGGTTCATCGTGGAAAGCGTGGGTACCCAGGCCGTGCAGGCATAGGCCACGTAGGTCGTGCAGAAGAACGCCAGCCAGATCCCGAGGCGGAACCGCAGGGTGACTGGAAAGTCCTCGCCACCGCCAGCTCCTCGGGCGGAGGCAGCGGCACCGCCGGGTACGACAGCGAACACGGCCAGTGCCATCAGCAGCGAG
>JBDLPS010000181.1:0-7342 GCA_039800965.1 Pseudomonadota bacterium | reverse complement strand
GCGGCGGCCGCGTGGACCGAGACGTACTCCACAGTTCGCGGGCCCGGGGGGGCGTCGGCGTGTCAGGGCTGGGGTGGTCCGAAACGTGCCACGACCGGTGCGTGGTCGGAGGGGCGTTCGGCGCGGCGCGGCGCGGTGTCCACCGTCGAGCCCAGGCAGGCGGCACGCAGGGCGTCACTGGCAAGGATGAGATCGATGCGCAGGCCCAGGTTGCGGCGGAAGCCGCCCTGACGGTAGTCCCACCAGCTGAAGCTGGCTTCGGGCTGGTCGAACAGGCGGAAGCTGTCCGAGAAGCCCAGTCCGAGCAGGCGTTGCAGTGCCCCGCGTTCCGCGTCGCTGCACAGGATCTGGCCCGCCCAGGCCGCAGGATCATGCACGTCACGGTCATCCGGGGCGATGTTGAAGTCACCCATGACGACCACCTGCCGGTGCGTGGCCAGTTCGGCCTCCAGCGTGCGATGGAGCGCCTCCAGCCAGCGCAGCTTGTACTCGTACTTCTCGGAACCGACGGCCTGGCCGTTGGGGACGTAGAGGTTCACGTAGCGCACGCCGCCCGAGGTGCCGATGGCCACGCGGCGCTGTGGGTCGTCGAAGCCGTCGAGGTCGACCTTGATGTCCGAGATCGGCTGGCGCGACAGCAGCGCGACGCCGTTGTAGGTCTTCTGTCCGGACCGCAGCACGTGGTAGCCCAGGTTCTCGAGTTCCCCCTGCGGGAAGTTCTCGTCGGTGAGCTTGGTTTCCTGCAGGCCGATCACGTCGATCGGATTCGCGGCCAGCCACTCGCCGAGTTGCGGCAGCCGCACTTTCAGCGAGTTCACGTTCCAGGATGCGACGGTCGTCATGCCGGGTACCTTCAGGCCGCGATGCCGTGCATCTCGAGCAGCGGCTGGATGTCCGGCGCGCGGCCGCGGAATTCGATGAAGGCTTCCAGCGCGTCACGGCTGCCGCCGCGCGAGAGGATGCTGTCGACGAAGCGCTGCGCCGTGCCGGGATTGAAGACGCCCGATTCCTTGAAGGCCGCGAAGGCATCCGCCGCCAGGACCTCGGCCCACTTGTAGCTGTAGTACCCGGCGGCGTAACCGCCAGCGAAGATGTGGCCGAAGTTGTTCGGAAAGCGGTTCCAGTCCGGCGGCTGGATCACGGCGACCTCGCGGCGGACTTCGTCGAGCATCTGCCGCACCCGCCCGCCGCACGTCGGGTCGTATTCCGCGTGCAGGCGGAAGTCGAACAGCGCGAATTCCACCTGTCGCAAGGTCGCCAAGCCCGCCTGGAAACGGAAGGTGCGCAGCAGCTGGGTGATTTTTTCTTCCGGCAGCGGGGCGCCGGTTTCGTGGTGTTGCGAAAGCCTGCGCAGCACCTCCGGATCCCAGGCGTAGTTCTCGAGGAACTGGCTCGGCAGCTCGACCGCATCCCAGGCCACGCCGTTGATGCCGGCCACCGACGGCCAGTCCACGCGCGTCAGCATGTGGTGCAGGCCGTGCCCGAATTCGTGGAACAGGGTCACCACGTCGTCGTGCGTGAGCAGGGCTGGCTTGCCGTCGACACCCGGCAAGGCATTGCAGACGAGGTAGGCGATGGGCAATGCCGAACCGGCGCTCGTGCGCTTTCGGCCCACGCAATCGTCCATCCACGCGCCGCTGCGCTTGTTCTGCCGCGCATAGAGATCGAGGTAGAAGCCGCCGATCGTCGTCCCTTCCGGGCCGACCAGGTCGTAGAAACGGGCGTCCTCGTGCCACAGCGGTACGTCGTCGCGCTGGCGGATCGTGACGCGGAACAGTCGCTGGATCACGTCGAACAGGCCTTCCAGCACGCGGGGTAGCGGGAAGTACTCGCGCAGCTCTTCCTGCGAGATGCTGTAGCGCTCTTCCTGCAGGCGCTCGGAATAGAAGCCCACGTCCCAGGCATCGAGCCTGCGGCCGGCGAAAGCCTCGAGTTCGGCCAGCTCGCGCAGCGCCGCTGGCCTGGCCGCGGCCGCCACCTTGCGCAGGAAAGCCAGTACTTCGTCCACGCTCCGGGCCATCCGGGTGGCCAGTGCATAGGCGGCGTAGTTCGGGTAACCGAGCAGCTGCGCGGATTCATGCCGCAGCCGCAGCAGGTCTTCCATCACCTGCGTGTTGTCCAGGCCGTCCGGCGACGGGGTCTGCTCCGAGGCGCGCGTGGTCCAGGCCCGGTAGAACACCTGGCGCAGGGCTTCAGACCGGGCGTCCGTGACGATCGCGACGTAGGTCGGCTGGTCCAGGCCGAATATCCAGCCTTCCTTGCCGGCCTCGACGGCATGCTGCCTTGCCTGCGCGATGATCGTGGCGTTCACGCCGTCGAGTTCACGTTCGTCGGTGACGTGGTGCGAGAAGCGGTTGGTCGCGTCCAGCACGTTTTCCTCGAACTTCGCGGCGAGCGTCGACAGTTCGAGCATGACGGCCTTGAAACGCTCTTTCTTGGGGCCTTCGAGCGCGACGCCGGCGAGTTGGAAGTCCCGCAGCGCATGCTCCACCAGCGCGCGCTGCGCGCCGTCCAGGGTCGCGCCTTCGCGCTCCAGCACGGTTTTGTAGCCCTTGTAGAGCGGCTCGCTCTGGCCCAGGTCGGTGCCGTAGTCCGACAGCAGCGGCAGGCAGGCGTTGTATTGTTCCCGCAGCGCATCGGAATTCATGACGCCGTTGAGGTGGCCCACCGGCGACCAGGCGCGCGACAGCCGGTGCGCGAGGTCCTCCAGCGGCTCGACGAAGTTGCGGAAGGTCGGGGCGGGCGTCTGCTCGATCTCGGCCACGCGGGCGCGGCACTCGGCCAGCAGGTCGCGGATCGCCGGTCCGACGTGCTCGGGGCGGATGTCCTGGAAGGCGGGCAGGGGCAGGTCGCGCAGCAGGGGATTCATGGTGTCCATCGTGGGCGTGAATGTAACATGGTGGCTTGTTTTCCCGGTCCAAGGCCCATGAGCAACGACTACGACCTGATCGTCATCGGCGGTGGCAGCGGCGGCCTCGCGGCGGCGCAACGGGCGGCCGAATACGGCGCCCGGGCCCTCATCATCGAATCCGCCCGGCTGGGCGGAGCCTGCGTGAACGTCGGCTGCGTTCCCAAGAAGGTGATGTGGAACGCCGCCCAGATCGCGCATGCCCTGCATGACGCACCCGAGTACGGCTTCGATGCGCAGGTCCGCGGCCATGACTGGGCGACCCTCAAGGCCAAGCGCGATGCCTACATCCAGCGGCTCAACGGCATCTACGAGGGAAACCTGGGCCGGCGCAAGGTCGACCTGGTGCGCGGCCGGGCACGACTGGTCGGTCCGTTGACGGTCGAGGTCGATGGCCGCCGCCTCACCGGCGGGCGCGTCCTGATCGCCAGCGGCGGGCGGCCCTGGCGGCCTTCGATCCCCGGTGCCGAGCTGGGCATCGACTCCGACGGATTCTTCGAGCTGCCGGCGTTGCCGGCGGCGGTGACGGTGGTCGGCGGTGGTTACATCGGCGTCGAGATCTGCGGCGTGCTGGCCGCCCTGGGTGCCCGCGTCACCCTGCTGATCCGCCATGACAGCGTGCTGCGCAACTTCGATGCGATGCTGCAGGAGGGGGCGATGGAGTCCCTCCGGGACGCAGGCGTATCGGTGCTGGTCCAGGCGGCGCCCGCTGCCGTGGCGCGTACCGGGGACGGCCGGCTGGCGATATCGCTCGCGGATGGTCGCGCCGTTGATGGACAGGACTGCCTCATCTGGGCGACCGGGCGCGTGCCGGTGGCCGATTTCATCGATCCCGGCGTCGGCGTGCCGACGGATGCCGCGGGCCACGTCGTCGTCGACGAATGGCAGGAAACTTCGCTGCCCGGCCTGTTCGCGATCGGCGACGTGACGGGGCGCGCGCTGCTGACGCCGGTGGCCATCGCCGCAGGGCGTCGCATGGCCGATCGCGTCTGGGGCGGCATGGCCGGCCGCAAGATGGATTACGACAACATCCCTACGGTGGTCTTCAGCCATCCCGCCATCGGTACGGTGGGCCTGACCGAAGCGGAGGCACGGGTCCGCCATGGCGCTGCCGTGCAGGTGTTCACTTCCAGCTTCGTGCCGATGTATCACGCGATGACCGCGGCGAAACCGAAGACGCGCATGAAGCTCGTGACGGTGGGCCCTGAGCGGCGCGTGGTCGGCGTGCATCTGCTGGGTCCGGGCTCGGACGAGATGCTGCAGGGCTTTGCGGTGGCCGTGCGCATGGGCGCGACGAAGCAGGACTTCGACGACACGGTGGCCATCCACCCGACCAGCGCGGAAGAGCTGGTCACGATGCGGTAAGGGTTTTAGTGGCAAGGCCGATCGTCATCGGGCATCGCGGCGTCTGTGGTTATCGGCCGGAGCACACGCTCGAGAGTTATCGGCTCGCGATCGAACTGGGCGCGGATTACATCGAGCCGGACCTCGTGGTGACCCGCGACGGCGTGCTGGTCGCGCGGCACGAGAACGAGATCGGTGGCACGACGGATGTGGCTGCGCATGCGGAGTTCGCGTCGCGACGGCGCACGCAAACGATCGATGGTCGGTCGGTTACGGGCTGGTTCACCGAAGACTTCACGCTGGCGGAACTGAAGACGCTGCGCGCGCGGGAGCGGTTGCCATCCTTGCGGCCTGCGAACACGGCCTTCGATGGACAGCTCGAGGTGCCGACCTTCGTTGAAGTGCTGGCGCTGTTGGCTGCAGAGAATGCTGTGCGTGCCGCGCGGGGCCTGAGCGCTATCGGCGTGTATCCCGAGACGAAGCATCCGACGCATTTCCGGTCGATCAACTTGCCGCTGGAGGATGCGCTGCTTGCTGCGCTGGATCGCGGCCTCTCCGGCGCACCCGTGTTCATCCAGTCCTTCGAGCTGGGGAACCTTGTCGAGTTGCGTGCTCGCTGCGCGCATCCGCTGGTCTTCCTGGTCGAGAGTCAGGGCGCGCCCTGTGATTTCGTGGTCGGCGGTGATCGGCGCGGCTACAGCGATCTGATGAAACCCGAGGGCTTGGCGCTGCTCGCGCAGCATGTGAACGCGATCGGCGTGGCGAAGTCGCTGCTGCGACCGGTCGCCGCGGACGGGCGCTTGGCCGCGCCCACCTCGCTGATCGATGATGCGCATCGTGCTGGGCTCGCCGTGCATGCCTGGACCTTCCGCGCGGAGAACCATTTCCTGCCGCCGGCGTTGCGCGTCGGCGCCGATGAGGCGGGGAAGGGTGACCTTGCGGGAGAGATCCGCGCGTTCCTGGACGCGGGGCTGGATGGCGTGTTCACGGACAATCCTGATGTGGGCAGGGCGGTGGTGGAGTCGTTCAGCGCGGCTTGACGCAGAGGCGGAGCCCGAGCGATTCAACGACCTTCAGCACCGTAGCCAGCTCCGGGTTGCCGGAACTCGACAGAGCCTTGTAGAGGCTTTCGCGTCCCAGGCGACCCGGGCATTTCGTCCTCTCAATGCGTGAAGCAGTTCGCGCGCCGGCCAGCAATCACGTTAGGATAAATGACGATGCCGCTTCCCGACGCCAATTGGGTCAACTCAGGCCGACTACTGGACCGGGCAATGCGGTGCGTACGGCTACGGACTGTCTTGATGGCTGCTGGGGCAGTCCTGGTTTTCTGTGGACTCATCTTGGTGATGCTTCCATTTGGACCCCCGCTCGCCAACTCAATGATCATTCCAAAAACAGATCCACATTCCGGACTCGAGTTGCTGCAGCTCCTGCCCTCCAGCAAGGTGCGTTTCGCTGGTCTTGGTCTCGGGATGGTTGGTGGCCTGGTGTTGCTCTGTACCAAGCTTTTCATCAACTGCGAGTCGCAAGGCGACGGTGATGGAAACGCCTGACGTATCGCCTGACAACGCGTTGGAGCCAGTTCGCACCAGGAGTTACGGTGAATTTGCAAGGATGCCGATGTTCGGCATCAATCAACTTCTTTCGACGTCCGCGCGGCCGTGGTCCGTTCAACGCGGAAGTTGGCTGTCTCGCCCTAGTGCAAAAAGTTACCTGGCGATCGCTCTCGCAGCCATCAATGCGTCTGCGTCACTCGCCGAGGGAAAAAATTCCTGCGCCACCGATACTCGGGTCGTAGAGCCCTGCTTCACCGTGCGTGGTCGGCTTGCGGCGTACAACGGTGCGCCCAATATTCGAATTTGGGTGGTTGGCACGCATCGCGTACTCGGCATCAGCCAGGGCCGCTATGCGCCGAGCGGTTATGACTTGCTTCCATCCGGCATGCCGCAAGCCATTGAGCCCGAGGCTTTCTACTTCGGGAATTTCACAGTCTGTCCTTTCACAAAGGAAGAGCCGAGTCTGATGAGAATGGTATGTGTGGCGGCAGTCGACAAGCTGAGGATAGCTCCGCAGGTGCCGGCTACTTCCAACACCTCGCTGGAGCGCGCGCGTGACAGATAAAGTGCGAGGTTCAGGCGTCAGCATGCGCGCTGCTCAGCCAGACCTTTGGGGAAAAAAATTGAAAGCGGTGGTGCGGCGACTTCATTTTGCGCTCACTCTGGCGGCGCTGGGCGCGTGTGCTCCCAAGCCTACGGAGCCGTCACCCGTCGCGCCTCCCCCGGTCGAACAGATTGTGATGCATCGGTCGGGATGCTTTGGGTGGTGTCCGATCTATACCGTGACCGTTGGGAGCAGCGGCAAGGTTTCATTTGATGGTGAGAATCACGTCGCGAAGCGAGGCGGCTCGGAATGGAAGATCAGTCGGCAGGACTTTGACTTCCTGATGGAGAGCCTGGAGCACATCGGATATTTTCGCTGGAAGGAGACATACCGTTTCGAGCCGGACGGCTGCAAACAGTGGTGGACCGACAGCCCGACCGTGGACATCGTTGTGACCCGTGGTGAAATCAAGAAGCAAGTTTCCTATTACTATGGCTGCAAAGGCATCCCGGAGGCCGCGCAACTCGACTGGCTGAGCAGAACGATCGATGTTGTCGCCAAGACCTACGACGTTGTAGGCGAAGGGGAGTTCTAGTGCACTTCAGTGGCCGGTTCAGGCGAATGCCTTCGTCCGCTGCAATGTGCGCGGCGCGTTATCCAACCAAGTTTGCGCGCGCTTCGACAGATCGGCGTCATCATGGCGCCGCTCAACCAGGTCGTTAGGCTGCGCGCCGTGGTCGATAACTTCACGCCCCGTCGATTTCGCGTGGAAGTTGCTGTGGCATTTGCAGTGGTTGCGCTGATTGCCATGGCGCACCTGCAATATCAGCGCAACCAGCTCTTTGATGCAGCCGTTGCACTATTCTCGAGCGCATATGTCGCGATGTCCTTGCTTCTAGGTTATCGCCTCGCGTCCTGGTACATCGGTGCAGATTCGGGGTGGTTCGAATTACTGGCCGTTCCCCTACTCATTACGCTGCTTTCGGCTTT
>JBDLPS010000180.1:0-6017 GCA_039800965.1 Pseudomonadota bacterium | reverse complement strand
ATGGTCGCCGTGGACGCCGGTGACATCGAGACCGTGATGTCGACCTGGGCGGATGATGGTCGCCTGATCTGGGTCTATGGCGACGAGCACGGCAAGGCTGCGATCCGCAAGGCGATGTCGGGCTTTGGTGGCGGAAAGAAGGTCGATATCCCGGAGGGCGCGACGTCGCGTCCGCGCACGCGTCACCAGATCATCAACCACGTGATCGACGTGAACGGCAATACCGCCAAGACGGTCGCTTACTGGTTTGCGCTGACCAACAACACGCCCCAGCACGACGTGCAGCTGCTGTACTTCGGGCACTACGAGGACGAATTGGTGAAGGTGAACGGCAAGTGGCTGTTCAAGTCCCGCCACGTCTACAACGAATCGATGCAGAACCGTGCCGTGTTCTACCCTGGGCTCGGCGAGAAGGATCCGCGCGCCAAGTAAGGCGTTTCGAAGCTGCGCCAGCCGGCGGTCTGCAGGGACAGGACCTGTCCGCCGCCGGCGAGGCGTGAACAGGCTTCGCTGATGCCTGGGTTGTGCCCGACGAGTAGCACGGCCCGGAAACCCCCGCCGAGCGAGCTCAGCACGTCGAGCAGGGCGTCGGCGGTGGCGCAGTAGAGCAGCGGTTCCGCGATCACCGGCACGCCCGCGAAAGCGGTATCGCGAGCCGTTTCCGCCGTCTGCATGGTGCGCCTTGCGCTGCTTGCCAGGATCAGGTCGGGTTGCGGCATCACTGTCGCGATGGCAAGAGCTGCGCCGCGTGCTTCCAGCAGTCCACGGTCGCTGAGGGGGCGCTCGAAATCCCTGCCACCCCGCGCCGAGGGCAGTGCTTCGCCGTGGCGGAGCAGTGCGACCCGGGCGGGCGTCACAGCATGCCCGTCTGCAGGCGTGCCGCCTCCGACATCATGGTCTGGTTCCAGGGAGGGTCGAACACCAGTTCCACCTGGGCTTCCCGGACCGTGGGGATCAGTTCGATCTTCTGCTTCACATCCTCGACGAGCACCTCGCCCATGCCGCAGCCCGGTGCGGTCAGCGTCATGCGAACGTCCACGTGGCGCGTGCCGTCTTCGTTCGCCCTGACCTCGCAGTCGTAGATCAGCCCCAGTTCCACGATGTTGATCGGGATCTCCGGGTCGAAGCAGGTGCGCATCTGCTCCCAGGCCAGTTCGCGGACATGCGCCTCGGTGGCGTTCGGCGGAAGTTCCGGGGGCAGCACCACTTCCTTGCCGATCGCGTCGGCATCGGCGCCGGCCAGGCGGAAGAGGTTGCCTTCGACGTACAGCGTGAAGCTGCCTCCCAAGGCCTGCGTGATGTAACCGGCCTGGCCGGGATGGAGTGTGACCGGCGTGCCGGCCGGCACGAGCACTCCCTGCACCTCGCGGCCGATCACAAAGGGTTCATTTTCGTAACCGTGCATGGGATTACTCGGTGGAAACGGACGACGTGCCCGCTTCGGACAACGCCGCATTCAGTGTGTGCCAGCACAGACTGGCGCATTTCACGCGCGCGGGGAACTCGCGCACGCCTGAAAGCGCCGCGAGTTTGCCGAGGTCGGTGGACGGCGCGTCCTGCTGCGTGAGCAGGGCGTGCACCTTGTCGAAGAGCGCGGCGACCTCGGCTCGATCCTTGCCCTTCACGGCCTCGGTCATCATGGAGGCCGACGAGACCGATATCGCACAGCCGTTACCCTCGAACTTCACGTCGTCGATGCGCGTACCGTCGAGGTTCGCGGTCACCGTGAGTCGGTCGCCGCAGAGCGGATTGTGCCCGTTCGCCAGCGCGTCGGCTGGGTCCAGCCGCCCGAAATTCCGCGGGTGCTTGTTGTGGTCGAGGATGACCTCGCGGTACAGGTCCTGGAGTTCCATCAGCCGAATACCTCGCGGGCCTTCTGCACCGCCTTGACGAGTTGTCGCACCTCGGCGGGCGTGCTGTAGCAGCCGAAGGAAGCCCGCGCCGTCGCCGGCACGCCGAGCAGGTCCATCAACGGCATGGCGCAGTGGTGACCGGCGCGGATCGCCACGCCCTCGTGGTCGAGGATGGTGCCGAGGTCGTGCGGGTGCACGCCGTCCAGCGTGAAGGACAGGACGCCGGCCTTGTGGTCGGCGGTGCCATGGATGCGGATGCCCGGGATCGCCGACATCGCGAGGGTGGCCTCCGCGAGCAGCGCGCGCTCGTGCATCGCGATCGCCTCAAGGCCCAGTGATTCGACGTAGTCCATCGCGGCGGCAAGGCCGATCGCGCCAGAGATGTTCGGCGTGCCGGCTTCGAACTTGTAGGGCAGGTCGTTCCAGGTGCTCCTCTCAAAGGACACCGTGCGGATCATGTCGCCGCCGCCCTGCCAGACCGGCATGCGTTGCAACAGCGCTTCGCGGCCGTAGAGCACGCCGGTGCCCGTGGGTGCGTAGAGCTTGTGGCCGGAGAAGGCGTAGAAATCGCAGCCCAGGGCCTGTACGTCGACGCGCTCGTGCGCCACGGCCTGCGCACCGTCCACGAGCGTCGTGATGCCGCGTTCGCGGGCGGCGGCGATGACCTTCGCGATCGGCAGTACGGTCCCCAGCGCATTCGAGACATGGGTCATCGCGACGAGCTTCGTGCGATCGCCCAGCTTCGACAGGTAGGCGTCGAAGTCCAGCTCGCCGCGGGGGGTGATGGGCGAGACGAGCAGTTTCGCCCCGCTGGCCTCACAGGCGAGCTGCCAGGGCACGATGTTGGCGTGGTGTTCCATCGCCGAGATAACGATCTCGTCGCCGGCCTTGAGCTGCGCACGACCCCAGGTCTGGGCCACGAGGTTGATGCCTTCGGTGGCACCGCGCGTGAAGATCACCTCGCGCGTGGATGCGGCGTTGAGGTAACGGCGGGCACGATCGCGCGCACCCTCGAAGGCGTCGGTTGCAAGTTGGCTGAGCGTGTGCACGCCGCGGTGCACGTTTGAATGCAGCTGCGTCTCGTAGTGTTCCACGGCGGCCAGCACGGCGCGGGGGCGTTGCGTCGAGGCTGCGCTGTCCAGATAGGCAAGTGGCCGGCCGTTGATCGTTCGCGCGAGGATGGGAAAGTCCGCGCGGACCGATGCGACGTCGTAGGGCTTGATGCTCATCGCAGTGCTTCCTCGGCGGCGGTGTTGCCGAGGTGCCCGAGCGTCGACAGTTCGATCTGTCGCCGCAGCGCGGGAAGTCTGATGTGCGAGAGCACGTCCTCGAGGAAGGCCCATTCGAGCAACTGTCGGGCAGTCGACGGATCGATGCCGCGGGACAGCAGGTAGAACAGCATGTTCTCGTCGATGGCGCCGGTCGTTGCGCCGTGGCTCGCCTTGACCTCGTCGGTGGATATCTCGAGCTGGGGTCGCAGGTTCACTTCGGCACCCGGACCGCCGAGCAGTCCCTTGAGTGACTGGCGCGAGTCCGCGCCGCCTGCAGTGGCCGCCACGTCCACGCGGCTGGCAAAGCTCGTGCCGGAGCGGTCCTTGGCGATCGCGCGCAGCAACTGCTCGCTCCTGGTGGCCCGTGCGCGGTGCGTCACCTGGATCGTGGTGTCGTGAACCCGACGGCCGTCCGTCACGCTCATGCCATACAGGTCCAACGCAGCGCCTTCGCCATCCAGGTCGATGCGCAGCGCCGAGCGGGCCGAGGCGGCGCCCAGTTGCAGTTGCGTCAGTATGTAGCGCGCGCCGGCACCGACGTTCGCCAGCAGGCTGTCGAGGAAGAGGGTGTCGGTCGAGCTGTCATGCAGGCGCAGGTGTTCGAGCGTGGAGTCCCGGCCGAGGGCGAGCTTCGTGGCGGAATTCACGAGCGTCGTGGCATGGCCCCCGGCATGGCGCTCGACCAGCGTCATCCGGCTGCCTGGGGCGAGCCGCAGCTCGATCCGCGGGTGGCAGCCCGCCGCGGGGCTGCAGGAGACGAACACGATTTCGACTTGCCCGTCGCCTTCGGCGTCGATCCGCGCGACGTCCGTCGCGAACACGTCGTTGAGCCAGGCGAAGCGCTCGTCCGCCGTGGGTTCCGGGAAGCCGCCTGCCGTTGCCTGCAGTCGCATGCCCCGCAGTGTCGCGGGGTCGGATGACAGGGACGGGGCGAAACGCCCGTCCACGAAGACCAGCCGGGCGATGCCCTCGAGCGCTGGCGGCAACAGTGCCGCTGCATCCCGGGCTTCGGCGGCGTGGCCGGCCGGGGCGAGCACCGCCGTTTGCAATGCGCGCAGGTCGGCGTAACGCCAGCCTTCCTCGCGCAGGCTCGGCAACCCGAGTTCGGCAAGGCGTTGCAGCGCCCGCATGCGTTGCCCCGCCTCCACGACCGAAGAGGGCAGTTGGCCTGCTGACGCGGCATGGTCCTGCTGCAGTCTTTCAGGGAAGCCTGTGGTCATGTCAGGCGGCATCCTCGAGCAGCCAGTCGTAGCCGCGGCGCTCCAGTTCGAGCGCGAGCTCAGGTCCGCCGCTCTTCACGATGCGGCCCTGCGCGAGCACGTGCACGCGATCAGGGGCGACGTGATCGAGCAGGCGCTGGTAGTGCGTCACCAGCACCACCGAGCGACCCGGCCCGCGCAGGGTCTGGATGCCGGAGGAGACGATCTTCAGCGCGTCGATGTCGAGGCCCGAGTCCGTCTCGTCGAGCACGGCGAGGGAGGGTTCGAGCACCAGCATCTGAAGGCTCTCGTTGCGCTTTTTTTCGCCGCCCGAAAAGCCTTCGTTCACGCCGCGCGACAGGAAGGCCTCATCCATCTTCATCACCTGCATCTTCGCCTTCACGAGCTGCAGGAATTCGAAGGCATCCACTTCCGCCAGGCCACGGTGCGTGCGCGCCGCATTCAACGCGGCCTTGAGCAGGTAGGCGTTGTTCACGCCGGGGATCTCCACCGGGTACTGGAAGCCGAGGAAAAGCCCTTCGCGCGCGCGCACTTCCGGCGACAGTGACAGCAGGTCCTGTCCTTTGTAGGTCACGCTGCCACCGAGCACTTCATAGCCCGGGCGACCGGCGAGCACGTGCGAGAGCGAACTCTTGCCGGCGCCGTTGGGCCCCATGATGGCGTGCACTTCGCCCGCCGGAACGTCGAGGTCGACGCCCCGCAGCACCTCGCGCTCGCCCACGCGCACGCGCAGGCCCCGGATCGACAGCAAGGTCTCGCTCATCCCACGGCTCCTTCAAGGCTCACGGCCAGCAGGTTCTGCGCCTCGACCGCGAACTCCATCGGCAGTTCGCGGAATACGGTCTTGCAGAAGCCGCTGACGATCATGTTCACGGCGTCTTCCTGCGAGACGCCACGTTGCAGGCAATAGAAAAGCTGGTCTTCGCTGATGCGCGAGGTGCTCGCCTCGTGCTCTACCGTGGCCGTCGGGTTCTTCACCTCGATGTAGGGCACGGTGTGGGCGCCGCATTTCCCGCCCAGCAGCAGCGAGTCGCACTGCGTGAAATTGCGCGCGTTGCGGGCGCCCGGCATCACGCTCACCAGGCCGCGATAGGTGTTCTGCGCATGGCCGGCCGAGATACCCTTCGAGACGATCGTGCTGCGCGTGTTCGCGCCGAGGTGGATCATCTTGGTGCCGGTATCGGCCTGCTGGTAGTTGTTGGTGACCGCGACCGAATAGAACTCGCCGATGGAGTTCTCGCCGCGCAGCACGCAGCTGGGGTACTTCCAGGTGATGGCTGAGCCGGTCTCGACCTGCGTCCAGGAGATTTTCGAGTTGCGGCCACGGCATTCGCCGCGCTTGGTCACGAAATTGTAGATGCCGCCGACACCGTTCTCGTCGCCGGGATACCAGTTCTGGACGGTGGAGTACTTGATCTGGGCATCGTCCAGCGCGAGCAGTTCCACGACCGCCGCGTGCAGCTGATTCTCGTCGCGCATCGGTGCCGTGCAGCCCTCGAGGTAGCTCACGTGGCTGCCTTCGTCGGCGACGATCAGCGTGCGCTCGAACTGCCCGGTCTTGGCCGCGTTGATGCGGAAATAGGTCGACAGTTCCATCGGGCAGCGTACGCCCTTGGGGATGTAGACGAAGGATCCGTCCGTGAACACCGCCGAGTTCAGTGCCGCGAAAAAAT
>JBDLPS010000179.1:0-6618 GCA_039800965.1 Pseudomonadota bacterium | reverse complement strand
TGGTCTACGGCGCCCGCGACCCCAATCCGCGCGTGAGTGGCGCGGGCGAGGAGCGTCTGCGCCGTGCGGGCATTGCCGTCGAGGGCGGGCTGATGTCCGATGCCTCACGCGAACTCAACTGCGGCTTCATGAAGCGCATGGAGACGGGCTTGCCCTGGGTGCGGGTGAAACTCGCAATGAGCCTGGATGGCCGCACGGCGCTCGCGAACGGTGAAAGCCGCTGGATCACCTCCGGCACCGCCCGCAAGGATGCCCAGTACTTCCGCGCGCGCAGTTCGGCCGTCGTGACGGGGATCGGCACCGTGCTGGGCGACGACCCGGCCATGAATGTGCGGATCTCCGAAAGCGACCGGCAGCCCTGGCGCGTGGTGCTCGACAGCGACCTGCGCACGCCGCCGGGTTCGCGCATCGTCGAGCGCGACGGGCAGTTGCTGGTCTTCGGCACGCGCGACGATCCGACCCGCCGTGCCGCGCTGGAGGCCAGATCCGCTCTAGTCGAGATCCTGCCGTCGACCGATGGCCGTTTGCCGCTGGGCGAGGTGCTGGCGCGCCTGGCCCGCCTCGAGATGAATGAGGTCTGGGTCGAGGCCGGGCCGCGGCTCGCCGGCGCCTTCGTGCGCGCTGGCCTCTACGATGAGCTGGTCGTCTATGTCGCGCCCTCGCTGATCGGCGGCGATGCGATGCCGCTCGTGCAGTTGCCCGGCATCGCGCAGCTCGATGACCGCCTGCGCCTGCGTTTCACCGATATCCGCGCGGTCGGCGACGACCTGCGTCTTACCCTGAGGCCCCAGCAGCCATGTTCACCGGCATCATCCAGTCCGTAGGCCGCGTCGCGGCCGTCGAGCCGCGCGGCGGCGACCTCCGCCTGGTCGTCGATGCCGGCGATCTGGCCGCCAAGGTCGAGGCGCGGCGGTTGGCCGTGGGCGAGAGCGTGGCCGTCAACGGCGCCTGCCTCACCGTGATCGATCCCGCTGGCGGCCTGTTCGCGGCGGATGTCTCGCGCGAGACGCTCGATCTCACCACGCTCGGTACGCTGCAGGCTGGCGACCAGGTCAATCTCGAGCCGGCATTGCGGGCCGGTGACCCGCTGGGCGGGCACCTGATGTCGGGGCATGTCGATGGCCGGGCCCAGGTCGTGGCGCTGCACCGGGACGCCCGCTCGATGCGCGTCACGATCGAGGTGCCGGAGGCCTTCGCACGGTTCATCGCACCCAAGGGATCCGTCGGCCTCGACGGCATCAGCCTGACGGTCAACGAGGTCGAAGGCTGCCGCTTCGGCGTCAACCTGATCCCCCACACGGTCGAGGTCACGACGTTCGGGGCCCTGAGGGAAGGGCAGTGGGTCAACCTCGAAGTCGACCCGATGGCACGCTATCTGGAGCGGCTGCTGGCCTCGCGCTGCTAAACTAGGCGGATGACCAGCCCCGCCGACTCCGCACCGGTCTTCGACAGCATCGAGGACATCCTCGCCGACCTTGCCGCCGGCAAGATGGTCGTCATCGTGGACGACGAGGACCGCGAGAACGAGGGCGACCTCCTCATGGCCGCTTCCAGGGTCCGGCCGGAGGACATCAATTTCATGGCCCGCTATGGCCGCGGCCTGATCTGCCTGACGCTGACCCGCGAGCGCTGCGCGCAACTGCGCCTGCCGTTGATGGTCAGCAGCACGGACGGTGAGCGCCGCACCAATTTCACCTTGTCGATCGAGGCCGTCGAGGGCGTCACGACCGGCATCTCTGCCTACGACCGGGCGAGGACCGTGCAGGCGGCAGTGGCGCCCGGCGCGCGCGCCGAGGACCTGCGCCAGCCGGGGCACATCTTCCCGCTCATGGCGCAGCCCGGCGGCGTGCTCACCCGCGCGGGGCACACGGAGGCCGGCTGTGACCTCGCCAGGCTTGCCGGGCTCGAGCCCTCAGCCGTCATCGTCGAGATCATGAACGACGATGGCACGATGGCGCGTCGTCCGCAGCTCGAGGCCTTCGCCAAGCTGCATGGGCTGCGCATGGGCACGATCCGCGACCTCATCCGCTACCGCCTGCGCAACGAGCGCAGCGTCGAACGTATCGCAGAGCGTGACATCCAGACCGAATTCGGCGCCTTCCGCCTGTGCTGTTACGAGGATCACGTCCACCGCGACCTCCACCTGGCGTTGGTCAAGGGCACCCCGGACGGCACCACGCTGCCCCTCGTGCGCGTCCATCTCGCCGACACGCTGCGCGACGTGCTTGGCGTGAAGGGAGAGGGGCGAGCCTGGACGCTGCGTGCGGCCATGGAGCGGATCTCGCGCGAACCTTGCGGCGTGCTGGTCATCCTGCGTGAGCAGGAATCACCGCGGGCCCTGGCCGCCGCGGTGCAGGGTGTCGGCCTGCCCGATGTGGCGCCGCCCGCGGGCGATTCGGTGTTGCGCACCTATGGCGTCGGCGCGCAGATCCTCAAGGATCTCGGCGTGCGTCGCATGCGCGTGTTGTCCGCGCCGAAGCAGATTCAAGGCCTTTCGGCCTTCGACCTCGAAGTCGCCGGATACGTCGGCGAGGAGCAGGGCTGATGTCGCGTTACCGGTTGGTCGAAGGCGTGCCGCAGCGTGCCGGCGGTGATGCCGGGCAGCGTCGCAGCGCGAATGCCGCAGGGCTCAAGGTCGCGGTGCTGGCGGCGCGTTTCAACGATTTCATCGTGGACCGGATGCTCGAGGGTGCGCTTGATGCCTGGGAGCGACATGGTGGCCTCGGCGACGACGTCGCGCTGGTGCGCGTGCCCGGTGCCTTCGAACTGCCGCTGGCCGCCAAGCGATTCGCGGCTACCGGCCGCTTCGATGCCGTCGTCGCGCTCGGTTGCGTCATCCGTGGTGACACGCCGCACTTCGACTACGTGGCCGGCGAAGCGGCGCGTGGGCTCAACCAGGCCGCGCTCGACACCGGCCTGCCCGTCGTCTTCGGCGTCCTGACGGTCGAGAACGTCGCGCAGGCGGAGGAGAGGGCGGATCCCTCGCGCATGGACAAGGGCGGCGAGGCCATGGAAACCGCCATCGAGATGGCCCTGTTGCTGCGTCAGGCCTGAACCATGACCACCGCGTCCCGTCCCCGTATCAGCCGAGCGTCCGCCGCGCGTGCCGTGGCCCGCAAGCTTGCGCTGCAGGCCCTCTATTCCTGGCAGATCAACACGCGTCCGTGGCAGGACCTGCTGGCCGAATTTCTCGCCACCGAGGACGGCCCCAAAGCCGACCGCGAATACCTGCAGCAGCTGCTCCAGTCCATCTGCACCGGCGTCGAGGGCCTCGATGCCACGATGTCGGCGTGGATCGATATCCCCGTCGCGCAGCTCGATCCCATCGAGCGTTCCGCGTTGCTGATCGGCGTCTACGAACTGCAGGCACGCATCGAGCTGCCGTACCGCGTGGTGATCAGCGAGTCGGTGGGCCTCGCGCGCCGCTTCGGCGCTACCGATGGCCACAAGTTCGTGAATGCCGTGCTCGACCGCGCGGCGCGTGCGCTGCGCCCGCACGAAGCCTGACGGGCCCTGCGCCGTGGCCGTCGGCGAGTTCCAACTGATCGATCGCTGGTTCCGGCCGCTGGACCGTACGGGCGTGGATCGCCGTGCCGACGTCGTGCTCGGGGTCGGCGACGACGCCGCCCTGCTGGATGTGCCTCCCGGGCAGCACCTTGTCGCGGCCCTCGACACGCTGGTTGCTGGCACGCATTTCCTCCCCGGCTGCGACCCGGCTTCCATCGGCCATCGTGCGTTGGCCGTCAATCTCTCCGATCTTGCGGCAATGGGCGCGACGCCGGCCTGGGCCCTGCTGGGCCTGACCCTGCCGCAGGCCGATGAAGCCTTCGTCGCCGGCTTCGCCCGGGGGCTGGGAGAGCTGGCCGCTGGATTCGGCGTCGCGCTCGTCGGCGGCGACACCACCGCCGGTCCGCTGTCCGCCACCGTGCAGGTGCTGGGCTTCGTGCCGCGCGGCGAGGCGCTGCGCCGCGCCGGCGCCGCGCCGGGAGACCTGCTCTTCGTCAGCGGCACGCCCGGCGATGCGGCAGCCGGCCTCCTGCTTGAGCGGGGTGAGGAGGGTGGTGTGGCCGTGCCGGTCGGCCTCGAGAAGGCCGCGCATCGGTTGCGCGAGCGTTTCCTGTTTCCTGAGCCGCGCGTCGCGCTTGGCATCGCGCTGCGAGGTCTTGCGTCGGCCTGCATCGACGTGTCGGATGGTCTTGCTGGCGATGCCGGCAAGCTCGCGGCCGCAAGCGGCTGCGGTCTGCGGATCGAGATCGCCGACCTGCCGTTGTCTGCTGCCCTGCTTTCGCTGGTGGGCGAGGTGCGGTCGCGCGAACTGGCCCTGGCCGGCGGCGACGATTACGAGCTGTGTTTCACGGTGCCTGCGGCGCGCCTGGCAGAGCTGGCTGGCGCCCTGGCCGACGTCGACTGCCCGGTGCGCTGCATCGGCGTGCTCGAGCCGGAACCCGGCGTGCGCCTCGTGGCCGACGGGCGCGTGGTTGACGGCGCTCCCGCCGGATTCGACCATTTCTCCGCATGAAGATCGGCAAGTACGAACTCGTCAAGGAAGTCGGCACGGGCAGTACGGGCACGGTGTACCTGTCGCATGACCCGTATTACGGGCGCGACGTGGCCATCAAGGTCTACAACGCGGATGACGGCCTGGATGTCGAACGCGCTGCGGTCGCGCGCCGCATGTTCCTTTCCGAGGCACACCTCGTGGGCCTGCTGCAGCACCCGAACATCCTGCCGATCTACGATGCCGGCGAGGAAGGCGGGCGGCGCTACGTCGTCACGGAGCATGTCCATGGCGCGCGTACGCTTGCCACGTACTGCCGCAAGGAGCACCTGCTGCGCGTCGATACCGTCGTCGAGCTGATGTTCAAGTGCGCGCGTGCCCTGCAGTACGCGCATTCGCGTGGCGTCATCCATCGCGACATCAAGCCGTCGAACCTCATGCTCACGCACGATGGCGACATCCGGATCATCGATTTCGGCATCGCGTTGGTGGCGGGGTCGGCCGAGGCGCCCCTTGAAGGCGTGGCCGGAAGCCCGAGCTACATGGCGCCGGAACAGGTCCAGGGGCAGCAGTTGACCCCGGCTTCGGACCTCTATTCGCTTTCCGCGGTGACCTACGAACTCCTGACGGGCGCACGGCCGTTCCGCGCCGCGACCTTGGGCAAGTTGCTGCACCAGATCGTCAACGCCACGCCGCCACCCATCCACGTGCTCAGGCCCGAGGTGCCGCGCGAACTCGAGGAGGTCGTGTCGGTCGGCATGCGAAAGGATCCTGCGGCCCGCTACCGCAGCGGGCTGGACCTCGCTGCCGCGCTGGCGCGCGTGCACCAGAAGTTGCGCGTGCGCACGGACGACCTCGAGCAGGCCGAGCATTTCCGGGTGCTGCGGATGCTGAAGTTCTTCCACGATTTCTCCCAGTCGGAGATCCACGAAGTCCTGCGTGCCGGCGCGTGGCGCGAGTACGCGCAGGGCGATGAGATCGTGAAGGAAGGCGAGATCGACGACCGCTTCTACGTGATCGTGGCCGGGCAATGCAGCGTGGAGCGCCATGGCGCGCGCGTCGGCGGCCTCGAGGCGGGGGATTGTTTCGGCGAGACCGGCTATGTGCCGGGCGCCAGGCGCAACGCCACCGTGCGCGCCGTCGGTCCGGTGACGGTGTTGCGGGTGGGCGCGACGCTGCTGGAGCAGGCCTCGGAGGCCTGCCAGCTGCGTTTCAACAAGGTGTTCCTGCGTTCGCTGATCGGACGACTGCAGGGCGTGGATCGACCCCCGGGGTCCTGACGGCGGCGCCTCAGCGCCGCGCCGCGGTCGCTGGTTCGCGGAGCGCGTCGAAACGCGTTTCGAGGAGGGCCAGACCGCCGAACAGCACCGCGGCATAGCCAAAATCGCCGAGCAGCGCGTTGCGGAAGAAGGGGATGCCGGCGACGTAGCAGGCCAGCAGGCCCTCGCCCGTCTTCGGATACATCGAGCTGAAGGCCCAGACGCCGAAGTTCGACACCAGGAAGAATACCGTTGCGCCCAGCAGGGTGCCGCCGGCCACCCGGGTCATGCTGCGGCGACCCCGCAACGTGAATCCCAGCAGCGTGACCAGTGCAAAGGCGAGGTACTGCACCTCGACGTGGGCGTCCAGGATCATCGCCTGCCAGCCCCCGACGAGGGCGAGACCGAGGTCGCTGAGCGCCAGGGCCGCCAGGGGCAGCGCGAAGGCCAGGCGGCGATCCGCGAAGCAGGCACCCCCGAAGAGCGCCAGCGCAGCCAGCGGCGTCATGTTCGGCAGGTGGGGCAGGAGGCGCGTCGCCGCGGTGGCGATGACGATCAGGATGAGCGCGCTGGTACGCGTGGAAAGCATGGACGGACCTCGTGAGGGGTGCCCCGGAAGGGCCGCGGGCAAGGTAGCCCGCCGCCCCGTTCCGGGTCAACTTCAGCTCTTGCGGCCCCGCGCGTAGAGCTTGGCGCGCTCGCGCACGTAGAGCGAGTTGTGCATCGTGACCTGCTCCTGAGCTTTGCGGGATTCGGGCACCGGAGCTACCGGCACGGAGGCGAGCAGCGCCTCCATGCGTTCGCGCAACCCGTCCTTGAACTCGGGGTGCGAGAAGATCCACACGTCGTTGTGCCGGATGC
>JBDLPS010000178.1:0-10097 GCA_039800965.1 Pseudomonadota bacterium | reverse complement strand
GTTTATGCGCTGACAGGCAGCGCTTTCCACCTCGGCATGGTCGGACTCGTCCAGTTCCTGCCGACGGCGTTCCTGACGTTCATCGCAGGGCATGCAGCCGATCGGCTGGACCGAAAGCGCGTCGTGCAGTGGTGCCAATGGGTCGAGGGCCTGACGGCGGCCTGGCTCGCCTGGGGCAGCTTTGCGGGCTGGATCGGTGTCAGCCATATCTACATCGCGTCCGCGATCTTCGGTGCGGCCGTGTCTTTCGAGCGACCGGCGGCGGCGGCAATGCTGCCTGCCATCGTGCCGCCTCGCATGTTGCAACAGGGCACCGCGATGTCGAGCGGGGCGCTGCAGTTGGCCTCCATCGCAGGTCCTGCGCTGGGCGGCCTGGTCTATGCCCTGTCGCCCGGCGCGACCTACGCGGTCACCGCGGCGTTCTGGATCGTCGCCGGTGTCCTGAACGGCGTGATCCACATGGTCCGTCATCCGCGCCCGCCGGAGGCCCCTGGCTGGCGCACGCTGTTCGCGGGCGCAGCTTTCGTGCGTGACAACCGCGATGTGCTCGGTGTGATCTCGCTCGATCTTTTCGCGGTGCTGCTGGGCGGCGCCACTGCGCTGCTGCCGATCTATGCGAGTGACATCCTCCACACCGGGCCCCTGGGCCTGGGCGTGTTGCGCGCGGCACCTGCGATCGGTGCGTTGGTCATGACCGTCTGGCTGGCACGTCGTCCCCTTGGGGGTGGGGTCGGCAACCGCATGTTCCAGGCCGTCGTCCTGTTCGGCGTGTTCACCGTGGTGTTCGCCGTGTCGACGAACTTCTGGATCTCGCTTGCTGCCTTGGTGCTCATGGGGGCAGCCGACATGGTGAGCGTCGTGATCCGCCTTTCGCTGGTGCAGATCGTCACACCGGATGACATGCGCGGCCGCGTCAGCGCCGTGAATTTCCTGTTCGTGAATGCATCGAACCAGTTAGGCGAATTCGAAAGCGGGATCACGGCGGCCCTGATGGGCGCCGTTCCTGCCACCTTGGTCGGTGGCATCGGAACCATCGTGGTGGCGCTGCTCTGGATGAAGCTGTTCCCGTCGCTGCGGAAGTTCGAGCGACTGGAATAGTCGTCAGCGACCGATCGTCCGGCGCAGGAAGTCCACGACGCGCGCGGCCGGCTCGCCGGTGAAGAAGGGGCTGCCATCGTGGCCCACACCGTGCAACACGAGCGTCTCGGCCTTGAGGCCGGCCTTCGCATAGGCACCGTCGAGCTCGTGCAGCTGGTTGATGGGCATCTGCCGGTCCTGGTCGCCGTGCAGGAGCAGCAGGGGCGGGTCCTTCGCATCCACATGGAATACGGGGCTGGCCAGGCGCGCGATATCCGGGACCTTCTCGGGCTGCTCGCCCAGCAGGCGCTTGAGTGCCGGCACGCGAACCTCGACCCCGAAGGGCGTGGACTGCGCCAGGATGGTCGTGAGGTTGCTCGCACCGAACCAGCTCACGATCGCCTGGGCGGCTGACGATTCGCCGCGGAAGTCGCCTTCATTGCCTTCCAGCGCTGCATGGTCGTTCGTGACGCCAACGAGTGCCGCGAGATGTCCGCCCGACGAAGCGCCAGCTATCGCGATGCGATCTGCACGGTAGCCGTAGTCACGCGCCTTGCCGCGCAGGAAGCGGATGGCGGCCTTGATGTCGTGCACGTTGGCCGGGAATGGCGCGATGTCGGTCGACCGGAAGTCGAGCGTGGCCACCGCGTAGCCCTGTTCGACGAGAAAGCCGGGGTACTGCGTCTTGTTGCCCGCATTCCAGGCGCCCCCGTGCACGTACACGACGAGCGGAGGCTGATTTGCGCCGGCTGGCAGGTAGAGATCCAGGCCCAGCGATTGGCCGCCTGCCGTGGCGTAGGTGATGTCCTTGAGGGCCACCGGTCCGGCGGCCAGCGACGGCGTCATCGGCAGCATCGCGAGCAGCAGCGCGGCCAGCCCGCGGATCACGCAGCCGGCTCCATGCCCTGGCGCTGCTTGGTTGCGCTCGTCGCGGGCGTGTTCATGAAATCGAGCAGCGCACGGGCACGGACGGTGTCGCTGCCCTGCGCGACGATGCCGCCGGCGAAGATCGTCAGCGTCTGGATCTCCGGCGGCAGCGGGCCGAGCACGGTGATGCCTTGGAGGTTCATGAGTTCCGACAACTGCTGGAAGCCCAGTTCCGCGTCGCCGCGTGCGACGAGAGTGCCGACGGGAATGCCCGGCGGCGGCACGACGATCCGCGGCTTCACGGTATCGAGGATGCCCCAGCGGGCGAAGAGTTTTTCGAGGTAGACGCCGCTGGGGCCAGTCGAGAAGCTCAACGTGCGGGCTGCGAGAACCGCCTGCTTCACCGCGTCCTCGCTGTTGATGTCGGGCTGCGTCGCGCCGGCCTTCACCGCGATGGCGACGCCGGATTTCACGAGATCGGTGCGGCTGCCGGCCAGTACCTTGCCCTCGGCCACGAGTTTGTCGATGGCGGTATCGGAGAGCACCACCACATCGGCGGCTTCGCCCGCCGAGATGCGCTTGGCGACATCGACGCCGCCCGCGGCTTCGGTTGCCACGGTATCGCCCGTCGCGGACTGGTACTGGTCGGAGAGTTCGCGCAGCAGCTCGCGCGCGGCCATCGAGGAGATCAGCTTCAGCGGTCGTGTGCTCATGACCGCAAGGATACCGGGACGCGCGGCGTCCCGGTACGTGCCGACTAATTCTTCTTGCCGCGGCTACGGGGTGCGGTGTTGCCCATGTGCTCCGCGCAGACATCCTCCGGCATCTGGAAACCGGCCGGCATGCGGTCGTAGTTCACGGTGACCGTCCACGGGGCGGTGAAGGTCTCGGGATCCTCGATCGTCATGCGGTTCTTCAGGCGCTTGCCGCCGTTCTCGAGCGACAGGCGTTCCGTGACCTTCAGTTCGAGGCCATGCGGTACGCCGGAATCGTCGATCAGCGTCTGGTCGTTGAAGCCTTGCGTCTCGATGACCAGGTCATTGCCGTCCCATTTCACGGCTGATTCACCGAGGTAGTACTCCGGGCTCTCGTCCGACGGCTTGGCGCCGAAATACGCCACGCGCACCAGACGGTTGGTCTGGTAATCGAAGGCGACGAGACCCGGCCGGTGCAGGATCTCGAAAGGTTCGGCCTTGAGCATCAGGCGGGTCAGGCCTTCCGGCAGGCAGATCGAGGTGTTGTCGTAGGACTTGTCGCCCTTCGCAGCCGCGGCCTTGTGCGCTGCATAGACCTTGGCAGCTTCCGCGGTCAGCGGCAGTGCGCCCTTGTCAGGCTTGACGGCGGCCGTATAACCCACGCGATGCCAGATGCCGGTGAAGTCCGGTTTGGAGGGATCGAGTTTCGCCTGCGCTGAGGCCAGCGGAGCGATGAACGATGCGGCGATGGCGAGCGCGGCGACGGCGCAGGTATGGATCAGCTTCATGGATGACGGTCTCACTTGGCTACCGTCACGCCGTTCTCGGGGGCGTTGCGGTTGTTTTCTTCGCAGATGTATTCGGCCGGCGTCTCGTCCGGGCGCCATTTGTAGATGCGCTTGAAGCTGTAGGGTGCCGTGAGCGTGACCGGATCGGTCACGGTGAGGATGTCTTCCAGCTCCTTGCCCCCGTTGACCTTGCGGATGCGCTCGACGACGTGGATCTGCGTCGAGTGCGAAGAGCCCTCGTCATCGATGAAGGTCTTGTCGTTCAGGCCGATCGTGTCGACGACGAGCGTGTCGCCTTCCCAGCGACCCACCGAATGGCCGAGATAGGTGGGCTTGAGGTTCTTCGGATGTTCCTGGTCGAGGTAGAACTTGCGCACGTTGTGGGCGACTTCGTGCAGCAGTGTGACCTGGCCCGGGGTCTGCACGATGCGGATCGGGTAGGGGCTCTCCATCAACCGGGGCATCCCGTGGGGCCGGCAATCGGTTGATGCGTCCGCCTCCGGCGTGCCGCGGTTCTTGGCCCGGACGCGGCGTTCGAGGATCTTCATGTACTCCGGCTTCAGCGGAGGCGGGATCCCGGCCTCCGGACCGAGCAGGTATTCGTAGCGGCTGATCCACCAGACGCCCTCGAGGTCGCGGGGATCGGCGCTCGGCGGGGCGGACCCTGCCGGTGCGTCGCCCGAAACGCGGACGATGGGCCCGGTCAGCGCGAGCAGCGGGTCGTCGCTGTCATGCAGGCGCTTGATCGAGCGCGGGTTGGACTGGGCCTCGGCGGCCGAGGCGGCGAGGGCCAGGGCGGCCATCGCGAGAGATGCGCAAAGTGTCGATGTTTTCATGTTTATAGTAATCAGCGTGAATGTGCCCCTTGCCCGGAGTCTGGACCGGGGTTGGCGGGGCTGTAAATACGGGTCTGAAAATCTATTACTACGAGTAACAGGGGAGGCGGCATGCGTTGCACGGCGATGATGATCACGGGTCTTGCACTGATGGGTGCGGTGCCGGGTGCCTTTGCAGCGGGCTCGTCCTGCGACAAGGCCTGCATGGAAGGGATCGCGGATCGCTATCGCGCCGCCTACGTGAAGCACGATCCGAAGGGGTTGCCGCTGGCGCGGAGCCTGCGCTACACGGAGAACGGCGTGGTGCTGAAGTTCCCGGACGGCACCTGGGACACGGTTACCCGGGAAGTCGGGCCGGCGCTGACGCTGTCCGACACGAAGACGGGCAACGTCGGCGTGTATACGGCGATGGTGCAGAGCCACGACACGGAAGGCTATCTGGCCGTGCGGCTGAAGATCGTGAAGGGCGAGATCGCGGAGATCGAGCACATCGTGTCGACGAGGCGGAATCTTTCATCGCCCCCGACGCCCATCGGGCCGCATTCGGAATACCAACCCGACTTCAATTTCATGAAGACCGTGGACCCGGGGAAAAGACTGTCGCGCGCCCTGATCATTCCCTTCGCCGACGGGTATTTCTCCACGCTGCAGCAGAACGACGGCAACATCCGCGGCACGGCGTTCTCGCCCGACGCGAGCCGCATCGAGAATGGCAAGAAATTCCCCGAGATCGAGAAGGGTTTCAAGAGCGGGTATTACCGCTTCAACGAGCGCGTGCGCGACCGGGATTTCTTCCTCGTCGACGAGGAGCGTCAGGTCGTGATGGCCCGTGGCTTCATAGACCACAAGGGCGTGATGGACGAATACACGCTGACCGACGGAACGAAGCAGAAGTCCGTGTACCGCGAGCCGCACAGCTGGGCCTTCCTCGAGATGTTCAAGGTCGAGGACCGGCGGATCACCGCCGTGCAGGCGGTGTTCATCGGCGCTCCGTATTACATGCCGCCGCCCTGGCAGGCGCCGCGCCAGGGAGGTGGCAAGTGAGCCGCCACGACGGGGATCGTCGCGCGCTGCTGCTGGGCGGTGCAGGCGGCCTTGCCGCCCTGGCGGCCGGGTCCGCGCCGGTGGTACTCGCCGCCGCGCCGCCGAAGGGCGTGGCCAGCTGCGGCGGACTGACGCGCGAGCAGTACCTGGAGTACGTCGAGCTCTTCAACAACAACGATCCGCGCTTCATCAAGTACTACCACGATGACGTGGAGTTCGAACTCGCGAACGCGAAGATCAAGGGTGCGCAGGCGATCCGCGAGTTCTATGCCGAGGTGAAGGCGCACATCAAGGAAACCGTCACCCTCACGCATTTCGTGTCCGATGCGACCGGCGTGGCAACGGAGATTCCGACGGAATTCCGCGTCGTTAAGGACTGGGAGAACGGCTATTTCGGCCGACCGCTGAAGGTCGGCATGGTGATGCGGATCGTGAGCCTGGGGATGTACTGGGTGCGCGACGGCAAGTTCACGCGCATCAAGTCCGCGCGCCTGGCGACGATCAACGACTGGCGCATGGAGGGCTGACGCCCTCCCTGCGGCCGACTGCGCCGGACCGTCAGTAGCGGTCCGGCGTGATCACGTTCGCGCTGGGCGAATCCTTCGGATAAGGCAGCATGGTGGCGCTCCAGCTGCCCCATGCCTGCTTCATCGCCGCGAAGCGCGCGGGTTCGGCCTGCGCACGGTTCGCCCTCTCGTGCTCGTCTTCCGCCAGGTTGAAGAGCCATTCCTTCTTGCCGAGCTTGAGGTACTTCCAGTCGCCGTCGCGGAAGGCGGCCTGCTCTGCGGCCTTGTAGCGCCAGAACAGCTTGCGCGCATGGGGCGCGGCTTTGCCGGTGACCACGTCCAGCAGGTTTTCGCCGTCGCTCGGGAAGGCAGGGTCGGTTGCGCCGCCCGCCGCGGCAAGCAGGGTCGGTACCCAGTCCATCGAGATGTTGACCTGCTCGCTGCGGCTGCCGGCCTTGATGCGTGCCGGCCAGCGGATGAAGAAGGGCACGCGGATGCCGCCCTCGAGCAGCTCGGTCTTCTGGCCCGTGAAAGGCCACACGTCAGAGAAGCGCTCGCCGCCGTTGTCGCTTGTGAAGACCACGATGGTGTTGCGTGCGTTGCCCGTGGCCTGGATGGCCTTCAGCACGCCGCCGATGGCCTTGTCCATCGCAAAGAGCATCTTGCGGTAGGTGGCGAGGTTGCCGCCGTCGTGGTGTTGCAGACCCGTGAGCGCATCCGCGACGGCCTTGTCTTCCGGCCCTTCCCAGGGCCAGTGCGGCGCGTTGAAGTGCAGGCTCAGGAAGAGCGGCACGTGGTCCTTCTTCGCCGCGGCAATTTCGGCTTCGGCGCGATGGCCCAGCAGTTCCGTCAGGTAACCGATGTCCTTGGACGGATGGTCACCGTCCATCAGGGGGCTGCGATAGGCGTCGACCTGGTTGTCCGGGCTGTGGCGGAAATAGTCCGACCCACCCTTGAGGATGCCGTAGAAGCGGTCGTAGCCGGATTTCAGTGGCCCGAACTTCGCCCCTTCGCCCATGTGCCACTTGCCGACGAGCGCCGTGCGATAGCCATGCCTGCGCAGCAACGAAGGCAGCGTCGGGTGGGAGGGTGGCAGGCCGATGTCGGCGTCGGCCGTGAGCGGTTCCTGCAGGCCCACTTCGAGCCGGTACTGGTAACGACCGGTGATGAGTCCCACGCGCGTCGCCGTGCAGACGGCGGAATTCGAGTAGGACTGGCGCAGGAACAGGCCTTCGTGCGCGATGCGATCGATGTTCGGCGTCTTGCCGTCCCGCAGGCCGGTGATGCCGGTATCGGCGAATCCGAGGTCGTCTGCCATGATCCAGACGATGTTGGGCCGGTCGCCGATATCCGCTGCCTGTGCCAGCGGGCCGAAACCTGCGGCAAGTCCCGTGGCGGCAGCCGAGGCGAGTACCTCGCGACGGGAGAGGGTCGGGCTGTCCTGCTTCGTGTCAGACATGGTGTTGAAGTTCCGTTTGCGGGAAGTGCTGGAAGGATAGCGCTCTCAACCGCCCAGTCGCTGCCGAAGGAAGCGGCGGTACTGGGCGATGGCCCTGTCCGCGCCGATCAGGCGGTCGTCCGGGGCGTCGAGGCTGGAATGCGGCGTCTGCGTCATGACGACCGTCCTGTCCTGGCCGAGGATGTAGCGGTTGCTCAGGCCCGAGAGCCGACCGACGAGGCCGCGCAGCCAGCGCGGTCCGAGTTGGTGCACGGTGCGCAGGTAATAGCGCGTGCAGTGGTCGTTCACCGGCACGAATGCCAGCAGGTTCTTGTAGCGCGGCGCGATGTTCAGCAGCCAGAGTCCGGGGAACAGGAAATCGATGCTGGGTTCCCGGCCGATGGCGGCGAGGGCGAGTTCCGCCTGATCGCGTTGCGGTCGTCCGTCGTCTACCGACGTGGTGACCCACATGCGGATGCGTGAGTCGTCCGCCTCGACATAGGGTCCTTCGACGAACGTGCGTCCGCCGCGACCGATGGTGTTGTGGTGGACGAAGGGCAGGTGGGCGCAGTCGAGCTGGTTCTCGATCGCGCGCGTGTAGTGCACCGGCCAGTCCACCGCCGTCGTCGTGTGGTGCCAGTCGCCGGACTGCAGGACCTCGAAACAGGGTGGTTCTTCGCTGGCCCGCGAGGCGTCGCCCCACCACAACCAGATGAAACCCAGTGCCTCCCGGACAGGGAAGCTTTCCACGCACATTCCGGCGGGGATGCGCCCGGCCCTGCCGTTCGCGGGGATGTGCCTGCACTGTCCATCGCTCCCGAAACGGAAGCCGTGGAATGGACAGACGAGTTCGTCGCCGTCGACCTTGCCGCCGCTCAGTGCGGCGCCCAGGTGCGGGCATCGGTCGATCTGCGCATGCGGCGCACCCGTCGAGTCACGCCAGAACACGAAACGCCGTCCGAGCCGCTCAAGGCCCAGGGGTTTCTGCCCGAGTTCGCGCGACTCGAGCAGCGGATACCAGAGGTTTTCAGGGACACGCATGCGCTGCCTTCAGCGCAGGTTGCGTGATTCAACGACCCAGCCACCGTCCTTGCAGAGACCGCAGTCCTTGCCGGTGAAACGCTTTGCGGCCTGCTTGTCGCCCTTCAGTTGCCAGTCGAGCCAGTCCAGGGCGACGCCGGTGAACAGGCCGCCGCCCGGTTGGCGGTAGGTGCCGGTGTGCCCGATGCCCTTGGCCCAGCCCCGGAAGGCCGGCAGCGTCGGTGCCAGCAAGGCGTAATCGGCATTCGAGTTCTTGAACGCGACGTCCGATGAGTCGCCCGAAATGTAGGCGATGGGCGCATGCAACTTCTTGAGGCTGTCGCGCGTGGCGTCCGTGCCGTCGAGGGCGGCAGACGTGTTGTCGAAGGTGCCGCTGTTCCAGATCACGCTGGTCGTGACGCGAGGATCCGCCGATGCCGTGATCGCCTGCAGGCCGCCGCAGGATTGACCCATCACCGCGATGTGCTTCGTGTCGAGACGGCCATGAAAGGCGCTGCCTTCCCGGGCGTTTTCCGCTTCCGCGAAATCCATCGCCTCGATGAGCTGGCGCCAGTTCGTGGTGGATTTGGCACCGGCCGGTCGCCCGGCTTCCTCGGGCGTTAGTTCGACCTTGGACTCGACAAGCTGTGCGCCGATGGGGCCGATCGCGATGATCACGTATCCGTGCGAGGCGATCTCGGTGAGGAAATATCGGAACCGGTTGCCGAGGTTGTGGCAGGCGCCATTGCCCCAGACGATCACCGGCCAGCGGCCCGGGCCGGCCGTCAGGTCGGCGGGCCGGTACAGCGTGTGTGTCGGCAGGCGGGCGTCCATCGTCATCAGCGCACGGTAGGGGCCTTCGCCGCCGCGCGCGGCGCGCTGGGTCGCGGCGGCAACCGGATCATCCGGGCCCGCGGCGACAGCGGCGGTACTGCCCGCGACCAGGCAGGAAAGGGCGAGCGCGCGGAACAGCTGTCGATGACGCATGATGGAGTCCCCCGTATCAATGTACCGGATTGTTCACCGAGCCGAGCTCCGCTGTCATGCACCGTTTGAGGAATGCACTGGTCTGCCTGTTGGGCCTGCTCTGCGTCGGCGCAGCGGAGGCCAGCACGCCATCCTGCGGGCGGCATGGCGCTGCCGCCGCGTCCCTGCAGCGGCTGCAGGATGCCATGGCCGATGGGCGCTTCGTGGCCTACCAGCCGACGCAGATCCGCATCGTCGAGGGGCGGGCCAGCCGTGCCGATCGGGACGGCATCCGCGCGGACCTTGCCGTGCTGCGCCCCCATTTCGATGCGCTGCTGACCTACGGTTCCGCGAATGGCGCGGATCTCGTCGCGGACGTCGCCGCCGAACTAGGGTTCCGGGCCGTCGTGCTCGGCGTATGGGGTATCGACGACGAGGCGGAGATCGGTCTTTCGCTGGCTGCCGCCGCGCGCCAACCGGAGCTTGTCGTCGGACTGTCGTTGGGCAACGAGCGCGTGCTGGCTGGCGAGACGGACTTCGCCGCGCTGGCACGGCGCCTGGAGGTGCTGCGTGCGCGTGCGTCGCACCTGCTGCTCACGACCACGGAGCCTTTCCACCTGTTCGTACAGCCGCAGGCTGCTCCCCTGCTCGCCGCGGCTGACTTCCTGCTGGTCAACGCGCATCCCGTCTTCCAGCCCTGGTTCGCACAGGCGGATGACAGGACGGCGGCGCAGTTCGTCGTGAACGTGACGCGCGACGTGGCGGCTGCGTTCTGTGGGCCCGTGCTCGTCAAGGAGACCGGCGTGCCGACCGCCCCTGCCGCCATGGGTTACACGGCAGCGCGACAGGCATCGTTCTAT
>JBDLPS010000177.1:0-24127 GCA_039800965.1 Pseudomonadota bacterium | reverse complement strand
GATGCCGCCCCCGGCCCAGCGCCAGTCGATGCTGTTCTCGGCCACGCTGTCGCAGCGCGTGCTCGAGCTGGCCTACGAGGACATGAACGAGCCGGACCTGGTGCGCATCGAGCCGGACCGCGTCACGGCCGACAAGGTGCGCCAGCTGATCTATTTCCCGGCGATGGAAGAAAAGATCCCCCTGCTCGTCGGTCTGATCCGCCGCGACGACGCCCACCGTTCGATGGTGTTCGTGAACACGCGTCGCATGGCCGACCGCCTGGAGGACGTACTGCGCGCCAACGGCATCAACGCCCAGGCGATCTCGGGCGACGTGCCGCAGAACAAGCGCCTGCGCTACCTCAAGGAGTTCCACTCCGGCGAGCTGGCCGTGCTGATCGCGACGGACGTCGCCTCGCGCGGCCTGCACATCCCGGACGTGAGCCACGTCTACAACTACGACCTGCCGCAGGACTGCGCCGACTACGTGCACCGCATCGGCCGCACCGCACGCGCGGGCGCCGAGGGCGACGCGATCAGCTTCGGCTGCGAGGACTACGCGCAGTGCCTGCCCGACATCGAGAAGTACATCACCCACCAGATCCCGCGCGGCACGATCACGCCGGATCTCATGGCCGAGGGACTCACCTTCCCGCCGCGCCGTCCGCGCGAAGACGAAGCACCTCGCCGGAGTGGCGGTGGCGGACGCCCGGGTGGTGGTGTTCGTCGCGGCCCGCCACGCGGCGGACGCCGCTAGATCAGATCGGCCACGGCGCGCACCCACGGAAACTCCGCGGGGCGCGCCTTTTCAGGCAGGCTGGTATCCGGCCGCGTGACGGCGATCGGATGCGCCACACCCGCGGCACGCGCGGCACGCAACACGTTCAGGTTGTCATCGATGAAGGCGGTACGCCGGTCATCGAAATGCACGGTCTTGCGGAACCCTTCCCAGAATCGCGGATCCTCCTTCGGTGCGCCGAAGGGATGCGAACTGTAGGCCGCGTCGAGGTAATCCGTTACCGGCACCTGCGTCATCTTGATGCGCAGTGTCTCCGGGTGAGAGTTCGTGGCGAGCACCAGTCGGCGCCCCGCAGCACGCTGGCGCAGCAGGAAGTCCTTTGCGCCCGGCAACCAGGCCACATGGCCGGCGCTCTCCGTCTTCAGCTGCGAAAGGTCCATGTCCAGCGCCCTCGACCAGTGATCCAGGCAGTACCAGGGCAACGTGCCTTCGACGGACTTCAGGCGCGGCATGATCTCGTCGATCGCCTGCTGCACCGACAGCCCATGCAGGGCTGCGTAAGCCTCGGGCACGACCCGTCCCCAGAAGCGGTTGTCGAAGGCGAGATCGAGCAGCGTGCCGTCGAGGTCGAGCAGCAGCGTGTCGACATGCGCAGGGATGCACACGGGATCGGTGGTCATGGGCGAGTATCATAAGCCCCACATGTCCACGCTCATCGACCTGCACACCCATACGCACCATTCAGACGGCGTTCTTTCGCCCGCCGAACTCGTTGCGCGGGCTGCAGCACGGCACGTCTCGGTGCTGGCACTGACCGACCACGACACCATGAAGGGCTGCGAAGCCGCGCAGGAAGCCTGCAGGGCGGCCGGTATCCGCTTCATTCCGGGCACGGAGCTGACGGCCGGATGGCGCGGCCAGGAAATCCACGTCGTCGGGCTCGCGCCCCGGCCGGACGATCCCTCGCTGCGCGCCTACCTCGACGACGTGCTCGCTCGGCGACGCGCGCGGATAGAGGCCATCGGTGCGAAGCTGCGCACCGAACGCACCTTGGGCGGTTTCGATCCCGCAGGCGCCGTGCTGGCGGGTACGGCCGTGCCAACGCGCATGCATGTGGCGCGCGCCCTCGTCGAACTCGGGCATGCCCGCAGCACGCAGGATGCTTTCGACCGGTATCTGGCGCGGCGCACGCCCGGCTACGTCCCCCAGGAATGGCCCGCGCTGGAAGCAGCCGTAAGCGCGATCGCCTCGGCCGGCGGCATGGCTGTGCTTGCGCATCCGCACCGCTACAAGCTGTCCAACGGCGCATTGCGCGAGCTCTGCGGGTTGTTCAGGGAAGTCGGCGGAGACGGCATGGAAGTGAGCATCGCCGGGCAGTCGCCCAACGACCTTTCGCGGCTCGCGCGGCTCGCGCGCGCGACGGGACTCGCCGGCTCCGTCGCATCGGACTTCCACGAACCCGGGATGCCGTGGCGCCCGGTGGGTCGCTCCGATAAGCTACCGGAAGGCGTCGAACCGCTGCTGGCGCGACTGGCGCCGCCCTGACACGCACGAGGCGCCGATGTCGGACGAGCCGCAGGACAACGTTGACCACGAGCTGTTCCGCAACATCGAACGGCTGCGGCAGTTGCGCATCGAACACCGGGACCTCGACCAGGTCATAGAACGCCTCTCGATGGACTTCCGTACCGACGAACTGCAGCTGCGACGACTCAAGAAGCGCAAGCTGATGCTCAAGGACCAGATCCAGCGCCTGGAGAGCCAGTCGATCCCCGACCTCAATGCCTGATCCCAACGCACTCCTGCAGGACCTCGCCACCGCCCACGGACTCTCGCAGTTCGTCGGCATCGCACTGGCCGTGCTCGCCGCCATCGCCACGGGCCACCTGGCACGCGTGGCCCTGCGCCGCAATGCGCGGCGCGAAGGCGGCGGCGCGGCCGCGCTGGACGGCCTGCTGCTGGCGGTGGCCCCTGCCACCGCGGCACTGGTGTTGCTGGCCACGACGGTGACGCTGCAGGCGCTCTCCGCGCTGCCTTCGCCCTGGGCCGGTCTCGCGCTGAACGCGGCCATCACCCTGCTCGCCGTGCGGCTGGGCGTTTTCGTCGTGTCGCTGGCTTTCGGGCGGGACAACTGGCTGCGGCGCCACGAGCACACGATCACCTTCCTGCTGTGGGTCGTCACCAGCGGCTGGATACAGGGCTGGCTGGGATTCGTGGAGGACACGCTCGATGCCATCGACCTGATGCCCGGCAAGGCACGCTTCTCGCTGTGGGGTCTGTTGAAGAGCGTCGTCGTCGTCACCGTGTTCGTGCTGGTTTCGAGTCTGGTCTCGCGCAGCGTCGAAAGACGCGTGATGAAGCTCGAGTCCCTCGCGCTGTCCACGCGCCTTGGCATCACGAAGTTCACGTACTTCTTCCTGATAACCCTCGGCGTGCTGATAGGCGTGAACGCGGCCGGCGTCGACCTGACCGCCCTCACCGTACTGACCGGCGCCGTCGGCATCGGCCTCGGCTTCGGCCTGCAGGCCATCGCCAGCAACTTCGTCAGCGGCTTCGTCCTGTTGATGGACAAGTCGATCAAACCCGGTGACGTCATCAGCTTCACGGGCACGACAGGCACCAGCACCGAGAACTTCGGCTGGGTGCAGGAACTTCGCGGCCGCTACGTCGTCGTGCGCGACCGCGATGGCGTCGAGACCCTCGTGCCGAACCAGAACCTCATCACGACGCCGGTCATCAACTGGAGCTACTCCGACCGCAAGGTCCGACTTAAGCTGCCCGTACGGATCAGCTACGCGGATGATCCGGAACTCGCACTGTCCGTGCTGCTCGAAGCGGCCAAATGCAGCCCGCGTGTGCTGCGAGATCCAGAACCGGTCTCGCGGCTGATGCATTTCAGCGACCACGGCATCGATCTCGAACTGCGCTTCTGGATCGCGGATCCCCAGAACGGGGTGAACAACGTCCGGTCCGACGTGAATCGCGCGATCTGGAAGCAGTTCAAGTCATCGGGCATCACCATCCCCGTCGCACAGCACGACGTGCGCATGGTGGGTACGCGGGGAGGCGGCGCGTGAAGCCGCTCGAACTGCCCGACTCGGACCTGCAGCTGACTTTCGTCAAGTCGGCCGGACCCGGAGGCCAGAACGTCAACAAGCTCGCTACCGCGGCGCAGCTTCGCTTCGACTTGGCGGGCACGAGGGTCCTCACCGAATCCGCCAAACAACGGCTGCGCCGCCTGGCTGGCCGGCGCCTGACGGATGCGGGCGACATCCTCATCGTGGCGCGCAACCACCGCACGCAGGAAGGCAACCGCCGCGAAGCGCTCGAACGCCTTCAGTCGATGGTCGAGACGGCTCGCGTCGAACCGCTGCGACGCAAGGCCACCAAGCCGACGCGCGCCTCGAAGGAAAGACGACTCGCCGGCAAGGCACGCGACACGCGCGTGAAACGGCTGCGGGGGCGCGTCCGGGACGGCGAATGAGCGATGTCGACCTGCTGGTCGTCGGCGGCGGCATCAATGGCGCGGGCATCGCCCGCGATGCGGCGGGACGCGGGCTGTCCGTCTGCCTCGTCGAACAGGACGACCTCGCGGCACACACCTCTTCCGCCAGCACGAAACTGATACACGGCGGCCTGCGCTACCTCGAACAGTACGAACTGCGGCTCGTGCGCGAGGCCCTGTCCGAGCGGGAACGCCTGATGGCGATCGCACCGCACCTGATCCGCCCTCAGCGGTTCGTGCTGCCCTACGTCGAAGGCCTGCGGCCACGTTGGCTGCTGCGGCTCGGGCTGTTCGTCTACGACCATGCCGGTGGGCGCGAGAAGCTGGCTGCCTCCGGTAGCGTCGATCTCGCCGGTACGCCGCTCGGAGCCCCCCTGCGCGACGGCATGCAGAGCGGCTTCGAATACTCCGATTGCTGGGTCGACGATGCGCGGCTTGTGGTCCTGAATGCACTCGACGCCGCCGAACGCGGCGCGACGATCCTGACCCGTACTCGCCTGCTGTCAGCCCGCGCGGAAGGGCGCGGTTGGCTGGCGATCTGCGAAGACCGTGGTACGGGCAGGCGCATCGCGATCCGGGCGCGCGCGCTCGTCAACGCCGGTGGCGCCTGGGCCGCCTCGTTGCTGCACGGCGCGATCGGCCTCTCCACACCTTCGAGTCTAAGGCTGGTCAAAGGCAGCCACCTCGTCTTCCCGCGACTGTACGAGGGCGACCACGCCTACCTGTTGCAGGGACCTGACCGCCGCGTCGTTTTCGCCATCCCCTACGAAGAGCACTACACGCTCGTCGGCACGACGGATACGCCCTTCGATGACGATCCCTCGCAGGTGGACGTCGATGCAGCGGAAGTGGACTACCTTTGCGCCTGCGCTTCGCGCTTCTTCCGCCAGCCCTTGCGTGCGGCGGACATTGTCTGGCGCTATGCGGGCGTGCGCGCCCTGTACGACAGTGGCGCCGCAACAGCCCAGACCGTGAGCCGCGACTACCACCTGGAAACGGGCAGCTGCGAGGGTGGCGCGCCGTTGCTGTCGGTCTTCGGCGGCAAGATCACGACCTACCGGCGCCTCGCGGAAGCGGCTCTCGCGAAACTACTGCCCGCGCTGGACCGCATCGACCTCGACCCATGGACCAGCGGCACCCCCCTGCCCGGCGGCGACATCCCGGGCGGCGACATGGGGCGTTTCGTGGCGCACGCGCTGGAACGCTGGCACGGACTGCCCCCAGGGCTGGTACGGCAACTCGCGCATCGACACGGCACCCGGATGGCACGCATCCTGGGTACTGCCCGAGACCTCCATGATCTGGGCGACGACTTCGGCGGCGGGCTGACCGGCGCGGAAGTGGGCTACCTGCGGCGCGAGGAATGGGCACGCACGGCGGAGGACATCCTCTGGCGCCGGACGAAGGCGGGGCTGCACGGCGCCGACGCCGCGAAGCTGGCCTCAGCGCTGGAACCCGGCAGGTACTGAAGCAGCCGACGACGCTGGGCGGCGACCAGCGACGGCGTCAGTCATGCGTGACCTGCAGGATGCTGTGACGAAGCGTCTCGGACAACACCAGTCGCGCATCATCGGCGATGCGCCTCAGGACGTCGTCGAAGACGAGTCGCCCCTCGGCGTCGGCCCGCAGCACGCCCCTGCGCCGCAACAGCGACAGGAAGCCTTCGAACAATGATTTGTCGAAGAATTCCGGCGCATAGAAACCATAGAGCGTGACCATCTGGCGCGCGACCTGCTGGCAACGCTGCTGCAAGGCGGGCTGGGTCAGTTGCGCGCTGCCGGCCTGCAGCAAGAGGGCGATGGGCAGGTAGTAACGCTCGATGACCTGGATCGTCGGCCGTGCAAGCAAGGACAACTGCATGGCCGCGGCAGTCGCCGGCGCAGGCCGCTGCCAGACGCCACCATCACCGCCGGCGAGCAGGCCCTGTTCGCGCAGCACACCGAGCATCCGCTCGACGACGGCGGGCAACTCCTCTTCCGTCCAGTGCAGAAACAGCTCCGCACCGATATACGGGTAGATGCGCCAGGCCAGCCGCTGGATGTCCTCCGTACGAAGGGTCGCGTTGGAGATGAAGCAGCACGCAATCAACGAGGGCAGCGCGAACAGGTGCAGCACGTTGTTGCGGTAATAGGTCATGGCCGGCGCATGCGCGGCCTCGAGCCGCACGAGGCCGTCCGCACCGCCCGTCGCGACCTCGCGCACCACGCATTGCAGGCCCTCGCCGTAGGCCACGATGCCCGCCGGATCCAGCGACGTGACGGTTACGCGCGAGGAATACGGCGCAGCGCGCAACAGCCTCAGACAGAGATCGAGCTGCCGCAGCAGGTCTGCCTCGCGCAACACCTTGAGCTCCGTCGACAACAGCGTGAGCGCGAGCAGGTTGACGGGCGTGACGGCCGCTGCCGCGTTGATATTGCGCATCACCCGCTGTGCAACCTGCTCGACCGTTGCACCGACCCAGGGTGCGCGGCCGGGGTCGTCGCTGTCGGCGACGTGCGCGCGCCAATCCGGCGCCTGGGCGTCGAGGATCGACTCCAGGTGGATGGGCTCGCCGAGATTCACATGGACCCGGCCGAACCGCTCCTTCAGGCGGCGTAGCGAACCCAGCAGCCCCAGGAAGGTTTCTTTTTCCTTCGGCTTGCCGGACAACTCGCCGACATAGCTTTCCGCCTCCATCACGCGTTCGTAGCCGAAATACACGGGCACGAAAACGACCGGACGGACTGGTTCGCGGAGGTAACTGCGCACCGTCATCGACAGCATGCCTGTCTTGGGCTGCAGCAGGCGCCCGGTTCGGCTGCGACCGCCTTCGATGAAATACTCGACGGGGTGGCCGCGCGCCATGATCGCGGCGAGGTAGCGCATGAACACCACTGTGTAGAGCGCATTGCCGCGGAAACTGCGGCGGATGAAAAAGGCGCCGGCCTTGCGCAGGTAGCGGCCGACCACGGGGATGTCGAGGTTGATGCCGGCGGCGATGTGCGGGATCGCGAAGCCCTGCTTGTAGATCGCGTAGGACAGCAGCAGGTAGTCGATGTGGCTGCGATGGCAAGGCACGTAGATGATTTCGTTGCCGGCCGCCACGTCCCTCAAGGTCTGCGCGTGCGCAAACTCGACGCCGTCATAGATACGCGTCCACAGCCGCGTGAAGAGCACGTCGCAGAACTTCACGAAGGAGTGGGAATAGTTCGCAGCGATCTCCTCGAAGATTCCCTGCGCGGCTTCGAGTCCCTTGCGGCGCGGCATCTTGCCGTCGCGCGCCTCCTGCGCGATGACGTTCCGGACCAACCTGCCCCGCAGAACCTGCGCCAGGATCGTGCGTCGGTGGGAGAGATCGGGGCCGATGTGTGCCGCCCTCGCCCGCGCGAACCCGGCCTGCAGGTGGCGCGCGATGCGGCGCGCCGCCTGGTTGTTGGGCGCATCGTCACCGAGCAAGGCGCGCAAGGAGACGCCTTCGCCGACGTGGGCCAGCGTGTTGCGCCCGTTGAAGAGCACCGTCATCAGGCGACGCAGACGGCTGGCGATCGCCCAGTCATCGGACAGCGCGACATCAAGCCAGGACCGCTCTTTCTGCGGCGCACGCCCCCAGTACACGGCGACCGGCACCAGCATCACGTCCGCCGCAGGATCGGCGCGCAACCGGCGCAGCATCTCGAGCAGCTGCGGCGGCGGACGACGATCGATGCGCGCCGTCCACGGGCCGACGTGCCGCGATAGCGCCAGCACGGGCCGGTTGCCACGGGACCCCCAGGGCAGGCGCGCCTGCACGCAGGCACGGTGCAGGACGACCGCGTCCGCCTTGCGCTGACGCTCCAGCACATAGCAGACCGGCGCGGGCAAGTCCGCCAGCTGCCCGGCCACGCCCTCGGGCCGCAGGATGAACCGCAGCCAAGGCATCAGCAGGCGACCGGTGAGGCTGTCCATGCGCTGGGCGGTTCGCTCAGACGAGCGCCTCGGGCAGGTCCAGCGCGATCAGGAAATGCTCGAAGAGGTAACGGATGAAACGCAGCTGGTCATGCAGGCCGTGGTCGCCGTCCAGCAGGTGCAGCTGCGCACCGTAGGTGCGGGCGAAACGGATGCTGTCGTCGCAGGGCACGATGTCGTCGCGCCAGCCGTGCACCAGCGTGACAGGACAGTCCAGGCGGCCTGTTCGAAGCTGCGGCAGGCCCGGCACGTAAAGCGCGGGAGCCATCAGGAACAGGCCCCGCGCATGCAGGGGGGGCGCGGCCGCCAGAGACACGAAGCCGCCGAGACTCGATCCGACGAGTACGAGCTCGCCGGAGAGATCCTTGCAGAAATCGGCCAGCCGGGTGACGCGCTCGGCCGGCGAATCGATGCCCCGGTAGTCGACGGACTCGACCTGATAGCCCTCGGAGCGCGCGGTCTCGGCAAGTGCCGTGATCTTCGTGCCCCAGGGGCCGCTGTCCTTGCCATGGGAAAAGACGACGTAGCGTTGGATCATGCGCGCGATCTTAACGCGTACGCATTCACCGCGACCGGCCGGGTCGTGGCGCCGGCGCCGTCCTGCTCCAGCATCCAGCCGAGCGCCGTACCGCTTCCCGGCGCGCCAAGGCCATAAAGCAGCCGGAACCCAGCGCCCGGTGTTGCCGGCGGGAGCCCCGTCTCGTCGACCACGAAGGGTTCCGTCGGCAATTCCAGCGCCGTGAACGCACCCTGCCGGGCCAGATCCTGCAGGAACCCCAGCACCTGGCGACGTGCGCGCGCGCCGAGGTCGGGCTCGTCCCGCTCCCGGGTGACCCAGCGCGTGCCCTGCTCGATCGATCGGGCGATCCAGGACAGCAGGCGGCGCGCCGCAAATCCAGCAGGCTCTCCCGTACGCCGACCCAGCGCCTGCAGGCTGCGCAATCCCGCCAACGCCTCTGTGGTGCCGACGATGCCGAGCCCCTGCGCCGCCAGCAAGGTGGCTTCCGCCGGAGTGAGGCGGGCGGACGGACGGACCCCCGCCCTCGGCCTGGTGCCGGCGACCATCGACCCCATCCACCACGGATCGCCGGCTCGGTCTGCCCGCGCCAGCAGGCCGGCCAGTACGCCACTCGAAATCCCTGCGACAGCCTCAGCATCCCTGCCATCGGTCGTTTCGAAACGCGGAAAGCACATCACCGCATCGGGCGAACGGAAATGCCAGTCGCGCAGGCCTCGCAGTGCATCCGAAGCACCCCGCCACGCCTGCGGAGGATCGACTAGCAGCAGCGCATGGTGCCGCCTGCAGAAGGCCGCAGCGGCAAGCAGGAGCCCCGGACCGATGTCACGCCCCGCCGCCAGCGGCGGGATGCACAGGAAGGCGAAGGACTGCCCTGCCAGGGCGAACAAGCCCCGACGGGAGCCCTCGTTGCCGATCAGGTCATAGTCGTCCAGCGGCCGCCCGTCGTCCCCATCGGCATTGTCCTGCACGTAGCCGATCGGTCGGACACCCGCAACACCCCTCGTCGGTGCAGGTCGCTCCCGCGGGGCAGTACCGACCAGCCGCACGAGGCGCGATGCCGACAGCACCTTGGCGATCGGGCGCTCCGCATCCGGATCGACGGACAGGCGCCGGTGGATCTCCTGCGCCTCCACGCGTTCGGAACCCCGCCGGCGCACGCGCTGCACGGTGAGGTTGAAGCGATCGCGCTCCTCCGGAGCAATACCGTCGAAATCGATCGCGGCACGCAGATGCTCACCGGTACCGGGCGCACGGCCGCACAAGTGCAGCCATTCGCGACCGGCCGGCACATCAATCGTCGGAGCACGGGCGTCACTCGCGACGCGGACCACGAGCGCGCTTTCGCCGCCCTGCGCGAAGAACTGCGCTACGGCAGGTGACAGCGAGGCGCCGGGACAGGGCGGGCCGAAGACGTCGGCGAAGCCATCGGGATCGGTGACGAGCACCGGTTCGTCCACGGGGCCCTTGCACGCGGGCCCGATGAACGCCGCCTGCGCGGTGGGCGCATGTCGAAGGAGGGAATCCCCGTGGACGACGTCAGCAGTGCCGGCCGCGCGAAGCCCGGCGGACACGGGCTGCCGCACTTACTTGCGCGGCTCCGCTGCCGGCTGGGCGGCACGGCGCTCCGACTCGCGGAGCGCCTCTTCGGCGACGGCGCGCGCCGCCTCGTCCTGCTTGCGGGCGATTTCGCCGAGCATGAGATCGAGCCAATCGGAGAGCTTGCTCATGGCGCGGACTATAGCCGAAGCGCCGGATCGTCCGCACCATCCCAGTTCGAGCCACGCGGGACGCGGTTTTCCACGCGGGGCGCGGCAGCGATGACCGATGCAGCGACGGTTTCACCACGGGTGATCGACAAGGCCAGCCCCCGCGCCTCGCGGGCAACGCGGTCCACGACGGCCCAGTCCACGGACAGCCCGGCATCCTTGAGTTCCTGCTGGATGTGCGGCGTCAGCGTCTTCTGCAACAGCCTGCGTTGCGCGCTCTTCCAGTCGCGCCGATCGTCCTCGAGCACGTCGACGGCCTGCAGGTACAACTGGCCGTCCTGCCAGCCGAACAGATAAGGCTGGTTCACCACGTGAACCGGCGTACCGACGGGCACCATGCGGAAGAAGGATTCGATGTCCTCCGGATACAACCGGATGCAGCCGTGGCTGGAACGCAACCCGACACCGTAGGGCTTGTTCGTGCCATGGATGAGGTAGCTGGGCCAACCCAGCGTGAACTTGTACTTGCCCAGCGGGTTGTCCGGGCCGGGCCTCACCACAGCGGGGATCGGATCATCGTTGTCGGCGTGCTCCTTGCGCACCGCGGCCGACGGCCGCCAGGTCGGATCCTTCTCGCGTCCCGTCACCTTGGTGCTGCCCTCGGGAGTGCGCCAGCCGACGCGACCGATGCCGATGGGATGCGTGTAGACGAGCTGGCGTTCGCCCGGCTTGTGCGGCACGACCTTGCCGTTCACCACGTTGCGGGGGAAGTAGTAGATCCGCATGGCGGCGAGGTTGATCACGATGCCGTCACGGGGCGCATTGGGGAGCACGAAGCGGGTCGGCAAGACGACCTCCCTGCCCGCACCGGGCAGCCAGGGATCCACCCCGGGATTCGCGCGGACAATCTCCTCGTAACCCACATTGAACCGCCGCGCGATGTCCGGCAGCGTGTCGGCCTTCGACGCGACGGTGACCTGCAACTGGCCCACGACGTCGTCCCGCGCCGGATCGATCTCGAAGCGCATCGTGGCGACGGGCGGGGCATGGACCGGCTTCGGCGGCTCGATGACAACCGGCTGCGGCGGCGGTTCGGGCCGCGACGGCGCCCTGCCGGAACAAGCCGCCAGGAACGCCAGCGCCAAGGCGCTGGCCATTGTCAGGGCACGCAAGGGATCCAGGCGGCTCATGCGGCAATCATGACACAGGCCGCGATGACGGCTACAGGAGGACCGGTTGGTCCGGCAGTTCGTTCGCGGTCTTGCCCGTTGACGCGGGGAAATGACGGCGCAGCAGCGTGGCCGCCCCCTCGATGGCGCGCAGCGAGCCGGCGCGGAATCCGTCGGCGGCGAACTCCGCCTCGACTTCGCGGCAGAGGGCAGCCCATTCTTCCTGCGGCACGCAGCGCGCGATGCCACGGTCAGCGAGGATCTCGACCGCACGCTCGGCGAACAACACATAGACCAGGATGCCGTTGTTGTCCTCGGTGTCCCACACGCGAAGCTGGCCAAAGACTTCCAGCGCGCGTTCACGCGCGGACAGCCCCTGCCAGATACGCGCCGGGTGCAACGCATGCTCGACGACGAAACGGATCTCGCCAGCGTGCTCCCGCTCGGTCGTCGCTATCGCACGCTGCACGTCATGCAACACGTCAGGCGTGAAGCGGGCGCGCAGGCGCTGGGGCGAAGACATGAGGTGGCGCAGGAGGCGCAACAGGCGCTTCATCACCATCTCCCCGAGGCGCCACCGCCACCGAAGCCGCCACCACCGCCGGAGAACCCGCCTCCATCGCCGAACCCTCCGCCGCCATACCCCCCGAAACCGCCGAGGCCATGGCCCGCCCCGGCAATGCCGTTACGGGATTCCCCGGCGAGCGCTCCCATCAGGGAGAACACGAGGACGGCAACGCCCGCGAAGCAGGCCAGCACGATCGAATGCAGCGCCACATAGGCCAGTACGCCGGCGATACCGCCACCGACCAGCCCGCCGGGCAAACGGCCGATGAGGGACCCCAGCACGATGCTGACCAGCACCATGCCGATGAACCCCGCAAACACGTTCCGTATGCGGCCGTCGCCGGGCCGCGCCCAGCCCTGGTCAGGCGGCGGCAAGGCCTCTCCTTCGACGACCGCCATGATCTTCTGCAGGCCGGCGCTGACGCCGCCGTAGAAATCCCCCTGCCGGAAGAGGGGCGTGATGGTGTCGGCGATGATCCGGCGCGACGTGGCGTCGGTCAGCGCGCCTTCCAGCCCGTAGCCAACCTCGATGCGCATGCGGCGGTCTTTCAGCGCGACGAGCAGCAGCACGCCATCGTCGGGCTTGGCGCGACCCAGCTTCCACTCCTCCGCCACGCGGATCGAGAACTGCTCGATCTGCTCCGGCGCCGTCGTCGGCACCATGAGCAAGGCTACCTGCGCGCCCTTCCTTCGCTGGAAATCGACCAGCTTCTGCTCTAGCTCGGACTGCTGGGCGGCAGTCAAGGTGCCGGTGAGATCCGTCACCGGAGATTCGAGACGGGGCACGGGTGCGAGCGCCTGCGCGCCGCCCGCGAGGGGCAGCGCGGCGAGCAGGAGGCAGGCGGCGACGCGGACCAGCACCCTCACGACATCCTCAGCGCTGCGGCGCCGGCGCGCCGAAGTCCACGGTCGGGGCCTTCGACACGGCCGCCTCGTCCTCGACGGTGAAGCTCGGCTTCACCGCATGCTTGAACATCATCGCCGTAAGGTTGCTGGGGAACGAACGTACCGTGGTGTTGTAGGTCCGCACTTCCTCGATGTAGCGATTGCGCGCGACGGTGATGCGGTTCTCGGTGCCTTCGATCTGCGCCTGCAGGTCGCGGAAATTCGCGTCCGACTTGAGCTGGGGGTAGTTCTCCGTCACCGCGAAGAGGCTCTTGAGCGCCTGCGACAGCCCCCCCTGGGCCTGCTGGAACTTCCTGAACGCCTGCTCGTCGTTGATGAGTTCGGGCGTCAGCTGGATGGAGCCCACCTTGGCACGGGCCTCCGTGACGCCGACCAGCACCTGCTGCTCCTGCAGCGCGAAACCCTTCACGGTGGCCACCAGATTCGGGATGAGGTCCGCACGGCGCTGGTACTGGTTGAGCACCTCAGCCCAGGCCGCCTTGACGCCCTCGTCCTGCTGCTGGAGCGTGTTGTAGCCACAGCCGGAGAGCATCACGGCGAATCCCAACAACAAGACACGAAGGCTGCGCATGGAACGGATCTCCTGAAGGGCCACGACTGGCGGATCTTCCCACGAGATGGGGGCGATCCGGTAAAAATGGAAGGGGCAACCAGGACGATCCATGAGCCGATACCGGCCGCCGGCGACGCCGGCCTCGAAATACATCACGCCGGACGGGGCGGCGCGCCTCAAGGCCGAGCTCGACGCGTTGTGGCGGGTCGAACGCCCGCAGGTCACCGCCGCGGTGACGGCCGCGGCGGCCCAGGGGGACCGCTCCGAAAATGCCGACTACACATACGGCAAGAAGCGCCTGCGGGAAATCGACTCCCGCGTGCGCTTCCTCCGGCGGCGACTGGACGGCATGACGGTCGTAGACCAGCCACCGAGCGACCCTGACCGGGTGTTTTTCGGGGCCTGGGTGACGATAGAGGACGAGAAAGGCGACGAACGCCGCTACCGCATCGTGGGCCCGGACGAATTCGACCGGGAGCCCGGCTTCATCAGCATGGACGCGCCCCTCGCCCGGGCACTGCTCGGCAAGCCGCTCGATGCGGAAGTCCGCCTCGAAACCCCGGAAGGGCCGCGGCTCTACGTCATCGTCGACGTCGCCTACGAACCTAGACCCTGACGTTCTTGAACTGCCAGGGATCCGTCTTGTCGAGGTCCTCGGGAAAGAGGCGCTCGCGGTCGGTCAGCGGCGTCCAGTCGGTGTAAGCGCCGGTCACGGTACCCAGGTAGGGCGCGCAGACCTCGAGGTTGCGGCGGAAATCGATCTCGTCCGGCTCGACGAGGCCCGAGTTCGGGTTTTCCATCGCCCACACCATGCCCGACAGCACCGACACGGTGACCTGCAGGCTGGTCGCATTGTTGAAGGGCGCCAGCTTGCGCGCCTCGTCGATCGACAACTGGGATCCGTACCAGTAAGCGTTCTTCCTGTGGCCGGCCAGCAGCACGCCCAGCTCGTCGATGCCGGAATCGATCTCGTGCATCAGGATGCGCTTGCTGTCCTGCAGCTGCCAGTTGCGACCCGCGAACTCGTGCACGGAAACAACAGCCGAATCACAGGGGTGGTACGAGTAATGCGCCGTCGGCCTGTAGACGGCCTGCCCGCCCTCGCGCACGGTGTAGTAATCCGAAATGGAGATGGCCTCGCCATGCGTGATGAGGAAGCCATGGAAGGGGCCGGCCTTCGGCGTCCAGGTACGCACGCGCGTGGCGGCGCCCGGCTGCATCAGGTAAATGGCCGAACCACAGCCGAAGTCATGGCGCTTGCCGTCGCGAGGGAAGTTCTTTTCGTGCGACCCCCAGCCGAGCTCCGCCGGCTGCTGACCTTCGGAAACGAAGCCGTCCACCGACCAGGTGTTCACGAACTCGTTGGGACGCTTGGGCTGATGCGTGACCTGCGAATCGCGCTCCGCGATGTGCACGACCTTGATGCCCAGTTGCCGCGCCAGCTGGGCCCATTCCTCCCGCGAGGACGGCACGTCGACCTGCACGCCGGTATCGGCGGCGATGTTGAGCAGCGCCTGCTTCACGAAGTGCGAAACCAGTCCGGGGTTCGCGCCATGCGTCACGACGGCCGTCGGGGCACGTGCGTTGTCCTTGCGCAGCGCCAGCGCCTCCTCGCGCAGGGCATAGTTCGTGCGACGCGCCGCGGGCATGCCGGGATCGGTGTATCCGCCAGCCCAGGGCTCGATGCAGGTATCCAGATACATCGCGCCCTTTTCCCAGCAGTACTTGATCAAGGCGATGCTCGAGACATCCACCGACAGGTTCACCAGGAAGTCGCCGCGGCCCACCAGCGGATCGAGCACCCGCCTGAAGTTCTCGCGGACAAGCGGCTCCTGGATGAACTTCACGCCCATTTCACGCGCGGCACCCAGGCCCGCGTCGTCCGCCGTGACGACCGTGATGCGATCCTTGGCGACGCCGATATGGCGCAGGATCAGGGGCAGGACCCCCTGCCCGATGCTGCCGAAACCGACGATGAGGATACGACCCGGGAAATCGACGTGAACCTTGTGCGTCATGATGTGATTCTCGATGCCTCCAGTTGCGGCGCGGGATGGTCAGGAAACGGGGGCTCGCCCCAGTGGGGCGGCCAGGTTTTCGCGAAACCGGGCAACGCCTCGACACGGCGCAGCCATTTCGCGAGCGAAGGATAGTGGACTTCCGCCGGCAGGAAACGGGCGGATAGTTCGCCCGCCTCCGGCCCGCTCAGGCTGCGATGCAGCAAGCGGATGAAAGGATAGATCGCGATGTCCGCGGCCGAGACCGATTCGCCGACGATCCACTCGGACCGGGCCAGACGCGCCTCGATGGTGCGCGCCTCGTTGGCCACGTGGTGCATCGCCTGGGTCAGTTCCTCGTCAAGGCGCGGCCTGCGGCCGTGCAGCAGGGCATCCACGATCAACATCAGCGCCGATTCGTTGTAGGCCTGGAACTCGTTGATCACGCGCATGATGACTGCGGCCTCTTCCGGGCAGCGACCGAAGAGGGGCTGCGCCGGATACTTGAGGTCGAGGTAGTACAGGACGGCAAGGGACTCGAAGACGACATAGTCTCCGTCCTTGACCACCGGCAGGCGCCCACGCGGATTCATCGCCAGCATCTGCGGCGCCTTGTGCTCCTGCAGGTCGAGGTGGAGGCGGTGGCTGCCGTAGGGCAGGCGCTTGAACTCCAGGGCGAGCAGCACCCGCCAGGAGTAGGGGCTGCCGCTAGCCCAGTAGACGTCTATGGCCATGGTCCTGTCGCATTGCCCGCGGATTGTAGCGATGATTGCCCCATGAGTGATTCCTGCCTGATCCGGGTGGCCGAACTGGCCGCGCGCGCCGCGGACGCGGACCTCGCGGTCGTGGACTGCCGTTTCGACCTCGGCGACCCCGACTGGGGGCGCCGAGGCTACGAGACCGGCCACATCCCGGGAGCGGTCTACGCGCCGCTCGACACGGCCCTGGCGGGCCCGGTGACCCCCCTCACCGGGCGACACCCCCTGCCCGACCCGCAGGCCTTCGCCAGGACGCTGGGAGCCTGGGGCATCGGCCCGGGAACGCCGGTGGTGGCCTACGACCAGGGCCATGGTGCCGGGGCGGCCCGGCTGCGCTGGATGTTGAGAGCGGCAGGCCACGCCGCACCGGTCCGGGTGCTGGACGGCGGACTTGCAGCCTGGTCGTCGGCCGGGCACCCGCTGGCCCGCTCCGCGGCACCGCGTCCGCCGGTAACGGTGCCATCGCGGCCCTTCACGAGATGGCTGACGGCCGGGGAAGTCCGGGCAGCCCTGGCGGAGGGCACGATCGACCTGGTCGACGCTCGAGGCGCCGACCGGTTTGCCGGGCAGAACGAGACGATCGATCCCGTGGCCGGCCACGTACCGGGGGCCCTGAACCGGCCCTTCGTCCAAAACCTCGGGCCGGACGGCTGCTTCAAACCGGCCGCCGAACTGCGGCGCGAATGGTCCGCGCTCCTCGGCGGGCGCGACGCGAGCCGCGTGGTCACGATGTGCGGGTCCGGGATCACGGCCTGCCAGAATCTGCTGGCGCTGGAAATAGCCGGCCTGGGCGAAGGCCTGCTGTACGCGGGATCGTGGAGCGAATGGATCCGGGACCCCTCCCGCCCCGTTGCGACGACACCCGCCTGATCCCGTGCCTATGCCCGCCTCCATGGCTGACGTAGCATCGTAGGCAGCATGACGCGGCATCCCCGACATCCCCTCGCCGGCCTTTTGCTGGCCAGCCTGATCATCGCCGGGTGCGCCGACCAGCCCACGCGGGTGCAGACGGCTGCGGCACTCGACGCCGTCATCGGCGACGCGGCGCGTCCGGAGGGCGACCGCGCGCGCGACGCGTGGCGGCATCCGCACCAGACCCTGCTGTTCTTCGGACTGCGGACGGACCTCGCGGTGGCCGAAATCGCCCCGGGCGGAAACGGCTGGTACACGCAGATCCTGGCGCCGCTGCTGCGGGAACACGGCCGGCTCATCGCCGCGGTCGACCCGGTGACCCCCGGCAACGCCTACAGCGAGCGCGAGTCGCGTTCGTTCCGGTCGCTGCTCGACTCCAGCCCCGCCCGCTTCGACCGCGTCGAGGTCGTGGAATTCGTGCCCGGCGGCGCGCCCATCGCTGCCGCAGGCTCGCTCGACGTGGTGCTCACCTTCCGCAACCTGCACAACTGGATGGCGCGTGGCACCGCGCAGGCCGCGCTTGCTGATTTCTACCGCGTGCTGAAACCCGGCGGAGTGCTGGGCGTGGTCGACCACCGCGGCAACCCCGCCATCCCCCAGGACCCGAAGGCTGCCAGCGGCTACGTGAACCAGAACGACGCCGTGCGCCTCATCGAAGCCGCGGGCTTCCGGCTCGTCGGCGTATCGGAAATCAATGCCAACCCAAGGGATACCAGGGACCACGGCAAGGGCGTGTGGTCCCTGCCCCCGACCTATGCCGAAGGCGACAAGGACCGCGCGCGGTATGCGGCGATCGGCGAGAGCGATCGCTTCACGCTGAAGTTCGTGAAACCGCGCAACTGAGAACGGATGAACACCGTCGAACCGAAATTCCGGGGCCGGGTGATCACGGTGAACGTCGAGCACGTCACGCTGCCGAACGGCAGCCGCGCCGCGCTGGAGATCGTCCATCATCCTGGCGGCGCCGCGATCGTCGCGCTCGATGCGGCCGGTCGCATCTGCCTGCTGCGCCAATTCCGGCACGCCGGCGGCGGCTACGTCTGGGAACTGCCGGCCGGAAAACTCGAGCCCTTCGAGCCTCCCTTCGACACGGCGCGCCGCGAGCTCGTCGAAGAAGCAGGCGTCGAGGCCCGCGAATGGCGATGCCTGGGCACGCTGCTGTCCTCGCCGGGCGTCTTCACGGAAGTGATACACCTGTTCCTGGCGCAGGATCTGGTGCCTTGCGAAATCGCGCATGAGGAACACGAGGTGATCGAGGTGCACTGGGTGCCGCTCGCCGAAGCCTGGGACCGGGCCGTGGCCGGCAGCATCCACGACGCAAAGACCGCGATGGGCATCCTGCGGGCAAAGGCGATGCGGGACGGCGGCCTGCTGCCGCCGCCGCTTTAAGCCACCAACGCAGCGGATTCGGCGGAAGCCTCGCGGCAGCGGATCTGCGTATCCTGCGGTGCATGTCGCAGCCTGATCCCGAACTCGAGCTCGAACTGGCGCCGGACCCGGCCACCGACGGGCCCTCCGCGGGCTACGACCCCTACGACCACCGCAGCGGGAAACACGCCTTGCCGAAGCCGGTCGGTCGCGACCTGCGCAAGCTTTCGGAATGGATCAAGCAGTGCCGGGAGGCGAGGACACGCCAGACGCGGTGAGCGCACGGCCACGGCGCAGGCGTTCAAGCGCGCGTGGCAGGCCGAGTATCCCGAGACCAAGCAGGACCATCACCACATGGACCCACCAGAGGCCGAGCCAGGCCGGCACGCTGCCCTTCTCGATGAGCGTTCTGCCTGAGATCAGCAGGTTGGCGTAGATGGCGTACAGCAGGACCACCCAGACGACGCGTGCATAACGGCCCTGGCGCGGACGCAGGCGCGACAAAGGCACGGCCAGAACGCCGAGCACAAGGGTGATGACCACCGAGGCGAGGCGCCAGTGGTATTCCGCCTGGTAACGGCCATCGGTGGATCGACGCAGTACCGCGAGCGGCTGCGCATCGGCCCTCGGCGCCGGTGCAGTGATGCCGCTCGGCCGCACCGGCACCGTCTGTTCACGGAACTGCATCACCCGCCAGGCACCGCCGCCGGGCTGCCCCTCGTAATGCCGCCCATCCTGCAGCACCACGGCAGCAAGGCTGCCGTCGGCGGCCAGGTTGTAACGGGCCGACGCAGCGAGCACGACCTCGATGCGACCCTCTCCCTCCGCACCGGCCGCCACGCGACGCTCGAAGAACACGTCCCGCAGGACGCCGTCCTCGCCACGCTCCCGGAAATACAACACGGCTCCGCCACCGAGGGAACGGAACTGCCCGGGCGCGAGGCCGCGCACGAGTGCGGTGCGCAGCGCATCGGCACGGATCTCGGCTCGACGCTTCGCGCCATCCGGACCTGCGAAGAACGCCACCCACGCGGCCAGGACGACCGCCACGAGCGTCACGGTCCCGACGGCGGCGAACACCGTCGCCGGGCCCATCCCACAGGCCTGCGCAGCGGCCAGCTCACTGTCGTGGTAGAGGCGACCCAGCGCGACCGCAACACCCAGCAGCAGGGATATCGGCAGGATCACGCCAGCGTTCTCCGTGACCGAAAGGCGCAGCATCTCGAGCACGAGCCCACCGGGCAGTTGCCCGTCCGCGACGCGTTCGAGCACGAAGGCAAGCTGGTTCGTGACGAGCAGCACCATCAAGACCAGCGCGACCGCAAGGGATGCGAGGCCGACCTCTCGGAGCACGTGGCGGAACAGGATGCCGCCGGGAAAGCGCATCACGGCGACCGCCGGACGTAGTGCACGTCCGGGTCAGCGGCAAGGGACTTGCCGGCTTCGTCGTAGTAGACGGTGCGCACGCGCAACTCCGTCGCGCGCAGCAGATATCGACGCTCGATGCGTACGACGGCATCGCCGCGGCTGCCACGGCAGCGCGAAGCATCCGTTGCGCCCTCGAAGCCATCCCCGGCACGACGCCAGAACACTTCGCAGCCCGCCTGCGGCCGGACGTCCTGCGGCAGGATGCCCCGGAAGAGTTCGGGCTTGCGATCCCCGTCGCGCCAGCGCAGCGGCTCCTTGAAAGCGACCGGAGTCTCCACGATCAGCGTCGTGCCACCCGGCGCGAGCGCGAACAGCAGCAACTGCTGCGCCAGTACGCGCCGCGCATCACCGGCAAGACTTTCCTGGAGGTAGAAAACGGCATCGCCGACGAAGCCCGCCTTGACGGGCACCACCACGCGCCGCAGCCCCTCGCGGCGCCGGTCCTCGTCCTGCGCCGCCGCCGGATCCGGCGGCGTCTCGAAGCGGCCTGCGACCAACTCGACGAAATCAGCCAGGTCCGCGACGGCACGACGCGATGGCTGGGATGCGGTCGCGTGCCCGGGCAGGCACGCGACGAGCAGCACGAAGCAGGCGCGCAGAACGGCGGAATGCGGTGTCCGGCGGCGGTCAGCCATACAGAGTGCGCCACTGCGGTCGATAGGCGAGCCCCAGCGAGAGCAGGCGCTCGATGAGGGCAGGATACCCAATCCCCGCCGCCGCCGCGGAGCGTGCGAAATCCTCGTGCGCCGCGAGATGGGGATTGGCGTTGGCCTCGAGCACGAAGACAGCCCCATCGGGGCGCACACGGAAATCCATGCGCGCGAAACCGGACAAACCCAATGCGCGGTACACCCGGCGCGCGATGGCATCGAGCCGCCCCTCCGTACCGTCCGGCAGGTCGGCCGCGGCGCGACTGCCGATGCCGTGGCGCTGCCGGTAGTCGTAATCCCACTTCACCTTGCGGGTAGCGATCGTCGCGAGGTGCGCAGGCATGGAGCCGAAATCCAGTTCCCAGGCGGGCAGGCTCGTCAGGCGCTCGTTGCCGAAGATCCCGACGTAACACTCCCGTCCTTCGATGAATTCCTCCACCAGCACGGGCGCACGGTTGCGCCGGTGGACGAATGCGACACGACTGCGCAACGCCGCCTCGTCCTCGACGATGGACGACTGGGCGATGCCAAGCGACGCATCATCGGTGGTCGATTTGACGAAGAGGGGAAACCGCAGGTGGCCCGGCACCCGTGGAACCCGTCCGTCCGCGAACACCGCGAACGCCGGCGTCGGAATGCCATGGAAAGCCAGTACCTGTTTGCTGAGGGCCTTGTCGCGGGAGAGCAGCAGGCCTCGCGGGTTGCAGCCGGTATACGGCTGCCTGAGCATCTCGAGGTAACCCACGACGTGCTGGTCGTGCGCGACGATGCCGTCGAACTCCTCCAGCAGGTTGAACGCGATGTCCGGCTCCCACCCGACGACCTGTTCACGCAAGGCCTCCAGGCTGTCGAGGACACCCAGCACGCGCACGTCGTGCCCGGCGGCACGCAGCGTCGTGATGATGTCGTACTCGGCGCGCCATTCGACCACGGCCTTGGGGTCGTGGCCTTCCAGCGAATCCGGCGGCTGCAGGCTCGGGTGCAGCAGGACCAGCACCTTGCGCCTGCGGCGGGTCACGTCGGTGCCCCGCCCTTGAGGCCGGCGAAATCGAACAAGTCCGTATCGGCAAGTGCCGCCGGCTCGACGTTGCGCAAGGCGGAGAAGATCGATTCGGTGCGACCCGGATGCGCGAGTTCCCAGGCGGCCAGCATCTGCTTGATCGCCTGGCGCTGGAGGTTCTCCTGCGAACCGCAGAGGTTGCAGGGAATGATCGGGAAGGCCCTCGCCCGCGCGTAGCGCGCGATCTCGCGCTCGGGGACGTAGGCCAGCGGCCGGATCACCACGTGCTGCCCATCCTCCGACCGCAACTTGGGCGCCATCGCCTTGAGCTTGCCGCCGAAGAAAAGGTTGAGGAAGAGCGTCTCGACGATGTCGTCCCGATGGTGGCCCATGGCGATTCGCGTGATGCCGTTCGCGGCAGCCCACTTGTAGAGCGCACCCCGACGCATCCTCGAGCACAGGCTGCACATCGTGCGCCCCTCCGGGACGACACGCTTCACGACGCTGTAGGTGTCCTGCTCGATGACGTGGAAATCGACGCCGAGCGTCCGCAGGTAGGCCGGCAGCACGTCTGGCGGAAACCCCGGCTGCTTCTGGTCGAGGTTCACGGCGACCAGCGAGAAGCGCACGGGCGCGCTGCGCTGAAGCGACAGCAGCATGTCCAGCAAGGTGTACGAATCCTTGCCGCCGGACAGGCAGACCATGACGCGGTCGCCCTCCTCGATCATCCGGTAATCGGCGATGGCCTTGCCGACCTGCCCGCGCAGGTGCGCAGCAAGCCGGCGCTGCGTAGCCGACAGGCTCTGCTTCGCGGGCGGCGCGGTCTCAATCTGGGGAATCGCGGACATGGGCTGCCAGGCAACACGCCGCCGGATGCGACGCGGGCGTCATTCTAGCAGCGCGGCCCCGCCGCGAAGCGGGGCCGCCGCAGGCGGGTCAGCCTCGGGCGTCCATCCGCGCCGGATCGGCGGCGCTGTAGCCCAGTTTCTCGAGCAGGCGGCTCACGTACTGCGGGGACTTCGTGTTGCGGGCGATCGTGACATAGAGCGCCGGCACGACGAACAACGTGAGGGCAACCGCGCAGGTCGAACCGAAGAACACCGTGGCGCCGATCGACTGCCGGCTCTCCGCGCCCGCGCCGCTGGCAATCATCAGCGGAATGGCTCCCGCGGCGGTTGCCAGCGTCGTCATGAGCACCGGACGCAGACGGACGGTCGCAGACTCGATCACGGAATCGACGAACGCCATGCCGCGGTCGCGGAGCTGGTTGGCGAACTCCACGATCAGGATGCCGTTCTTGCTGGCGATACCGATCAGCATCACGGACCCGATCTGGCTGTAGATGTTGATCGTTGAATTGAACAACCACAGGCCGACGAGCGCGCCCGTCAGTGCCATCGGCACTGCGGCAAGGATCACGAGCGGGTGCACGAAGCTCTCGAACTGCGCCGCCAGCACGAGGTAGACGATGACCAGTGCGAAGGCGAAAGTAAGGTACAGGCCACCTGCCGAACGCTTCAGTTCCCGCGACTCGCCGTTGTAATCGATCTGCACGCTGCCGGCGGAGGCCTCGCGCACCACGGCTTCGAGATACGACAGTGCATCGCCCAGCGAATAGCCCGGTGCGAGATTGGCGCTGATGGTCACCGAGCGCAGTCGGTTGAAGCGGCGCAGCTCCGTCGGACCGGCGGTCTCGTCGACCTTCACCAGGCTCGCAAGCGGTACCAGCTGCCGGGTCTTGTCCGACCTCACATAGATGTTGTCGAGGTCGTTTACCGACGCACGCTGCTCGTCCTTGGCCTGGAGCACCACGTTGTAGGAATCGCCACCCATGAGGAAAGTCGTGACGACGCGTGAGCCGAGCATCGTCTCCAGAGCACGCCCGACGCTGGTCAGCGACACGCCCATGTCCGCCGCCTTGTTGCGGTCGATACCGACCTTCAGTTGCGGAGCCCGCTCCTGGAAATCGGACTCGAGGTTGAACAGGTTCGGGTTCTCCGCATTGGCGCGGGCGATGACCTTCTCGGCCAGATCGGCGATCTCGCGGTACTCCGAACCCTGCAGCACCAGCTGCACGGGTTTGCCACCCCCACCCAGCCCGCCGGGGGACTGCGGCAGGATGCGCGCGCCCGCGATGCCCTGCGTGCGCTGGCGCAGCCGCTGCGCGATCTGGGCCGCCGTCTCACTGCGGCTTTCCCACATCGTGAGCGGCACCAGGATCATGCCGCTGCTGACTTCCGACTGGCGGTTGAAATTGCCGGTGCGGACGATGATGCGCTGGGCGTTGCCACGATCGACCTCGTCGTGCGCGATGGCCGCCACCTGGTCGAGGTAGCGCTGTGTGTACTGCAGGCTGGAGCCTTCGGGCGCGATCACCATCACGTTCACGCGCGCGCGGTCCTCGGCCGGCGTGTACTCCTGCGGCAGCTTCAACCCACCCCAGGGC
>JBDLPS010000176.1:0-2956 GCA_039800965.1 Pseudomonadota bacterium | reverse complement strand
CCTCGCCGCCTCCTCTGCCGCCGGCATCGGGGCCGCCCTTCCGGGCGCTGCGGCCGGTGCACAACCCTCTCCGGCCCCGGGCGTCGCCAGCCGCCCGCCCCAGGCCCCGCCGCTGAAGGATCTCGCCGGCAAGGTGGCCTACGTGACCGGCGCCTCCAGCGGCATCGGGCTAGGCATCGCCCGCGCAGCGTACAACGCAGGCATGAAGGTCATCATCGGCTATATCGACGACGCCCAGATCGAGGGCGCGCTGGCCCAGTTCAACGACCGCAGGCGGGTACATGCCATCAAGCACGACGTCACGGACCGCCCCGGCTGGATCCGCCTGGCCGACGAAGCCGAGGCGAAATTCGGTCGCGTGCATCTGCTGGTGAACAACGCCGGCGTCGGCATCCGCGCCCAGGTCGCGCAGGCGACGCACAACGATTTCGACTGGGGCTTCAACGTGAACGTCGCCGGGGTGTTCAACGGCATACAGGCCTTCGTCCCCCGGATGCTGAAGTACGGCGAAGGGGCGCACATCGTCACCACGTCGTCGATGAGCGGCATCCTCCCTGGCGGAAAGTCCGGCATCTACACGGCGACGAAATATGCCGCGCTCGGCCTCATGGAGGCGCTGCGCATCGAGCTCGAAGACAGCAACATCGGCACTTCCTGCTACCTGCCCGGTGCGGTGAACACGAACATCCGACAGAGCGAAAACTACCGCCCGGCGGCCCTGAAGAACGCGACCACGGCTCCAGCCATCGCCGTAACACCGGCACCCGCGCCCGGCACCGTGCAGCAGGGCCCGCCGCCCTCCGGCATGGATCCACTCGAGGCCGGCCAGCGCGTGATCGAGGGGGTACGCAACAACGACCTGTTCATATTCTCGCACGGCGAATTCCGCGAAGGCACTCGCGAACGCTTCGATGCCATCCTGGCCTCCTATCCGCAAGGGCAGTTCGTGCCGCAGGAGCGACTGGCCGTCGAACGCGTGACGATGCGCGTGCCGCTGTACGCCGCCGAAACCGCGAAACTGCAGGCGAATCCCCGCAAGTAAGGCGCCCCAAAGAAAAAGGCCGCTCCCATCCTGGAAGCGGCCTTGAAAGGAGTCCCGACTGGCGTCTCCGCCAGCCGGGCATTCCGTCATCGCTTAGAACTTGGCCTTGAAGCCCACGTAGAAGCGACGACCCAGCACGTCGTAGTAACCACCGCTCGTCGTGCCCTGACCCGAGTTCGGCAGGCTGTAACCCGTCGGGTTGATGCAGCCCGCAGCCCCGTTGCAGATCGACGAGAGCGCCGTTCCCGGCGGGTAGCCCTTCGAGGCGCCCGTGTTCGCCGGATCGGTGTCGAACACGTTGTCGATACCGACGCGCATCGAGAAGTTCTGGCTGATGTTCCAGAACGCCGAGAGGTCAAACACATCGTACGACTCGACCATCTTGGCCGTCGTCGGCGTGTAACCCAAGAGCAGCTTCGAGGTGTCGCCACCAGCAGCCGCCTTGTTGTTCTCGATGATCGCGTCTTCCTGCGCCTTGGCAGCCTGGGCCACCGCCGGCAGATGACGCCAGCGCATGCTCACGCTGACGGCAGGCAGGGAGTAGCTCAGCGACGTGAACACACGGTAGGTGTACTGACCGGCGTTGAAGCCCGTCAGGCCCGTGGGGCCCAGCGAACCCTTCCAGTCGATCCAAGGGTCGTACTTCGCCGGCGAGAGCTTCGTCTTGTAGTAGTCGAGCATGGTGCCCGTCACGTTCAAGCCGATGCTGCCCGGGACGCTCTCCAGACCAAGGTCCGAAAGACGCGCGTTCCAGTTCAGGGTGAAGTCGACGCCCGAGGTCTTGACCGTCGCCTGGTTGTCGAACGACAGCAGGTTGTTCAGGGCCGCGCCGCTCGTCGTGTCACGCGGCGAGTTCTGGCAAGCCACCGAAGCCGCCTGCGCCGCCGCCGCCGTGGCATCGGCCACCTGCACCGCGCCGTAGCAGAGGTACTGCGCGTAGGTGATCGAGTACGGCATGATCGCCTTGTTGATCGCGATCTGGTACCAGTCCACGGTGCCGGTCAGGCCACGCAGCCAGGCATTGTCGAACGGCGACTGGAAGACGAGGCCCGCCGTCCAGGTGTCCGCGATCTCGTTCTTGAGATTCGCGTTGCCGATCTGGTTGACCCACGCGAAACCACCGGCTGCCGTCGGCTGGCTGAAGGCCGCGTTGTTGTAGTAGTTGCCCACGCCCGTCGCACCCATCTGCGCCTTGCAGATCAGGTAGGCGCTGGTGGCGCCGGCCGAGGTCTGGCCCGGCGCAGTGCCCGAACCATTGCCCTGGGCGACGTTGGCGTTGACCTGCGCGCCACCCGCGCCGAACGGCGAGTTCGACAGGAGGCTGCAGGGGTCCGCGTACGCGCCGGCGCCGGTGAAGACCTGCTGCAGGCCGAGGTACAGCTCACCGAGGTTCGGCGCGCGGTTCGCACGGTTGTAGCCGCCACGGAAGCGCAGGTAGTCGTTCACCTGCACGTTGGCGTTGATCTTGTAGGTCGTCGTCGAACCCATCTTCGCGTAGTCGGAGTAACGACCACCCACTTCGAGCTCGAGCTTTTTCAGGAAGGGCAGATCCTTCACGACCGGGATCAGCGCTTCGCCGTAGTAGTCCTTGACCGACGTCTGGGCGTCCATGTAGCCGGTCGGGTAGAGACCGATCACCTGGTCATCGATCGAGGCCGTCGACTGCAGGATGTCCGGGTTGAACTGCGACGAGTTGCGACGGTACTGGTAACCGGCGGCGGCACGGACTTCACCGGCCGGCAGGTTGAACAGGCCACCCTGAACGTTGAATTCGCCGATGTCCTGCTGGTTCTCGGTACGGGTCTGCAGCACGGCCTGCACGGCGTACAGGCAGTCCTGCGACGGACGCGTGTCCGCGTTGAACAGCGTGTCGTAGAAGCCGCTGGTGCAAGGCACCGACACCGAACCGAAGCC
>JBDLPS010000175.1:0-3784 GCA_039800965.1 Pseudomonadota bacterium | reverse complement strand
TGTTCAGGACACTTTGCAACAACCCAGTCCTCGAGGAGTGCTACATGTTCAAGTCGCGTGTCTTGCTGGCCGGAGCCCTGGCAATCTCTTCCGTCGGTGTCGCCCATGCCGATGGCAGTCTCACCGTCACGCCCGCGGTGGTTTCCGATTACGACCTCCGTGGCATTTCACAGACGGCGAAGGATCCGGCTTTCCAGCTCGGCGCCACCTATACCCACGACAGTGGGTTCTATGTCAGTGGCTGGGCCAGCAACCTGAATTTCGGTCTCGGCAACAAGGATCCGGACGGGGAACTTGATCTCGTCGGCGGGTATGCCTGGGGCGATGCGAAGGGCAAGGGTGCATTCGATGCCGGCGTCATCTACTACACCTACGTGGGCCGCAGCGATTTTGATTACCCCGAGGTGTATCTCGGCTACACCAAGGACTGGTTCAACGCGAAGGCGTTCTATTCCTGGGACTTCGGTGGCACTGGATCCACCGCGTGGTATCTGACCACCACTGGCACTTTCCCTCTGCCGTCGGACTTCGCTCTGGTCGCGCATGCCGGATACAGCACCGGCGACTACTGGGACAAGAACTACGGCGGTGGATATGTCGACTGGTCCGTGGGCGTGACCAAGGCGATCGGCAAGTTCACGGTCGGACTTTCGTTCATCGACGGCAGCGACCTGAAGGACACCCCGGGCAAGTACTTCGATACACGCAGCAAGGTCGTGGCTTCGGTTTCAACCACTTTGCCTTGGGGCAAGGACTGATCCCCCCAGGGCCCGTCCGCGGGGACCGGCCCACTTCAAGGGCCCGGCGCGAGAGCGGCGGGCCCCTTTTTTCAGGCACTCGATTCGCGGATGACCTGGGCGAGCTTGCCGACCAGTTCGTCGATCTGCGGTTTTTCGATCGTCAGTGGCGGGGACAGTGCGGTGATGTCGCCCACCGCGCGCACGAGGATGCCGGCTTCGAAGGCGCGCAGGAAGGTGTCGAGGCCCCGCGCACCCGGTTTGCCCGCGGTGGGCTCGTATTCGATCCCTGCAGTCAGTCCGTAATTGCGGATGTCGATGACACCTGGCAGCCCGGCCAGGCTGTGCACGGCGTCCTCCCAGTATGGCGCGATGTCCTTTGCCCGCTGGAACAGTCCTTCGCGTTCATAAATGCCGAGCGTCGCGAGGCCTGCCGCCGTCGCGGCCGGATGTCCGGAACAGGTATAGCCGTGGAACAGTTCTATGGCTGCTTCAGGGCCTTGCATGAAGGCGTCGTGGATGTGCTTCTTTACCAGTACGGCGCCCATCGGCACGGTGCCGTTGGTCAGCCCCTTGGCCATGGTGACGATGTCCGGCGTCACGCCGAATTCCTGTGCCGCGAACGCCGAACCCGTCCTGCCGAAGCCGGTGATGACTTCGTCGAAGATCAGCAGGATGCCGTGCCGGTCGCAGGTTTCCCGCAAGCGCTGCAGGTAACCCTGCGGCGGTGGCAGAACGCCCGTTGAGCCCGCGATGGGCTCGATGATGACGGCCGCTATGGTCGATGCATCATGCAGCGAAACCAGCCGTTCGAGATCGTCGGCGAATTCCGCGCCGTGCCCGGGCAGTCCCCGGCTGAATCTGTTCCGTCGCAGGTCCAGCGTGTGGGGCAGGTGATCCACGCCCGGCACCATCGATGCGGACCATGATTTCCGGTTGGCCCCCATGCCGCCGACGGAGAGGCCGCCGAAGTTGACGCCGTGGTAACCGCGTTCGCGGCCGATCAGCCGCGTGCGCGACGCCTCTCCCCTCAGGCGCTGGTACTGGAGGGCGATCTTCAGCGCGGTGTCCACGGCCTCCGATCCTGAATTCGCGAAGAACACATGATCCAGCCCCGGAGGAGAGATCTTCACGATCGCGTTGGCCAGTTCGAAGGCCTGGGGGTGCCCCATCTGGAACGGTGGGGCGTAATCCAGTTGCTGCATCGACCGGGCGACGGCATCGGTGATCTCGCGGCGCCCATGGCCTGCATTCACGCACCACAGGCCCGCCACGCCGTCGAGCACCGCACGCCCGTCCGGCGTCCAGTAGTGCATCCCGTCCGCGCGCGCCAGCAGGCGCGGCTTCGCCTTGAAATGGCGATTTGCGGTGAAGGGCATCCAGAGCGCCTCGAGGTCCTCGCGGGTCAGGGCGCGGGAGTCCGGTGTTTGTTCGGTCATGGTCGGGCCTGTTGCCGGTATCCTTGGAAGGATGACAGACCGCCGCCCACTCGACACGACATCGCCGGAACTGCGTTTCGTGGCAACCGTTCCCCGCGGCTTCGCCGACCTGCTTGCGCAGGAACTGGCGACTCTCGGTGCCACCGATATCCGCGAAAGGGCTGGTGGCGTCGGCTTCCGCGGGAGCCTGGAAACCGGTTACAGGGCCTGCCTCGAATCGCGCCTGGCCAGTCGTGTCCTGCTGCAGGTGGGCAATGCTTCCATGTCCGGCACCGAATCGCTCTACGATGCCGTGCGCGCCATCGATTGGCGCCAGCATCTGGATCCGCGTGGCACGCTGGCCTGCGAGTACACCGGTTCGCATCCTGCGATCAGCAATACCCATTTCGGGACGCTGAAGGTCAAGGACGCGATCTGCGACCAGTTGCGGGACAGCACGGGCCAGCGGCCGGACATCAGCACCGAGCGTCCTTCCCTGCGCGTCCATGCCCACGTGGGTGGCGGGCAGGTCACCGTTTCGATCGATCTCGCCGGGGAGTCCCTCGGGCGGCGCGGCTACCGCGTGGCGGGTGGTGAAGCCCCGCTGCGCGAGAACCTCGCGGCGGGCATCCTGGTGCGTGCGCAGTGGCCGCAGGTCTGTGCCGCTGGCGGCGAATTCCTCGATCCGATGTGTGGTTCCGGCACTTTCGTCATCGAGGCTGCCTGGATGGCAGCGGACATCGCGCCGGGACTCATGCGCGACTATTTCGGTTTCCAGGGCTGGGAGCAGCATGACGCCGTGATCTGGGAGCGCGTGCGCGAGGCAGCGCTCGGCCGCATGAAACAGTACCTGCCCGTGGTGGTGCTCGGCAGCGACCGTAACCCGGCTGCCGTCGCCACCGCGCAGGCCAACGCGCGCCGCGCCGGCGTGGGGCGCGACATCCGCTTCGAGACTGGCGACCTCGCCCAGGCCCGTCCGGCGAACATCGATCCTGAAGGCCGGAGTTTCGGTCTGTTGTGCGTGAATCCTCCATACGGCCAGCGCATCGGCCAGGGTGAGGACGCCTTGGCGGCGCATCGTGCCATTGGCGAGGCGCTGCGCGGGCCCTTCGCGAACTGGCAGGCCGTGGTGCTGACCGGAGAGCCGGCCCTCGGCCAGGCCATCGGCGTCAATGCCCATCGGGTGCACACGGTATGGAACGGTGCGATCGAATGCCGCCTGCTTCGGTTCGCACCCAACGAGCGTCGCGAGCGGCGCGAGACGCCGCGTGGGATCGTGATGGACGACCCGACGATCGCGCAGCGGGAAGGCTCGCGCATGTTCGCCAACCGTCTGCGCAAGAACCTCGCGCACCTCGGCAAGAGCGCGCGGCGCGAGGGCGTCGGCTGCTACCGGCTTTACGACGCCGACATGCCAGAATATGCCTTCGCCGTCGACCTCTACACCGGCGCGGGTGAGGAGGCCGGCGAGCGCTGGCTCTTCGTGCAGGAATACCAGGCACCCGCCACCATCGAGCCGGAGGCCGTGCGCCGCCGCCGCGAGGAAGCCTTGTCGGTGATGCCGGAAGTGACGGGCGTGCCTTTCACGCACATCCACCTGCGTACCCGTCGCCGCCAGAAGGGCACGGC
>JBDLPS010000174.1:0-9311 GCA_039800965.1 Pseudomonadota bacterium | reverse complement strand
GAAGGGTGGGGTCATCACCCGCGCTGGTCGCCGCTTTTCCGGTGACGAAGGCCTCTTGCGGGTCATCGAGCGGTTGCTGCTTCCCACGGGGCGGCGAGTGGACGAATCCTCGCCCATGGTCGATGCGAGATTGCCGGACGGATCGCGCATCAACGTCGTGGTACCGCCGCTGGCCGTACATGGCGCGATCGTCACCATACGCAAGTTCGGCAGGCGTTCGTTCTCCCTGCAGGAACTCGCCGCGAAAGGAACGATGTCGGCAACGATGGCGGCGTTCCTGGAGGCGGCCGTTGTCGGTCGTTGCAATATGGTCGTGTCGGGTGGGACGGGGTCCGGCAAGACCACCTTGCTCAATGCCCTCGCTGCCCTCGTGCCGCCGCAGGAGCGCATCGTCACCATCGAGGACTCGGCGGAGTTGCGCCTTGAGCATCCCCATTGTGTCGCCTTGCAGGCAAGGCCGGTGAATCTGGAAGGGCAGGGGCTGGTCACCATCCGCGATCTGGTGCGCAACGCCTTGCGCATGAGACCTGACCGCATCGTTGTCGGTGAATGTCGTGGCGGCGAGGCGTTGGACATGCTGCAGGCCATGAACACCGGTCACGCCGGATCTCTGACGACCGCGCATGCCAATACGCCTCGGGATCTTCTTTCCCGTCTTGAGGTGATGGTTCTGATGGCGGGCATGGATCTGCCGGTCCAGGCCATACGCGAGCAGGTCGCCAGCGCGATCACGCTCATCGTCCATCAGTCCCGGGACGCCAGAGGTGTCAGGAGGGTGTCCCGCATCACCGAGGTGACTGGCATGGAAGGCGGTCGCATCCAGACACAGGACCTTTTCCAGTACCACGCGACGCGCGGTTTTGAGTCTTCTGGAAATCCCGCGCTTTTCCTCGAGGACCCGGTGTCGCCCGCCCATGCCGTCTGTCGTGAATCGCTGCTCGGGCATGTGCGATGAGTCTGGCCTGGGTATCGGCATGGTGGGCCGTTGCGGCAGGGTTTTCCGTGGCGTCGGTCGTGCTGTTCTGGCGTCGCGTTGCGCTGTGGCTGGCTCGTCGACATCACGGCATGGCGGATGGCGAACTCGGCGACCTCTTCATCTTTATCGCGCCCCGGCGCCTCAGTGCGTTGCTGGCGGCCAGCGGGTCGGTCGTCCTCGTCATCCTGCTGCTTCTCGGCTTGCCGGCTCTCGTCTCCTTGTCCATCGCCTTGCTGTGGGTCCTCGGTCCTCGCTGGCTCCTCGACTGGGCACGCCGACGCCGGCAGGCGCGGCTCCTGCTCCAGTTGCCCGACGCCGTCGCCCTGCTGTCCGGTCTTCTGCGCGCCGGACATGGTCTGGGTCATGCACTTGGTCTGCTGGCCCTGCGGCAGGCCTCGCCGCTGGGGCCGGAGCTCCAGTTACTGGTGCGCAAGCACCGAATTGGCGTCGCCCTCGACGACGCCCTGCAGGAATTCGCCGCACGCGTGCCGGAGCCTGACGTGCGGTTGATCGTCCTCGCCATCAGGGTCTCCCGCGAGATCGGCGGCAACCTTGCGGAGTCCTTGCAGAGATTGGGCGAAGGAATCCGCGCGCGAGTGCTGCTCCGGGAACGTATCGATGCCTTGACCGCACAGGGGCGGATGCAAGGGGTGATCGTCGGTCTTCTGCCGCTGTTGTTGATGCTCGCACTGTCTGTCGTTGACCCGGTGCCGATGGGCTGGCTGTTCACCACTTTCCCGGGGCGGGCGACTTTGGCGGTCATCGCCGTGCTCGAATTTTCCGGATACCTGCTCATCCGCCGCATCGTGAGGATCGACCTGTGATGCAGCATTCAACGCTTTTTTATTGTCTGGCGCTGTCATCGGCCTTTGCGAGCGTCGCGCTGGCTTCCGGGCTGGCATCCCGCTGGCGACGCGCTCGGGCGCCGTGGGTTGCCGTCGGCGGTTGGGTCCTCGAGGTGCTGCCCCCGGGGGTGCGTGCAACACAGGACCTCGCCCTGCTGCGCGCCGACCTCGATGCCCGCATCGGGGTGGATGCCTGGGTAGGGTTTCGTTGCATCGTGTCGGCGGCTTGCCTGCTGGTGGGGTTGTTGCTGGCCGCTGCGGGATTCTCCGCTGCCGCCTGGGGCGCGCTGCCCGTCCTGCTGGCAGTGAATGGCGTATCCGGGATCCTGCTGCGTCGTCGTCGTGCCGATCGTGAGCGGCGGATCCTGAAGGAATTGCCCGCCTATCTCGATGCCTTGACCGTCTGCGTCGAGGCGGGGGCGACCTTGAACATGGCGTTACGCATCGTCGTCGAGAAGGCCGATCCCTCGCCATTGCGTCGCATTTTCACGGCGATGCTGCAGGAGATCCGCATGGGGCGAGCCCGCGTCGATGCCTTCAACCATGTCGCTCGCCTGCATGACATCGATGCGCTCGGTGCGCTCGTCGCCGCGCTGGTGCAGAGCGAGGGGCACGGCATGAGCCTCGGCGCGGTGCTCAGGGCTCAGTCCCATCAGCGGGCGACGGAGCGGCAGTTGCGCGCGGAAAAGGCAGCACTGAAGGCTCCGGTCAAGATGCTGGGGCCGCTGGTCCTCTGCATCTTCCCGTGTACGTTCATCGTCATCGCCGTACCGGTCGTCGTCCGCATTTTCATGGAGGTTCGCTGACATGCGCTATTTCAGGCTGGAGCACAACCGGCGCCGACTGTCCTGGGTGGTCAACGCCGGGCGCGGGCCGGCCGAGCGGGCAGTCGGATTGCTATGGAAACGCCGTCTCGATGCAGGCTGTGCATTCCTGCTCGAACCGTGCCGCAGCGTTCACACTTTCGGAATGCGGTTCCCGATCGATGTCCTGTTCTGTGATGCCCAATGGCGCGTCGTGGAACTCCTCGATGGCCTCGCGCCCTGGCGTATTGCGGGCCACAAGGCAGCATGCGCCGTTTGGGAGTTGCCGACAGGCAGCATCAGGGCGCTGGGGCTGAGGTTGGGCGATGACCTGCGTCCATGCTGAAGCCTTGTCCCGCGCGTCAGCGTGGCGTTGCGCTGACGGAGTTCCAGATCGTTGCCTTGCTTGGGGTCTTGCCCTTGCTGCTGGGCGCACTGCAGGTGTTCCTGCTGCTGGTGGCGGCCCATACCGTGCAGTTCGCCACGTTCTCGGCAGCACGGAGCGGAGCGATGAACGGCGCGGATCCAGCCGTCATGAAGCGTGCGTTCGCCAGGGGGCTCCTGCCGTTGCATGCTGCGGCCGACGCGGAGATCGCCGGCGCCGATCTTCCTGCCATTGTCGCTGCAGCCTACGCACGGGCATCGGCAGAGTCCCTCCTGTTCGCCGACATCGAGATCCTTGCGCCGGATTCCGCTGCTTTCGGCGATTTCTCCGTTCCGGCGCCTGAAGGCCGCGCGATTCCCAATGATGGGCTCCTGGGCCGCGGGGTCGAGGTCGGATCACGGAGCGGGTTGAGCCTGCAGGAGGCCAACCTGCTGCGGATCAGGGCACGCTGGTGTCATCCGCTGCTCGTACCGTTCATCGACGGCATCCTCATCGCCGTGCTTCGTCACATCGATGACGATCCATTCTCGAACCGCTGCTACGTCGCCAACCGGGTTCCACTCGCGGGAGACGCTACGGTCAACATGCAGAGCGATGCCCGTTTCCACGGGCCCTGAATATCGGTCAGCCTTCGGCGGAGCCGGGATCCGGACGGACGAGGTCCTCCGGGGTGTCGATGTCGAGGGCGGCGCGGGGGAGGGGGATCCGCTGGACCCGATCCCGGTGGCGGTGCATCACCTGCCTGGCGCCGGTATCGCCCCGCAGGGCGCCCAGTTCCTCGAAGCTCCAGCGGGGGAAGATCGCTGGAACGCCCGTGATGCCGGAATAGCTGGCGGCGACGATTGCTGTCGGATTGGCCCGCCAGGCCGACACGAGCCGCCCGAGGTCCTCGGGTGTCAGGGCGGGTTGGTCCCCGAGGAGCACCAGCAGCCCGTCGCAGGCGCCCGGAAGCTGCCTTGCAGCTGTCCGGAGAGAGCTTCCAATACCTTCCTCCCAGGCACGGTTGACCAGCACGCTGACGGGCGTATTGCGCAGCAGGGGGGCGATTTCGGCCGCATGGGCGCCCAGGACCACCGAGACGGCGCTGCCCGCCACCGCCACCGCAGTGGTCACGGCCGCCTGCAGCAGGGGGCGCCCAGCATAGTGGGCCAGTTGCTTGGGCGAGCCGAAACGGCTTGCCTTGCCGGCCGCCAGGACCACGGCGTGCAGGGCGGATTCAGGGGCATTGTTCACAGGATCGGGACCCTCCTGAGGGAGGCAGTCTAGGGTGTTCTTGCCTCGCCCGGTACGGACCTCTAACATTCGCGGGTTTTTCTTCTGTAAACAGCAACTTCTGCACTGGATTCCATGAGCTCCACCGCCGCGCCTCCTGCCTCCCCGGCCGCCGCTCGCGCCTGGGTCGTCCACAAGTTCGGCGGATCGAGCGTCGCCGACGCCGACTGCTTCCGCCGCGTGGCCGACATCGTCGAGTCGCAGCCCTCGCCGCGAATGGGCATTGTGCTGTCGGCCTGCAAGGGCGTCACCGATGCGCTGCTCAACCTGGTCACCTTGGCCGAACGCCAGGACGAGGGCTATGTCGCGCAGCTGCAGGTGCTTCGCGATCGCCACCGGAAGATCGCCGAGGCGCTGCTGGCACCGGAGGGCGTTGCGGCCTTCCTTGCACGCTTCGATGCGGATCGCGAGGCCTTGCTCGGCATGCTCCGTGCGACCGCCGCCACGCATGCCGCGGCGCCGGGCGTGCGTGACATCGTCTCGGGCCATGGCGAGATCTGGTCGACGACCTTGTTCACGGCCTATCTCGCGCGCCGACGCGAGGGCGTGAAGCTCGCCGCCCCGGTGCGCTGGCTCGATGCGCGCCAGTGCGTCACCGTCGAGTGGGGCCCGCTGGGCCCGGCCGTGCAGTGGGATGTCTCGCGCCTGAAGCTCGACGGCCTGCTTGCCGACGGGTTCGACGGCACGCTGGTCATTACAGGCTTCATCGCCAGCACCATGCAGGGCGTATCGACCACGCTGGGCCGCAATGGCAGTGACTTCTCCGGTTCCATTTTCGGTGCCCTGCTGGAGGCAGTGGAGATCGTCATCTGGACCGACGTGGACGGCGTGCTGTCGGCCGACCCGCGCCGTGTGCCGAATGCGCAGGTGATCGATTCCCTCTCGTACAACGAAGCCATGGAATTGGCGTATTTCGGCGCCAAGGTCATCCATCCGCAGACGATGGCGCCGGCAGTCGGGCGGTCCATCCCGATCTACATCCGCAATACCTTCAACCCGTCCTCGCGTGGCACGCTGATCTGCGCGAAGCCGGAATCCGCGCTGCTGGTGAAGGGCATCACGACGATCGAAGGAATCGCGCTGCTCAACATCGAGGGCGCCGGCATGATCGGCGTCCCGGGTACCGCCCACCGTCTGTTCGGTGCGCTGCGCGAAGCCTCCATCTCCGTGATCCTGATTTCCCAGGGCAGTTCCGAGCACTCGATCTGCTGCGCCATTCCGCAGGAGCAGGCGGAACGCGCCGAGGCCGCCGTGCGCGAGGCCTTCTCCCGCGAACTGGAAGAAAGCCAGATCCAGAGCGTCGACATCGTGCGCGAGCTGGCGATCCTCTCGGTGGTCGGCGACGGCATGGCCGGCACGCCCGGTGTCTCCGCGAAGGTTTTCAATGCGCTGGGCGCTGCCGCGGTCAATGTCCGGGCGATCGCGCAGGGCTCCTCCGAACGGAATATTTCCGTCGTGGTCGACGGCAAGCACGCCACGCGCGCGCTCCGCGCCACGCACGCCAGCTTCTACCTCTCGCCCAACACGCTTTCCATCGGCGTCATAGGCCCAGGTACGGTCGGCCGCGTGCTGATCGATCAGCTGGCATCGCAGCAGGCCCGCCTGTCGCGTGAGTTCCAGCTCGAGCTGCGTGTACGGGGCATCATGGGCAGCTCGCGCATGCTGCTGTCGGAAGAGGGCGTGGACCTCGCCGCCTGGCAGGACGGCTACAGCAAGGCGACGACGCCCGCGGATCTCGGCAAGTTCGTCGACCACCTGCAGGTGGATTACCTCCCCCACACGGTCATCATCGACTGCACGGCGGACGGCGAGATCGCCCGTCACTACCGTGACTGGCTTGCCAAGGGCATCCATGTCGTCACGCCCAACAAGAAGGCGAACAGCGCCGCGATGGCGTACTACGACTCGCTGAAGGCTGCCCGCCGCGAAGGCGGCACGCATTACCTGTATGAAGGCACCGTCGGTGCCGGGCTGCCGGTGATCCAGACGCTCCGCGACCTGCGTGAAACCGGTGACGAGATCGACAGCATCGAGGGTATCTTCTCGGGCACGTTGGCCTATCTCTTCAATGTTTACGACGGCAGCACGCCGTTCTCGGCCATCGTCCGCGAGGCCAAGACGCGCGGTTATACCGAGCCGGATCCGCGTGACGACCTCTCCGGCACCGACGTCGCCCGCAAGCTCATCATCCTCGCGCGCGAGATGGGGCAGCGGCTCGAGATGTCGGATGTGAGGGTGGAAAGCCTCGTCCCGGTCGACCTCGAGAACGGCTCGATCGACGGTTTCCTCGATGGCCTCTCAGCCTATGACGAGGGCATGAAGCAGCGTTTCGAGGCGGCCGCCAAGGCTGGCAAGGTGCTGCGCTACGTCGGTCGCATTACCGCCAAGGGCGAGGCCACTGTCGGGCTCGTCGAACTGGATCGCAAGCATGCGTTCGCGAACATCGCGCTGACGGACAACGTCGTGCGCTTCTCGACCGCCCGTTACAACAAGAACGCGCTGATCGTGCAGGGACCCGGAGCCGGCCCCGAGGTTACGGCCGGTGGCGTGTTCGCCGACCTGCTGCGGCTGTCGGCCTACCTGGGAGCCCGTCTATGACCGTCCAGCACGCCAAGGCCTTTGCGCCGGCGTCCGTCGCCAACGTCGCCATCGGCTTCGACATCCTCGGTTTTTCCGTTGATGCGCTGGGTGACACCGTCACCGTGCACCGGTCTTCGACGCCGGGTGTCCGCATCACGGCAATCCGCGGCACGAAGGACGACCTGCCGCTGGAAGCCGCGAAGAATACGGCGGGCCGCGCGGTCATCGCGATGGTCGAGCAGCTCAAGCTCGATTTCGGCATCGAGATGGAGATCGACAAGGGCATTCCGCTGGCTTCCGGCCTCGGTGGTTCGGCCGCCTCGGCGGTCGCTGCGGTCGTCGCCGTGAACGCGCTGCTGCCGATCCCGTTGTCGAAGCTGGAGCTGCTGCGCTTCGCCATGCAGGGGGAAGCCGTCGCCAGCGGCTCGATGCACGCCGACAATATTTCGCCGTCGCTGTTCGGCGGCCTCGTGCTGACCGTCGGCATCGAACATCCCCGCATCAAGCAGATTCCCGTGCCGCAGGGAATTCGCGCCGTCATCGCTCACCCGCACATGTACGTCTCGACGAAGCAGGCGCGTGCGATCCTGTCGCGCACCGTCAACCTGTCTGACTTTGTCTGGCAGACCGCGAACCTCGCCGGCTTCATCTCCGGTTGCTACACCGACGACATCGACATGATCCGCGAGTCCTTCCAGGACGTCGTGATCGAGCCGCAGCGCCAGTTGCTGATCCCGGGCTTCCAGGACATCCGTGGCGCTGCCATGGAGGCCGGCGCGCTGGGTTGCTCCATCTCCGGCGCCGGTCCGACGATGTTCGCCCTCTGCCTCGAGGCCGATGCACCGTCCGTCCGTCAGGCGATGGTCACCCAGTTCGGCAAGCAGGATCTGGGTGTCGATGACTGGGTGGTCGCGATCCGCTCCGAGGGCGCGCACGTGGTGGGCGGCTGATGCGTTTTCCCAGCACGCGCCGCAAGGCGCCGGAAGTCGGCTTCAGCCAGGCTCTCGCGCAAGGCCTCGCGCCGGACGGCGGACTCTATGTCCCTGAGGCCTGGCCGTCGCTCGACGTCACCTCGCTGCCGGATCCGGCCACGTTGCCGGGCGTCGGCGAGCAGTTCATCGGTGCCTTTGCAGCGGGCGATGCGCTCGCGCCGGAAGTGGGCGACATCGTGCGCGAGGCGTTCGACTTCCCGGCGCCGCTGGTGCCGCTGGATGCGGAGGGCCGTCTCGCCGTGCTCGAGCTCTTCCACGGCCCCACGGCGGCATTCAAGGATTTCGGTGCGCGCTTCCTTGCTGCCTGTCTGACACGCATCCGCCGCGGCCAGCCGAAGCCGCTGCGCATCCTCGTCGCCACGTCCGGTGACACGGGTGGCGCCGTGGCAGCAGCCTTCCATCGCAAGCCCGGCATCGAAGTCGTCGTGCTGTTCCCGAAGGGGCTCGTGTCGCCCACGCAGCAGCAGCAGCTGACCTGCTGGGGCGACAACATCACGAGCCTCGCCGTGCAGGGCAGCTTCGATGACTGCCAGCGCATGGTGAAGGAGGCCTTCCTCGATCCGACCATGCGCGCCGAAGCGGAGCTGTCTTCCGCGAACAGCATAAACCTCGGCCGCCTGTTGCCGCAGGCCGTGTACTACGCGGCGACGAGCCTCGCGGTCTGGCGCCGGCACGGCGAGAGGGCCTCGTTCATCATCCCCAGCGGCAACCTCGGCAACTCCGTGGCCTGCATCTGGGCGAAGCAGATGGGCCTGCCCATCGGCGACATCGTGCTCGCCCACAACGCGAACCGAACGGTCCCGGATTACCTGGCGAGCGGCAGGCTCGAGCCGCGTCCCAGCGTGGCCACCCTGGCTTCGGCAATGGACGTGGGCAACCCGAGCAACCTCGAGCGCATGTCGGCGCTGTACCCGGATGCGCAGCGCCTCGGGGTCGCGCTGTCCGCCGTGTCGATCGACGACGCGAGCATCGAGGCCCGCATCAAGGCCGATTACGCCCGCTACGGCCAGGTCTGGTGTCCGCATACCGCCACTGCTGCCGAAGCCTGGTCGCGCATGAGCCCCGAGCTGCAGGCGTCACGTCGCTGGGTGCTGGTCTCGACCGCTCATCCGGCCAAGTTCCGGGAGATCGTGGAGCCTCTCGTCGGTCGCCACGTCGAAGTGCCGGAAAACCTGCGTCGTCTCTTCGAGTTGCCGTCGGACTTCGCCGAGATCCCGGCCACCCTCCAGGCGCTGCGCGCTGCCACCGCGCGTGCCTGAGTTGCTCCACGCGCTGGTCTCGACACCGGGTCGCATCGCGGCCCTGGCGTTGTTTGTCTTCGTGTGTGCCGGCCTCGTGGCGGCGATCTGGCGCGTTTACCGACGGCGTCGCGCCAGGGCGCGTCTCGTTGCCGACATCCGCGGCGCAGGGTTCGAGTCTCTGTGTGACGTGCTGGTGCCGGACGGCATGGGCGGCACG
>JBDLPS010000173.1:0-18046 GCA_039800965.1 Pseudomonadota bacterium | reverse complement strand
GAGGGGCGCGCCACGTCAGGACCCGCCGCATGAAGCGCCACGCCCTTTTCCTCGCGACGTCGATGGCGCTGCTGGCCGGCTGCGGCAGCACGCCACGCCAGCCATCGCCAACGGCGCCGGTGCAGTCCGTTCCGGTACCGGTACCCGCACCCCAAGCAGGCACGGCAAAACCCTCGACGACACCTGCGCCTGCACCGGTGCGCCCGGAGGGCGCGGTCCCAACGGCTGCAGAGCTGGCAGCCATCCCGGACGCAGTGCCCCGCACCGAACCGCGCAGCACCCTCGGCAATCCACCGTTCTACGACGTCGCCGGAAAGCGTTATTTCGTGCTGGCCTCTGCCGAAGGCTACAAGGAGCGCGGCGTAGCCTCCTGGTACGGACCAACCTTCCACGCCAGGAACGCGTCGAACGGGGATGCCTACGACATGTACGCCATGACTGCGGCCCACAAGACCCTGCCGCTGCCGGCCTATGTCCGGGTCACGAACCTCGCCAACGGCCGCAACATCGTTGTGCGCGTGAACGACCGCGGCCCGTTCGTGGGGACGCGGCTCATAGACCTCTCGTACACGGCCGCATGGAAACTGGACATGCTCCGGCAAGGCACGGCTTTCGTCGAAGTCGAGGCGATCGTGCCGGGCACGCTCTCGGACGCGTCGTCCGGCCTGGCTCCGGCGGCACCGACGACACTCGCAGCAACGGCCACTCTCTACATCCAGGCGGGTGCATTCGGTGTCGAGGAAAACGCACGCCGACTCGCCGATCGACTGCGCGGCGCGGGGATCGCCAACGTCGCGGTCCGTGGCTCCAATGGAACGAACCGCCTGTGGAGACTGCGCATAGGGCCGGTGGCCGATGTCGCCGCCTACGACCAGATCCTTGCCCAGTTGCAAGGCATGGGCGTCGAGGGACGCCTGTCCTCGGAATGAACCTGACCTGATCCGCTGGAGACCTTACCGATGAACGCCCTCCGACTGGTAGCCGTCACGCTCACCGCAACCGTGGCCGGCTCGCTGGCCACGGCCCAGACGCCGACGCTCGTCACGCCACGCCCCGCAGCGACCGTCGCTGCGATGCCGCTGCCCCCGCCGCCTGCCGTACCGACGAATGCCTATGTGCTTATCGACTACGACACGGGCCGGGTGCTGGCCGCACAGAAAGCCGACGAGCGCATGCCGCCGGCCAGCATCACCAAGGTCATGGCGAGCTATGTCGTCCTGACCGCGGTGCGCGAAAAGCGCCTGCGCCTCGAAGAAGAAGTGATCATCAGCGAACACGCCTGGCGTGCCGGTGGCGCCGCCTCTGGGGGCTCGACGACCTTCCTGAAGGTGGGGTCCTCGGTACCGGCCGACGTGCTCATCAAGGGCATGATCATCCAGTCGGGCAACGACGCGACGATCGCGCTCGCGGAACGCGTCGGGGGCACCGAGTCCGCATTCGTCGAGATGATGAACCAGTACGCCGCCCGCCTGGGGCTGAAGAACACGCATTTCGAGAACAGCTGGGGCGACAACTCACCGAACCATTACTCCACGGCGCACGACCTCGCCCTGCTCGGGCAAGCGCTTATCCGGGACTTTCCGGAGGACTACAAGATCTATTCGATGCGGGAATTCGTCTGGAACGGCATCAAGCAACAGAACCGCAACGGCCTGCTCTCCCGAGATCCGACCGTCGATGGCATCAAGACCGGCCATACCGACGCCGCGAAATATTGCCTGCTGAGCTCCGCGAAACGTAACGGACAACGGCTGATCTCAACCGTTCTGGGCTCCGACAAGATCAAGGACCGCGAAGACGCCAGCGCGGCGCTACTGAACTACGGTTTCACGCATTTCGAAACGGTGAAGCTGCAGGCCGGCAACACGCCGATCCTCAAGCCGCGCGTCTACAAGGGCGGGGAAGACTTCGTCCCGGTCGGCACGGCACGTGATGCATACGCCAGCGTGCAGCGCGGCCAGGGCGGCGCCATCCAGAAGAACGCGGAAGTAAAGGGCACGCTCGTCGCACCGATCAGAAAAGGCACCGCCGTCGGCGAACTCACCGTGAAGTCGGGCAACCAGGTCATCGCGCGCATTCCGCTCGTCACGCTATCGGACATGCCTGAAGGCGGGTTCTTCGGGCGACTGGTCGACACCGTGCGGCTCTGGTTCAACTGACCGGCAAGCCACCATGGCCACGCCGCTTCCGGTCTGCCATCTCGACGGGACCCTGCTGCCGCTGGGCGAGGCACGCATCTCGCCACTGGACCGGAGCTTCCTGTTCGGCGACGGGGTATACGAAGTGATCCCCGTCTATGACGGACAACCATTCCGCCTGGCATCCCACCTCCAGCGACTGGCCAGGAGCCTGCGCGAGATCCGCATGCGCGATCCGCACGATGCGGACGGCTGGCGACAACTGGTCGTATCCCTCATCGCGGCGAACGGCGGCGGCGATCAGTATGTCTACCTGCAGGTTTCTCGTGGCGCCGAGCACGGGCGCAACCACGCCCCACTGCCGGACATCTCACCGACGGTCTTCGCATACTCTTCGCCCTGGCCGGAACCGTCGCCGGCGGCACTGGACCGGGGACTGGCCTGCATCACGGCGCAGGACACACGCTGGGCAAGATGCGACATCAAGTCCACCGCACTGCTCGCCAACGTGCTTCTGCGCCAAAAGGCAGTGGATGCGGGGGCCGCGGAAACCATCCTTCTCCGGGACGGCCTGCTGATGGAAGGCAGTGCATCCACCGTACACGTCGTGTTGCGGGGAGAACTGGTCACGCCACCTGATTCCCAGCGGATACTGCCGGGTACGACCCGACGCGTGGTCGAGGAACTGGCCACTGCACTTGGCATCCCTCATCGCGCGGCAGACGTGGACGAGGCCGCCTTGCGGTGTGCAGACGAAATCTGGCTGGCGGCGGCGACGCGCGAGGTACAGCCCGTCACCTCGCTCGACGGCGTGGCTGTCGGGAGCGGTCGCCCCGGGCCGATATGGCGACAGGTCCATGCCGCCTATCAACAACTCAAGCGGAAGGGCTGATCAGGGACCGGCGCGCAATACCGCGCGTATCAGGTCGGAAGGGGTGACGATGCCGCGCAGGCGGCGATCCGCGTCCACCACCGGAACATGGTGGTGACCGGCTTCGGCGAACAACTGCAGCAGGCTCGCCACCGACTCGTCCTCACCGACCACGCCCACGTCGCGCGCCATGACGTCCCCGACGACTTCCGGCTTGTCCGTATGCAGACCCGGGCGGGGACGCAGGAATTCGCGCAACCGCTCCGCCAGACCATCGGTGGCATCAAGGTTCGCGTGCCGCATGAAATCCGCGATCGTGACGATGCCGAGCAGGCGACGCGCGGAATCGACCACCGGCAGCGCCTTGATCCGGCGCTCCCTCAAAATCCGCCACGCCTCCTGCAGGGGCATGGCGTAATCCGCGGTGACCGGCTCCGCAGACATCACGTCCCCGCACCGCAGGCGACCCAGCGTGCGGCCATAGGCGTGGGCTTCGGCTGCCTCGAGCAGCGCCATGAGGTCATCACGCCCGAGGTCGAGCAGCTGCCCATGACGTGCGATCGCAGCGTCGATATCGGATTGAGTGAAACGGGATGCCGGCGGCGGCGATGCCGCAACCCGGTGCGGATAGGGTCGACCGGTGAGCGTGTTGTATGCGAAACCCGCCAGAACCAGGAGTGCGGAATCCACCATGACCGGGAAAAATGGATAGCGAAGCGACGATGCCTGCGCAAGCACCGCCAGCAGCGCGATGGCCCCGCCCGGCGGATGCAGGCAACGCAGCAGGAACATCAGCAGCATGGCCATCCCCACCGCGATGGCCCCGGCCCACACCGGATCCTGCACCGTGGCTGCGACCAGCACACCGACCGCCGCGGACAGGCTGTTGCCCGCCATCACCGGCCAGGGTTGTGCCAACGGACTGGACGGCAGCGCGAAAACCAGCACCGCGCTGGCACCGATCGGAGCGACCAGCCACGGGGACCATCCCAGGTACTGAGCGGCAGCACGGCACAGCAGACCCGCGAACAGCACACCAGCGGCGGCACCACAGGCCGAGCGCCATTGCTCACGTCGGGCAATACCTGTCATGACCGCCGGTCCTCGAAGAAGTCCGACAACAAGGCACCGCATTCAGCCTCGAGCACGCCGCCGAACACGTCGACGCGATGGTTGAGGCCCGGCAGGTTGAAGACATCGGTCAGGCTGCCTGCTGCACCGGCTTTCGGATCGAATGCGCCGAACACGACGCGCCGGACCCGCGCATGGATGATGGCGGAAGCGCACATCACGCAGGGTTCGAGCGTCACGTAAAGCACCGTGTCGGTGAGGCGGTAACTGCCCAACTCCCTGCCACCGGCCCGCAACGCGACGATCTCGGCGTGCCCCGTCGGATCATGGTTTGCGATGGGGTTGTTCGCCCCCTCCGCGACGATGCGATCGCCGCGGACCAACACCGCGCCAACGGGCACTTCCCCGGCTGCAGCGGCACCGCGGGCCAGCTCGATCGCCCGGCGCATGAAATCGACGTCGGTCGGTGGCGGCACGTCAGCCACCCTGCTGCAGCAAGGCAGCCCAGACGCCAGCATCGAACCCCGATGCGAGCAGACCATCGGCATCGATCACCGGGCGGCGGATCATCGAGGGCTGGGCCAGCATCAATTCCACCGCACGGTCGCGGGCGAGGTCCGTACGCTGGCCTTCCGGCAGCTTGCGGAAAGTCGTGCCCGCCCGGTTGATCACACGCTCCCAGCCGAGCGCGTCGCACCATGCCTCCAGGCGTGCCCGGTCGATGCCGGCGGACTTGTAGTCATGGAATTCGTATGCGACGCCCCGGGCCTCGAGCCAGGCTCGCGCCCTCCTGATGGTGTCGCAATTGCGGATGCCGAAGATCGTGACTGCCACGGCTCACCTCGTCTCGTGCAGCACCAGCTCACCCCTTTCGCCCCAGAACACGGCGGCCAGCGCAGCCGCGGCACAGACGCAGTAGGTGAGGCACAGCGGCAGGACCGTACCGTCGAACATCGTCCCGACATACATGCCGATCGCCGTACCACCGAGGGTCGTGAACAGCCCGGTGACGGCCGACGCCGTGCCGGCGACCGCCCCGAGCGGCTCCATGGCGATCGCATTGAAATTCGGCATCGTCAGGCACATCAGGAACTGCGTTGCGGTCAGCATCAGCGCGAAAACCAGCAAGGGCGGCTTTCCATGCCATGCCAACGCCACGACCGCCCCGCAGGCCGCGAGCACGGCAAATCCGATCAGGCAAAGGTGCGAAAGGCGGCGGAGACCGAAGGAGCGGACCAAGGCCGAGTTGGCGTAGAAGGCGACACCCATCGCCGCGGCAATCGAACCGAAGGCCACCGGGAAGAGATCGCCCAAGCCATAGACTTGCGTCTCGAAGATCTGCTGCGACGAACTGACGTATGTCATCAGGCAACCCATCTGCAACGTGACGGCGATGGCGTACCCCATTGTCGCCCGCTGGCGCAACGTCGTCTGCACGCCTTCCGCGATCCGCGCGAGCGAGAACGGTCGACGATGCTCGGGCCGGAGCGTCTCCGGCATGCGCAGCCCGAACCAGATGGCAACGACGAGCGCCATCACCAGCATGCTCGCGAAAACCGCGCGCCAACCGGAAAGATGGATCAGCAGGCTACCGATCGCAGGTGCGACGACCGGCACCAGGATGAACATCATGAAGGTCAGCGACAGGACTCGCGCCATGTCCCGCCCCTCGTAGCGGTCCCGCACCAGTGCCACGGTCAGGACCTGCGCAGCCGCAGCGCCCATGCCCTGCACGACCCGGCCAGCCAGCAGCACGGCATAACTCGACGCGAAACAGCCTATCAAGGCACCCAGCGCGTACACCGCGATCCCGACCAGCAGCGCAGGGCGGCGGCCAACCACGTCGGAAACAGTGCCATAGACGATCTGCAGCGGACCGGAACCAATCATGTAGACCGTCACGATCAATTGCAGGTCGTTGGGATTGGCGATGCCGAAAGTCTGCTGGATCGGAACGAATGCCGGCAGCAGGTTGTCGATCGACAGGGAGATCAGCGCCATGATCAGCGCCGTCAGGCCAATGAACTCCCGCAGCGACGGCTCGGGATGCGATGCAGTGCCCACCGATGATCAGCCGATGCCGGAGGCCGGACGCGGCATCACCAGCAACGCCACCAGCGTGACCACACCGACAGCGGAGAGATAGAAGCCTACGGCAGGCAGGCCATGATGGGCGGCCAGCCAGGTCGCGAGGTAAGGGGCCAGCGAAGCGCCGACGATGCCGGCAAGATTGAAGGCCATCGACGCGCCGGTATAGCGCACCGCGGTGGGAAACAGATCGGACAGGGCCGCACCCAGCGGGCCATAGGTCAACCCCATGAATGCAAGGCCAACGGACAGGCAGGCGACGACCCCGGCAGTGCTGCCGGAACCGAGCAGCGGCGCAAGGAGGAAACCGAATGCCGTGATGCCAACGGTCGCCAGGATGATCATCAGCCGCGAGCCGATCCGGTCCGCGACCAGCGCGGACAACGGTATGGCGATACCGAAGAACACGACACCGACCATCTGCAGCAAAAGGAAATCCTGCCTCGCGTAATGCAAGGCCGTCGTGCCCCAGCTGAGCGTGAAGACCGTCATCAGGTAGAACAGCGTGAACGTCGCCGTACCGGCGAAGGTGCCGGTGACCAGGGCACGCACGTGCTTCGTGAGCACGTCGCCGATAGGCAGGCGGACGCGCTCGGCCCTGTCGATCGCCTGCTGGAACTCCGGCGTCTCGGTGAGGCTCAGACGAATCCACAAGCCCACCGCCACCAAGAGGGAGCTGGCAAGGAACGGCACCCTCCAGCCCCAGGCATCGAAGGCCGCGTCGTCGAGCATCCGGCCAAGCAGGAGAAAGATGCCGGTGGAGCAGATGAATCCGATGGGCGCCCCCAATTGAGGGAACATGCCGAACCAGGCCTTCCGGCCCGGCGGCGCATGTTCGGTGGCCAGCAACACCGCACCGCCCCACTCGCCACCCAGCCCGAAGCCCTGGCCGAATCGGCAAAGCGAAAGTCCCAAGGGCGCCAGAACGCCGATGGATGCGTAGGTGGGCAACAATCCGATGCACACGGTCGAAAGACCCATCGTCAGCAGGGCCGCGACCAGCGTGGCCTTGCGGCCGATCCTGTCGCCGAAGTGCCCGAATACCGCCGAACCCACAGGCCGGGCGAAGAAGGCCAGCGCGAATGTAGCGAAGGACTGCAGCATCGCGGACGTGGGGTCGCTGGAGGGGAAAAAATGCTTCGGGAAGACAATCACCGCCGCCGTGGCGTAGATGTAGAAATCGAAGAATTCGATCGTCGTGCCGATGAGGCTCGCGAACAGGACACGGGCCGTCGAGGGCGCCGCCGGGGGCTGTGCGGGGTGGTTCATGGCACGGATTCTGGCACCAATACGGTCTGCCCGGTTAAGGTTGTCCCATGAAGTTCGAAGATGACGATCCGGCCCGCCGCGCCGTGCTGCCCTACCCCATGGAACTGGGTGGGCAGAAGTTCGAGCTCGTCGAGGTCAAGCAGCAGAAGGACGTCATGCTCAACGTCGCGCGGATGTACGCGCAACAGGAGTATGACCGGATCATGGAAATGGTCGGCGTGCTGCAGAAGCAAGCGGCCGACCTCAAGCGCCGGCTCGACATCACGGACATGGTCCACGCCGCCGAGTACAAGTTTCAGGTCTATCACGGCCAGACCTACTGGCTGGCTCGCGACCGCTCGCGCAATGTCACCGTGCTGCAGCACCTCGGCCCGAAGGACTGGACGAGCGGTCCGCCGGCCGAATACGAATACATCGCCCAGGTGAAATGGCTGGGCGACCACACCTGGGTCGAAGTCCCTCAGGAAGGCTGAGCGGCCTCCGCGTCCTTTGCGAACCGCCCTTGCCGATCCAGCTCGGCGAAAAGCCCACCCCGGCGCACCAGTTCATCGTAGCGCCCCTGTTCGACGAGTTCGCCATCCTTCAGCACCAGAATCAGATCCGCGTTGCGGACGGTGGACAGGCGGTGTGCGATGACGAAGGTCGTGCGGCCTTCGGTGAGCTGGGTCAGCGCAGCCTGGATGCGCGCCTCGGTCGCGTTGTCCAACGCACTGGTGGCCTCGTCGAGGATCAGGATCGGCGCATCCTTCAGCATGGCGCGTGCGATGGCCAGGCGCTGGCGCTCGCCGCCGGACAGCGAACGTCCCCGCTCGGCGACCAGCGTGCCATAGCCCTCGGGCTTCACCACGATGAAATCATGCGCCTCGGCGGCGCGAGCAGCTTCCTCGAGCTCCGTGGCCGGTGCCTCAGGGTTGCCGATACGCAGGTTGTCGGCGATCGAACGGTAGAACAGCCCTGCGTCCTGGAAGACGACGGCAATGTTCTGGCGCAGGGAATTCACGTCCACGCCACGGATGTCGATCCCGTCGACGGTGATGCGTCCCGCAATCGGATCGTATCCACGGTAAAGCAGCGACAGTGCCGTGGTCTTCCCTGCACCGGTAGGTCCGACGAGCGCCACGGTCGCGCCCGGGCGGGCGACGAAACTGAGATCGCGGATCGCGGGCTTGGCGGCCTCATAGCCGAATGAGACGTGTTCGAAACGGACCTCGCCCTTGACCACTTCGGGGAGCGACGGCAAACCCCGGATGCTCGCCGGACCCGCAGGCGAATCGAGCACGCCGAAGAACGCGGCCAGGGACGGCGTCTGGAAAAACAGGCCGGAAATGAAATTCGCCAGCTGCTCCAGACGTCCGACCAGGAGCATCGCGAAACCGACGAAGCTGACGATGCTGCCGACGCTGACCTCGCCGCGACTGTTGAGCGCGGTGCCGAGAGCGAAGATGGCGACGATTGTGATGGTGCTGGCCGCGCGCGTGGCAACCGAAAGCCAGGCCCAACCCCTCAGGACCGGGTACTGGGCGGCCAGCACGCGCTTCATCATGTCGCGGATCGCGGAAACCTCCGCTGCGACGCGAGTGAAACTCTGCACGACAAGTACGTTGCCGAGGACATCGCCCGCGCGCTCGGAAATCTCGCTGTGCAACTCCTCCACTTCGCCCTGTCGGCGACTGGTGCTGCGGATGGCAACGGTATTGAACACCGCGAACGCCACCATCAAAGCGATCATGAGCAAGGCAAGTTTCCAGTTCATGCGCCAGGCGAGCGGCAGCATGACAAGCACCGCCAGAACCGTCGACAGGTGCTCGCGGAAGAATCCCAGCCAGATTCCGAAGAGGCTGCCGGCGCCACCGTGCAGGACGCGCAGCAGGCGACCGGTGTGATGGTCGCCGTGGAAACCCAGGGGCAGCGCGATGGAATGCTCGAAGAACTGCGCCATCACCGCCAGACGACGACGGTGCGCCAGGCGATCGGCGTGCAGCGACACCCACACGCTCGCCGCAACGCCCCCGAACCCGACACCGGCCCATAGCCCGATGTAACGCCAGGTCTGGGCGTGGCCACCGGTGGACAGCGCATCGACCACGCGCCCGAACAGCCAGGGCTCCAGGAAGAACACGCCGGCGATGGCGAGGTTGCCCAGCGCCAGCACCATCGCAAGGCCCTTCTCCGGCGCCAGCAGCGCCAGCACCCGCAGGTAGGTCTTCAGGATGTCCATGCCGCCGATCCTAGCGCGATCGGCGGCCCCCGCAATCCGTAGAAGACGCGGCTACTTCTCGACGAAGGCGCGTTCGATCACGTAGTCCCCGGGCTCGCCGACGCGCGGAGACGCCACGAAACCGCGCCGATCGAGGATGTCGGAGAGGTCCTTCAGCATGACCGCGCTGCCGCAGATCATGAACCGGTCATGGGCCGTGTCGATCGGGGGCAGCCCCGCGCGGGCGGCCAGTTCGCCGTTTTCGAGCAGGTCCGTCAGGCGTCCCTGGTTTTCGAAGTCCTCGCGCGTGACCGTCGGGAAGTAGACGAGCTTCTCGCGCACCAGTTCGCCCAGCCACTCCTGCTCGCGCAGATGCGCGGTGATGAAATCGCGGTATGCGAGGTCACTGACACGCCGCACCCCATGGGTCACCACGATCTTGTCGAAGCGCTCGTAGGTCTCCGGGTCCTGGATGATGCTCATGAACGGTGCCAGGCCGGTGCCGGAAGACAGCAGGTAGAGGTGCCTGCCCGGCCTGATGTCGTGGACGAGGAGCGTGCCCGTCGGCTTGCGGCTGACCAGGACCTCGTCGCCGACCTTGAGGTGCTGGAGCCGCGAAGTCAGGGGTCCGTTGGGCACCTTGATGCTGAAGAACTCAAGGTGATCCTCCCAGTTCGGACTGGCGATCGAATAAGCCCGCATGAGCGGTCGGCCATCGACCTCCAGACCGAGCATCACGAAGTGGCCGTTCTCGAAGCGGAACCCCGGGTCCCGCGTTGTACGGAACGAAAACAGACTGTCGTTCCAATGATGGACCTGGGTAACCGTCTCGGTGGCGATCGCAGCCATGGTGAAGAGTCGACCTGCAACATTGCGGAATGGGTAGCAAATCCTGCCCTGGCAGCTTATTCAATGGGGTTCTATCACCATGCAAGGGCCGCATCGGTTGCCACGGCACCTATTGCAGCGACATCCGGTCGATTCGGGCTACATTCGGCCCATGACGGGGGACAAGGAAGTGGCGCAACAACCGCAGGAGGAATTCGTCTGGCCGACAATCAACCGCGTCGGCGCGGATGCGCCCTGGCGCTGGCTCGCTGCCGGCTGGGACGACCTTCGGGCCGCGCCCGGTGTCGGGCTGTTCTACGGGGCCGTGCTGGCCGCGATGGGACAGGTACTGCTGGGCGTGGTGGGCGGCGCCGTGGGCGTGGCGCTGACCACCGGGTTCCTGCTGGTCGGGCCCTTCCTGGCCATCGGCCTCTACGACGTAAGCCGGCGCCGCGAGGCAGGCGAGCGACCCCGGTTAGGACCGACGCTGTTCGCGTGGCAGGCAAACCTGCCGGCAATCAGCTTCTATGCAGTGGCCTTGGCGCTGTTGCTGGCGGCCTGGATCCGCATCTCGGTCGTGGTCATCGCGGTGTGCTTCCCGGAGGGACAGATCGACTGGCTGACACCGCGGAGCTGGGTCTTTGCCGGCGCCTATCTGTCGGTGGGCGCAGGACTCGCCCTCTTCGTATTCGCGACCACGTCGCTGTCCCTGCCTCTGCTGCTCGACCGGCGCGACATGGACACCATCAGCGCCGCGATCACCAGCTTCAACGCGCTGCGCCAGAACCTGCGGCCGATGATCCACTTCGGGCTGACGATCGTGATGCTGACTTCCGTCGGCTTCATGACTTGGCGACTGGGCCTGGTCATCGCCATGCCGCTGATCGGACACATGACCTGGCACGCCTACCGCGAAGTCATCCGCGCCTGAACTTCGCGGTGCGGGCGTATCATGCCCGCCCATGAGCACCCGCCAGCCGACCCTCTACATCCCGCATGGCGGGGGCCCCTGTTTCTTCATGGAAGATCCGCAGGGAACCTGGGCCGGAATGGCGGCATTCCTGCGTGACCTGCCCTCGCAGTTGCCGGAAAAGCCCAAGGCGATTCTGATCGTGTCAGGGCACTGGGAAACACGGGGCTTCACGCTGACGGCACACGCGAACCCGGGTTTGGTCTACGACTACTACGGGTTCCCGCCACATACCTACGCACTGCGGTACGACGCGCCCGGGGCACCGGCGCTTGCCGAACGTACGCGGGCGCTGCTGGCCGAGAGCGGCCTCGAGGCGACGCTGGACGCCGGGCGTGGATTCGACCACGGCGTATTCATACCGCTGAAAGTGGTGTATCCCGACGCGGATGTCCCCGTGGTGGAACTCTCGCTGGACCGCAGCCTGGATCCAGCGCTGCACCTTGCGGCAGGCCGGGTGCTTGCACCCCTGCGCGACGAGGGCGTACTGGTCGTCGGCGCGGGCATGAGTTTCCACAACCTGCGGGCGCTCGGCGACCCGAGGGCAAGCGCTCCATCCCAAGCCTTCGACGCCTGGCTGGCGGAGGCCGCCACGCTCCCAGGTGCGGCACGAGATGCCAGCCTGGCCGTCTGGGAGTCCGCACCGGCGGCCCGCATCTGCCACCCGCGCGAGGAACATCTGATGCCCCTCCTGGTGGCTGCAGCGGCAGCACGGGGACAGGGCCGCCGCATCTACGGGGAAACGGTGCTGCAGGTCGCGCTCTCGGGCTACCGTTTCGACTGAACGTCGCTAGACTGCGGACGGACGACCAGCACGACACGGGGGTTCCATGTCCATCGCCCTGCGCTTTTCCGCCACCTTCGCGCTGCTTGCGCTCGCAAGCCTCGACACGACGGCCTCCGCCGCATCCAGGCCGACGGCCTGCAACCGCAGTTGCCTCGAGGGCTTCGTGGAACGTTACCTGGATGCAGTCACCGAGAACCGACCGGACAAGGTTCCGCTTGCCCCTGGAGCACGATTCACCGAGGACGGCCAGCAACTGGCGATCGGCGACGGACTCTGGAACACGATGCGTGCCAAAGGCCCTTACCGACTTTTCGTCACCGACGTGCCCGCCGGACAGATCACCCTGCTCACGACAATCGAAGAAGACCACCGCGAAGCGGGCAAGGGAACGGCCGCCCTGCTCGCGTTGCGACTCAAGGTGCAGAACCTCCAGGTCACGGAAATCGAGCAGATGGTGGTGCGGGATGAAAAGGCCGCGGAGCGCGTGAACGCGCTGGGCAAGCCGCATCCGGTCTATCTCGAGAACCTGCCGTCCGCCGAGCGCATGTCGCGGGCGGAACTCGTCTCGACCGGCAACAAGTACTTCACGGGCATGCAGCAGAATGATGGCAACGGCGACTACCCGTTCACCGATGACTGCAACCGCCTGGAAAACGGCATGCAATCGACGAATGCGCCAACGCCGGCGGGACAGACGCGGCCCGACGCAAAGACCTCGCTGACCTACTCGGCACAGTGGGGCTGCCTGGAGCAGTTCAAGTCCGGCCTCCTGCATTTCGTGAACCGCATCCGCGATCGTCGCTTCGTTGCGGTGGACCAGGAGCGTGGCCTCGTGTTCGCCTTCGGATTCTTCGACCATTCCGGCGGTGCGACGCGGACCTTCAAGGCGCCGGACGGTCGCACGGTCACTTCCGGACCTGTCCAGCCCTGGACTTGGGAGATCGCCGAGATCTTCAAGATCGAGAAAGGTCGTATCCGCAAGATCGAAGCATTCCTGCAACGCTCACCCTACGGCATGAACTCCGGCTGGAGCTCCTGGTCGCAGGGCATGTCGGATGCGATGCGCGACGTCACGATGGAGTGACGTGCGCTTCGGCTTCACACATCGCTACGCGAGGCTTCCGGAACGCTTCTACATCGAACAGGCGCCGGCATTGGCGCCCGATCCACGCTGCGTGGCATTCAACGCGAATCTGGCAGCGCAGCTGGGCCTTGACGTCGAAGCCGTCGCGCGGGAGGCCGGGGCGATCCTGTCGGGCAACACGCCGCCGGAGGATGCGAGGCCGATCGCGCTGGCCTATGCCGGCCACCAGTTCGGCCACTTCGCGCCGCGACTCGGCGACGGACGTGCACTCCTGCTTGGCGAAATACCCTGTCCCGACGGACTGCTGCGCGACGTCCAGCTCAAGGGATCAGGCCGCACGCCATTCTCGCGCGGCGCGGATGGCCTTGCTGCACTGGGTCCGATGCTTCGCGAATACCTTGTCAGCGAGGCGATGCACGCGCTCGGCATCCCAACGACCCGTTCGCTGGCCGTGGTATCGACCGGCGACCTCGTGCAGCGCGAAGAACCCCTGCCGGGCGCGGTACTGACACGCGTCGCATCGAGTCACATCCGCGTAGGCAGTTTCGAATATTTCGCTGCGCGGGATGACCTGGAAGGCCTGCGATTGCTGCTGGACCTGGCGATAGAAAGGCACGACCCGGATGCGAAGGACGCGGAAAACCCCGCGCTCGCTCTGCTCGCCGCCGTCGCGGAGCGGCAGGCACGACTGGTAGCACAGTGGATGCATGTCGGATTCATCCATGGCGTGATGAACACCGACAACATGGCGGTATCGGGAGAGACCATCGACTACGGACCCTGTGCGTTCATGGACAGCTTCGATCCGCGCACGGTTTTCAGCTCCATCGACCGACAGGGCCGCTATGCCTACGCGAACCAGCCTGTCGTCGCGCAGTGGAACCTGGCCCGCCTGGCTGAATCGCTGCTGCCGCTGGTGGACCGGGATGGGGAGCGCGCGGTTGCCCGCGCACTGGAAATCATCGAACCGTTCATCGACCGTTTCGACATCCACTACCTGTCAGGACTGCGCGCGAAAATCGGCCTCGACTCCGCGGAGGAAGGAGACCGGGTACTGGTCAAGGCCCTGCTGGACCTGATGCGCGATGCACAGGCAGACCACACGCTTACGTTCCGCGAACTTTCGGCCGCCGCAGCGGACCCGTCGCAGGACGCCGCACTGCTTGCTCGCCTGGGGCAGGCACCGGAAGCGAGCGACTGGCTTGCCGCATGGCGCTCGCGCATCGAACGCGACGCCCGGCCATCGACCGTCCGGGCCGAGGCCATGCGCCGCGTGAATCCGGCCTTCATCCCGCGAAACCATCGTGTGGAGGCTGCGCTGGCAGCCGCCACCTACGAGGGTGACTTCGGGCCGTTCGAAACGCTGCTCGACATCCTGCAGCGACCGTTCGATGAACAGCCAGGGCAGGAGGCCTACCGCGAGCCCCCTGCCGCCCACGAGCGGGTCCTGCAGACCTTCTGCGGTACCTGAGCGCGCTCACCGCGCCGCGTCGGCCGGGGCGCCGCCGGGGTCCTTGCAGCGGTAGGGGGCGTAGGGCACGTCGGACGGAAACACGACATCCTCGCCACGCCAGCTGTCGCTGAAGTAAGCCGGATCGCTTGCCTCGTAGCGGCGCCGAAGCTGGCCTCCGGCCTCATCGAGTTCGAAGCGCTCCAGCACCCTCAATCCGGTGCCGTGCAGCACCCGCGCATCGGCGTTGAGCACGCCTGGCTTGAACCGCGTCGTCTCCACCACCAGCACGTCGCCATCCCATCGGCCCGTGGAATAACCCGCGGCGGAAGGTCTGGTGCCGGGAGGCACGGGCTTCCCGTCCATGTGGATCACTCGCGCAAGGTCCATGTGCCCGTACTGCATCGTGATGCGATCGCCGGATTGCGCGATGCGGTTCGGGACGCTGTCGAATGTCCAGTCGAAGAGGATGTTCGTCGGCTCGCAGCGCAACCGGGGATTGTCACGTGAAGCGGGATCGAAGGACTCCAGAGACTTGCGTCCCTGCACGGTGAGCGTCACCGGAATCGGTCTGTCCCAGGCAGCCTTGATCGGATCCGCCGCCAACGACTCCGGCGTGCCGCGCGCGCCCGGGAAGGCGCGCTGCCCCGGCGGCAACTCCCCCGGCTTGAGCTTGCGCGAATCGGCGAGCGACACCAGCGTGCCGTTCTGGCCACGTGGGTCCGTCATCACGCGCTGCTCGGCCGCCCAGTCGCCGGCGAGATTCGGATGTCCATCGGCATTGCGGGCGGGGCGCGCCCTCTTGGCGACGGCACCCGGCACCTGCGCCAACTGCCGCTGTCCATAGCGGTCCATGCTGCTGCCATCGGCGAAGCGAATCGTGGACAGATAGCACTGGCGCGCCTTGAAGCGTTCGGGCGAACCACTGACGGTGACGGCGGTGCCGACCCTGAACATTTCCTGCGTCCACCCGGATCGACGCAATGAACTCGCGGAACGCATCTCGCAGCGCCACGACTGGATCTTGCCGTCTGCGTCATTCACCTGCAGCAGGAGCCAGGCATGCGGATTGACCAACTCCACGCCGCGCAGCGTGCCCTGCAGCGTGATGTCCTTGTTGAGGTCCCAGTTCGAGACACCGTGGTGGGCACGCACCGGCAAGGCGAACATCGCCAGCACCGCCGGCGCCACGAGACAAGCCAGGCTCTTTCGTTCGCGTCCCATATCCTCGCCCTCCCGGCGCCTCCGCCGGATCAAAAAAAAGGCCGCCAGATCCCTCTGGCGGCCTTGTATCACGCGACGATCCGTCGCGGCGACACTACGGGCTTAGAACTCGTAGCGGGCCGTGATACGGACAGTACGCGGCGCCTGGTAGCCGGTCGGCAGCAGGTAGTCCTGGTAGAGCGTGTTGGCGACGCCGTCCGTCGTCTGACGGCTGAAGTCACGCTGTTCCATGACGCTGATCGGCTTGCGGTTGTTGAACAGGTTGAAGATATCCGCCTGCAACGTGAACTTGCCCGCCTTCAGGTCATCACGCACGTAGGCCAGCTGCGTATCGAGCTGCGTGGTAAACGGCGTACGACCCACGCCACCACGGTGACCCAGGACCGACTTGCCGTTCGCGTCCGAGCAGTAGTACGACGAAGCCGTCGAGTACTGGCTCGAACCGGCGTAGTCGAACACGGTCGGCGGCACGTAGCCGATGCAGCTGATGGGGCGGCCCGACGAAGCCGTCATGTTGAAGCCGGCACGCAGGTGCTGGGCGATCTGGTAGTTGCCGAAGACCTTGAAGACGTGCGTACGATCGTTCGGCAGGTTGCCGTAGGCACCGTCCGAGAACGACGCGAAGTCGAAGTCCTGCGACAGGCCGGCGTCCAGCTGGTGGATCGTCGACTGGCCGTAGCCCTCTGCCGTACCGCGGTTCTTGGAGTACACGTAGGACGCGCGCAGGCCCCACTTGCCGTCGAACGGCTTCTCGGCCGACAGCTCGACGGCCTGGTAGGTGCGCTCGTACTTCGCGAGCTTCAGGAACGAGGCCGGGATCGTCTGCACGACGAGCTTGCCATCGTTGTTGACGTCCATCGCGATGTGCACGTCGCGGCCCGGGTTCACGAGCACGCACTGCGCCAGCGACGCCGGGTCGAAGTTCGTGAAGTTCTTCGAAACCGCATAGTTTTCGAACGCGGTGGTGTCGCAGAAGTCATCCATGCCGTCGTTGATCTTGCGGTAGATGAACTTGGCACCGATCACCCAGCGACTTTCCAGCTTGTGCTGGATGCCGAGGATCAACTCGTCCTGGTTCATCGGAGCAAGCTTCGTGTCGGCAATCGTGGCCGAGTTCGGGATCGCCGTTGAGAGGTTCTGCGGCGTACCGATCGAGGCGCTCAGGCCGGTCGGCGCCTTGGTGACCGGATCGATGCCCGTGAAGGTGTAGTAGTTCTGCGTGTAGATCACACCCTGGGTCGAGCGGATGTTGGCATCCGACGAAACCGGGATGTAGTAACGGCCGGCGTTGCCGTAGATCTTCGTCGTGCGGTCGCTGGACGCGTCGAACGAGAAGCCCAGGCGCGGCGCCGTCAGGTTGTCGGCCTTGACAAAGGTTTCGCCCGCGCCGTTCTTGTTGTTGAACGACTCGCCGCGCAGGCCGGCGTAGACCATCAGGCGGTCATTGACCTTCCAGCTGTCCTCGACGTACCAGGCATCGTTCTCAACCGAATAGACGCCCGAAGTCGTCTTGTAGATGCGGTCACGCACGTAGCAGTTGGTCGGGCAACCCGCCTGGCCCAGCACAGGACCCCGCGTATAGCCACCAACGCCGTTGATCGTTCCGGACACCGGAATGTTGTAGTAGCGGTAGTAATGGCCGCCCGTGTAGAACGAACCACCGGCGGCGGCAGAGTCGAACTTCTGCGAGTCGAGGCCGGCCTTGATCGTGTGGCTCGCGAGTTTGTACTCGAGGTCCACGCGGTAGGCCTTGCGGATATCCTCGTCCGGGCCCAGGCCATAGTCCTTGGCGCCGACGCCCGGGAACGGACCGGTCCAACAACCCAGCTCGGCCGTGGCCACGTCCAGCACGACCGGGCAGTCCAGACCCGCGGCGCGCGCGCCCTTGACCGGGTCACCCGTCAGGTCGGTCACGCGGCCGGCGAGCAACGACACCGTGAAGTTGTCGGTGATCGCGCCGGTGTACTTGCCGATGGCCACCGTGCCGCCGGTGATGTAGTGGCTGTTATTGCCAATGCCGTCGTGCAGGGTGCTGTACGGCTTGGCGTTGGTGTAGTCCACGATGTCGT
>JBDLPS010000172.1:0-2825 GCA_039800965.1 Pseudomonadota bacterium | reverse complement strand
GGCCGGTAACGGCCAGCGAGCGCCATGTACGCCGCCGCGCCCGGTGTCGACGCAGTCGCCGCGCTGGGCCTGATGGCGCTGAGCTTCTTCACGTCCCTGATCACCGCCACGTTCTCGCTGGGCGGCGGATCGCTGATGATCTCGGCGATGGCATTGATCCTGCCGCCGGCGGTGGTCGTGCCGGTGCACGGCTGCGTGCAGCTTGGCAGTAACGTGGGCCGTGCCTGGGTGCAGCGGGCCCACATCCAGTGGCATTACATCCTGTGGGTTTCGTTGGGTGCCCTGCTGGGCTCCATCGTCGGCGGTCGCCTCGCCTTCGTGCTGCCGGAAAAGTGGTTCACCCTCGCAATCGGCGCGTTCGTGCTCGTCACGACCTGGCTGCCTACGCCCCGCGCGCTGACGGAACACCGTGCGGCGCAGTTCGTGGGTGGCTCGATCGTATCCGCCGTCGGCATGGTGGTCGGCGCCGCCGGCCCGCTGCTCGCCGCTTTCATCCGCGGCATCCCTGACCGCCGGCAACTGGTGGCAACGCATGCGATGCTCAACAGCCTGCAGCACGCGATCAAGATCGCGGTGTTCGCCGCCATGGGATTCGCATTCCGCGCCTACGTGCCGCTGATCCTGCTGATGGTGGCGGCCGGATTCGTCGGCACCACCGTCGGCAGCCGGCTGCTGACACGTGTGCCGGAGCGGATATTCAGGCTGACCTTTCGACTGCTGTTGAGCGCTGTCGCGCTGGGACTGATCCGGACGGCGCTCATCGCCGGGCATTCCGGGCGTTGACGAGGGTCGGACGGAGTAGCGTCGCCTTGGTCCCGCCCCCGGGCCCGCGTCAGGGTTTCGAGCTGATCAGCTGCAGGTAATCGGCCTGCGGGGTACCGTCCATCAAGTCCCGGAGCTTGGCGAACATCGCCTTTGCCTTGTCGCTCTGACCGTGCGCGGCAACGGCGGCGGCATCCTTGTAACGCTCGATGATCACATAGACGTCCGGATCGCGCGCCACGACCAGCAGGTCGTACTGCACGTTGCCGGGCTCGCTCTTCGCCACTTCTTTCTGCATCTCGAGCCAGAAAGCCTTCATGTCCTCGCTCTTGCCCGGCTTGGCCCGGAATTTCACCACCATCGTGTTGGCGTTGGCCGGGCGGGCAGCGGGCCTTGCGGCCTGGGGTTCGGCGGCGCTTGCCGGCAAGGAAATGGCCGGCAGCGTGAGGGCGACGAGAGCAGCGGTCAGGATGAGTTTCATGGATATCTCCGCTTAGCGGCTTACGTTGATGCTGGCTTGCATGATCGTCGGACGAACCGGCGGCTCAGGATCCGCGGGAACGACCAGCTTGACCCAGAGCGCGTCCCTGCCCCTGAAGTACGAGGTTTCCCTCGCCGTGCGCAAGGCGTCGAGACTGTCCTGCTTCGTACCGGACGCTGCGTTGGCGAAACCCGGCAGTTCGAACAGGACCCACGAATCCTTGTTCATCTCGCTCAGCGCGAGCGAGAGTTCGCGTCTCTCGGTGTTCACCCGGATCTCGTTGCCGGACCGCACGACGCTCTGGTTGCCCGTGATCTTGAAGTCCTTGCCGTTGCGCGCGACGGCGATGGGCGGCTCCGGCGGTCTCGCTGGCGCCGCGGCAGCAGCCGCAGCGGCCGCGAGCTGCTCCGACGGGCCCGCGGCAGGGCTCACGGCCGCGACCGGCGGACCCGCGACGGCGCCGACGCCACGGAAATACAGGCGCCCGACGTCGCCGGTGCAGACCGAGGCATGCCAGGTCGGCTGGATCTTGCAGCTGTCATCCGTCGCGGGGCTGTCGAACTCGCCGTCGTGCAGCAGGACATAGGAGTTTCCGACGCCGGTCGTGGTGCCGTCGAGGTCGTGGATCGCCAGGGTGCGGTACGCCGATCCACCCCGGTTGTCGTTGTCGAATCGCTGGTCGTACTTCGGGAAATGCACCGGCTTGGCATTGATGTACTTCGCCGCCTTGATGGTGTTCTCCGTCGTGACGCCCGAACTGGTGAACAGCAGCCAGGAGAGCGCGCCGGCCTCGCGCCGGGGATTGTCCTGGTAGTTCACGAAGGTCGAGTTGGCCACGTCGACCCGGTAGTCGTAGTACTGGTAGCCATGGATCGGGAAGTCGGGGATCGCTCGCTTCGGCAGGCTGCGGCCATAGGCCTTTTCTTCCGGCGTGACGGGATTGCCACCGTTCTCGGTCTCGCCCACGAACAGCGAATCCGTCACCAGCGAGGTGAAAGCCTCGCGACCGAAGGCACCGGACGACATCGTAAAACCGATGGCGTTGTCCGCCGTCTTCAGGTTCTTCACGACGAAGAGCTCGCCACGACCCCAGAACCCGCCGTTGCGGTTCTTGTAGGTGACGAGATTCTCGAAGTGCGTCTCAAGGCTCCGGCTGTTCGGATCGGCGGGGTTTTCCTTGGGTCCGTAGGCGTTGCCAGCCAGTCCGAATGTGTTGTCGACGTTGATGTTGCGGTCGAACATGAACCCGTCGAAATTCGAATGGGCGGTGTTGTTGTGGAACTCGCGGATACGGGTGCGCCGTGGCCACGTGGCCTTGCTCTGGTCCGTGCCCTGGAATGCGCCGTTCGGGTGCTCCGGCAGCGACATCCAGAAACCGTTCTCGTCGGAACCGGCAGCCACGTTGTCGACGAAAACGTTGTCCGGATTGGTGATCCAGTACGACGCTACCGTGTTGTCGGATGGCAGCAGGGTGTCCTTGCCGGAGAAGCTGGCCTGCCTGATCTTCAGGCGATTCTCGTAGGTGTAGTCGTTCTCGCCATTCGCGGCGAGATTCGTCGGCACGCACTTCTTCGTGGGATGG
>JBDLPS010000171.1:0-4065 GCA_039800965.1 Pseudomonadota bacterium | reverse complement strand
CTTGTAGCCGCGCGGATTGAGCTGCTCGGCCACCTCAAGGAAAGCCTCGCGGCGCACCGCGAAGAATCCGCTCATCGGGTCACTGGAGCGCAGTCCGAGAACGAGCTGGGCGGATACGCTGGCGACCCGCGACAGGAAGATGCGGCCCTTCGACCATTCACCCACGCCACCACCGCGCGTGTAGCGGCTGCCGACGCATACGGCAGCCTCGTCCAGGGCGGCCAGCAGCTCGGGCAGCTTCGTGACGTCATGCTGCAGGTCGGCGTCCATGACAAGGAGGCGCTCGCCGGTGCCAAGGCTCAGTCCATCCACGATCGCGGACGACAGGCCGCGGCGGTCAAGCCGCCGGTAGCAGCGGATTCGAGGGTCGTGCTGGCCGTACTCCTGCGCCAGCTCCCAGGTTCGATCCGGGGAGTCATCGTCGACAACGATGACCTCCCAGTCCTCGCGGTGGGCCATGGCCTTGCGAACGGCCTCGATCGCCCCGGGAAGACTGCCTGCTTCATTGTAGGTCGGCAGGATGATCGATGCGTACATGCTGCCCCCGTTCGATGCTGGACGTGGCGTCAGACGTTGAAGCGGAAGTGCATCAGGTCGCCCTCGCGGACGATGTACTCCTTGCCCTCGAGCCGGAGCTTGCCCTGCTCCTTCGCACCCGCCTCGCCCTTGCAGGCGAGGTAGTCATCATAGGCGATGACTTCGGCGCGGATGAAGCCACGCTCGAAATCCGTGTGGATCACGCCAGCGGCCTGAGGGGCGGTCGAACCCTTTCGCACCGTCCAGGCCCGCACTTCCTTCGGACCCACGGTGAAGTAGGTCTGCAGGCCGAGCAGCTCGTAGGCGCCGCGGATCACGCGGTTCAGGCCGGGCTCGTCCAGGCCCAGATCCTTCAGGAAATCGGCCTTCTCGGCGTCATCCAGCTGGGCGATCTCGGCTTCGATCGCCGCGCAGACCGGCACCACCACGGCGCCCTCGCCCACGGCGCGCGCGCGCACGGCATCAAGGTGCGGGTTGTTGGTGAAGCCCGCCTCGTTCACGTTCGCCACGTACATCACCGGCTTGATGGTCAGCAGGTGAAGGTCGCGCAACTCCTTGCGGTCGTCGTCCGTCATCTCCATGGAACGCGCCGGCTTGCCCTCGTTCAGGTGGGTCGCAAGCCGGACGAGCAGTTCGCGCCGCTTCACCGCATCCTTGTCGCCGCCCTTGGCCGCCTTGGCAGCCCGGTCCACGCCCTTCTCGACGCTCTGCAGGTCGGCAAGGCACAACTCGGTGTCGATCACATCGATATCGGCGATCGGATTGACGCCACCCGACACGTGCACGATGTCGTCGTTCTCGAAGCAGCGCACGACGTGAGAGATGGCATCCGTCTCGCGGATATGGGCGAGGAACTGATTGCCGAGGCCTTCGCCCTTGGACGCACCGGCCACGAGGCCGGCGATATCGACGAACTCGATCGCAGTCGGCAGCACGCGCTCCGGCTTCGCGATGGACGCAAGCACGTCGAGTCGCGGGTCCGGCACGCCGACAACACCCACGTTCGGGTCGATGGTGCAGAACGGGTAGTTCTCGGCCGCGATCTGCGCCTTGGTCAGCGCGTTGAAGAGGGTGGACTTGCCGACGTTGGGCAATCCGACGATGCCGCACTTGATGCCCATTGTTCAGGCCTTCTGGTTGTCTTTGCCGTGTAGTGACTGCATGGCTGCCTGCGCGCCCTTCTCGACGACGGCCGGAAGGATGTCCGCACCGGCGCGAATGCCATCGTCGATCAGGTCCTGTTCCGCACTCGAAGCACGGCTCAGCACGAAGTCCGTCACCAGGTCCTTCGACCCGGGATGCCCGATGCCGAGCCGCAGTCGCCAGAAGCCGGCGCCGAGCGTCGCGATCAGGTCCTTCAGTCCGTTGTGCCCACCGGCGCCGCCACCCTCTTTGAGGCGGGCAGTGCCGATGGGGAGATCGAGCTCGTCATGCGCGACGAGCACCGATTGCGTTGGAATCTTGTAGAAACCTGCAACGGCGGCGGTAACGCCGCCACTGCGGTTCATGTAGGCCATCGGCTTCAGGAGCCAGATTTCCTGTCCGGCGATGCGCGTACGCGCCAGCTCGCCGTTGAACTTCGGTTCCATCCGCCAGACGCCGCCATGACGCCGGACCAGCTCGTCTACGAGCCAGAAGCCGGCGTTATGACGGGTCTGCGCGTATTCCCTGCCCGGATTGCCAAGCCCGGCGATGAGACGGATGTCCGTGCCGGGCATGGCGGGCCAGGATTACTTCTTGGCCGGAGCAGCCTTGGCCGGCGCGGCAGCCTTCGCATCGCCGGCGGCGGCGCCCTCGGCGGCAGCCGGAGCTTCCTCCGCCTCCACGCGAGCGGCGTGGATGCTGACGACCGGAGCGTCGTGGCCATGCGCCAGTTCCGGGATCGTCACGCCAGCCGGGAGCTTCAGGTCCGACAGCTTGACCGAATCGTTGAGCTTCATCTGGCCCATGTCGACTTCGATGGCTTCCGGCAGGTCCTTGGGCAGGCAAGACACTTCGATATCCGAGCGCAGGTGCGACACGATGCCACCCTGCAGCTTGACGCCCGGCGAGGTCGCCTCGTTGAGGAAATGGATCGGCACGTGCAGGCGGATCGGCTGATCGGCCAGCACGCGCTGGAAGTCGATGTGCACGATGGCGTTGCGCGCCGGGTGCATCTGGACGTCCTTCACGACGACCTGGTGCTTCGCACCCGCCACGTCGACCGTGACGATCGTCGCGTAGAACTTCTCGTTGTCGACGACCTGCTCGAGCTTCTGGTGGCTCAGGGAGATGTTGGACGGCGTCTCGTTGCCGCCGTAGATGATGCCCGGGACCTTGCCCGCGTGACGCAGGCGGCGGCTCGCACCCTTGCCCTGGTCAGCGCGCGTCTCGGCGCTCAGTTCGAACTTCGTTGCCATTACTGATTACTCCGTAGCGTTACACAAAGACGCGCCGCCGCGACCAGCGGCCCGTCACCCAAAAACCTTCCAGGTCAGTCGATATAAAGCGAGCTGACCGATTCTTCGTCGCGGATACGACGGATCGTCTCCGCCAGCAGCGCCGCGACCGACAGGGTGCGGATGCGACCGCATTCGCGGGCCGGCGCGGACAACGGGATCGTATCCGTGACGACGAGTTCGTCCAGCGCGGACGAGGAAATGCGTTCGACGGCCTTGCCGGACAGCACCGGGTGCGTGATATAGGCCACGACGCGCTTCGCGCCCTGCTCCTTCAGCGCCTCGGCGGCCTGGCACAGCGTGCCCGCCGTATCGACGAGATCGTCGATCAGGATGCAGCTGCGGTCCTTCACATCGCCGATGATGTTCATGACCTTCACTTCGTTGGCGCGCGGACGACGTTTGTCGATGATCGCGAGGTCGCAGTCGTTGAACTGCTTGGCCAGGGCACGAGCACGGACGACTCCACCGACGTCCGGCGAAACGACGATGAGGTCCTCGTACTGCTGCCGCCAGGCATCACCCAGAAGCACCGGCGATCCGTAGACGTTGTCGACGGGAATATCGAAAAAGCCCTGTATCTGGTCGGCGTGCAGGTCGATCGTCAGCACGCGATCGACGCCGGCGGCCTCGATCATGTTTGCGACCAACTTGGCCGTGATGGCGGCGCGCGTGGCGCGCGGCCGGCGATCCTGACGGGCATAGCCGAAGTAAGGCACGACGGCCGTTATGCGCGCAGCCGAGGCACGACGACAGGCATCGGCCATGACCAGCAGTTCCATCAGGTTGTCGGCCGCCGGCGGGCAGGTCGGCTGCACGATGAAGACGTCACGTCCGCGCACGTTCTCCATCAACTCGACATTCACCTCGCCGTCGCTGAAGCGACCTACCGACGCGCGGCCCAGCGGCACCGTCAGGTGACGGGCGATATCATGGGCGAGCGCGGGGTTTGCGTTGCCGGTGAAGAGCGCAATGGTCTGCTCGGCCACGACTGCCAACCTTTTGATTGCACTAGGGAACTTCGAATTGTAACCCAGACGGACCCGATTACACCAACATTACGGGGGATTGCTCCCTTGAACAGCCCGCA
>JBDLPS010000170.1:0-16428 GCA_039800965.1 Pseudomonadota bacterium | reverse complement strand
TCAAGGTCGTGCTGCTGCCGGCAACGGCCGCGACCCGCGAAGCGCTGGACGCGCAGATCGAGCCGGCCGTGCGGGCCTTCGCCGAAAAGGCCGCCCCGGTCGAAAGTGGCGGGCACCTTGCGCCCGCCCAGCATCCGCATGCGCTGGAAATGCAGTGCCAGGGTGGCCAGTACTGCATCGACATCAGCGAGGCCGGCGATTACGTGCTGTTCTGCGAGCACCATCCGGCGGAGTTCGGGGTCCAGCTGGCCGTGAAACCGGCGGCGGAGCGCCAGTTCGCTTCGCACCACCACGACCAGGAGATCAGCTCGATCGGCATCAGCGATCCGCGTCCGCTGGATGCGCGCAAGGTGAACGACTGGCTGTCCTACCTGCTGCAGAGCCGTGGCGAGGACATCCTGCGCATGAAGGGCGTGCTGAACATCCGTGGCGAAAAGCGCCGCTATGTCTTCCACGGCGTGCACATGATGTTCGACGGCAAGCCGGATCGTCCGTGGGACGATGCGCCGCGCGCGAGCCATCTCGTGTTCATCGGTCGCAAGCTCGACCGCAACGAGCTCGAGGCGGGCTTCGCCTCCTGCATCGCGTGAGCGGTCCTGCCGCGCGCCTGGAGCCGGGCCTTGAAGTCCGGCTCGACGATTATCCCGTCGACCTCGCCTGGTCGCCGGATGGTCGCCATGTGATGGTGGCCGGCGGCGAAGGCCGCCTGCATCGCGTGACCTGCGCCGATGGCGCGGTGTCGCTGCGCGGCGAGCAGGCGCCGGGCCTGCTGTCCGTCTGTTGGCAGCCGGGCGGCAAGCTCGTGGCCACCGCGGGGCAGGATGGCGCCGTGCGTCTCTGGGACGCGCTCGCCGATGACGCCGGCCAGCTCGTCCACCGCGGCATGCACTGGCCGGCGGGTCTTTCCTTCGAGCCGAAGGGCAAGGCGCTTGCCTTCGCCACCGGCAAGGTGTTGCGCGTGTTCGGCAGCGATGGCGCGCCGCGCGTGGAACTTGCCGGGCACGACGTGAACCTCACCCAGGTGGCCTGGCGAACCTCGCAGGAACTGGTAGCGACCGGCAATGGCGCGCTCTTCGTCGATCGCATCGCGCCCGACACGCAGATCGCGCGCCATGCGCTCGATGGCGCGCCGCTGTCGCTCGCCGTCAGCCCCGATGGCCGCATCGCGGCCAATGGCCTGCAGGACGGCATGGTGGGGTTCCGCTATCTCATCGCCCAGAAGCGCTCGCGCATGAGCGGATATGACGGCAAGGTGCCCCACATCGCCTGGAGTGCCAACAGCCGTTATCTGGCCACGGCATCGAGCAGCAGCCAGGAAATCATCGTCTGGGACTTCAGTGGCAAGGGCCCTGAGGGCAGCGAGCCGATGGAACTGCGGGCGCATACCGACCGCATCGAGGCGCTGGCCTACGCGCCCGAAGGTGCCTGGCTTGCCAGTGGGGGTCGTGATGGCCGTCTGGTGCTCTGGAAGCCCGGCCCGGCGGCGCGGGGCGCGGTGACGGACATGCCCTTCGACGTGCAGATGCCGGGCGGGGTGATCTGCCTGCTGCGCTGGTCCCGTGATGGCCGGCAACTGGCGGTCGCGCAGGCCGATGGCGGCCTGCGTCTGTTCATGCTGAAGGGCTGAGGTCCGGCGGCAGCTGGATGCGCAGCCGCGTGTAGCGGCCTCTGGACGTCGACATGCCGACGCTGCCGCCCATCCTCATGACGAGGTCCTGGAGGAACGGTACGTCGGCGACGTCGAGGCCGCGTCCGTCGTCCGACACGACGATTTCGTGGCCACCCTGCGGCAACATGCGGCAGGCAAGACCCACCTGGCCGACCACGGCCTTCGAGGCGGCTTCCCGTTCGCCCGGTGTTTCGATCCCGTGTGTCACGGCGTTGCGGACCACGTGGAGCAACAGCGGCTCCACGCTGCGCTGGCAGCGGGCCGGCAGCAGTTCCAGACCCGACACGGAAAGGCTGGCCCGGCAGCCGCGCGCTTCGGCGGCCTTGTCGACGCACTCTGCGAGCCGCACGGAGATCGACGCCGGCCACCCGCCGTCGCTCGACGCTTCGTCGGGCAGGGCTTCCTCCGTCGTGTCGGTCCGTCGCCAGTCATCGCGCAGCTCCGCGTTCCGCGCGGCCAGCACGAGGTGGCGGAACAGCGCGTCGAGCGTCGCCGCGATCGGCAGGAAATCGTCGCCGGATGGCACTGCACGCGACGCGGCACGCTCCAGCGCGGCGATGACATCCAGCGCAGACCGTACGATTGCCGTCAGGCCGAGCCTGCCAGCGCCATCCGCAACGGGGCGCAATTCGTGGGCGATGCGCTGCAGCTTGCTGCGATAGGCATCAGCCGAGCGCGCCGGGAGGCGTTGCAGTGATTGCACCAGACCCAGGGCCTCGAGCGCATCCCGCAGGAAATCCCAGGTCGCATCGGGTTCGCCGCGCAGCACGGCCAGTGCGATGTCGCGCTCGTCCCTCGCGATCGCAAGGGCATCGCGCAGTTGCTGTCGGTCGCTGGCATCGCGGATCGAGACGGAAAGCAGGACGCCGTCGTCGTCCACGTAACGACGCACGGTGACGTCATAGAACGGCGTGAGACCTGCGGACCGGACCGCTGCCGGTGCGGCACCTTCGATCGTCCGCTGCGCGGTGCCGTTGCCCGTGGGGTCCAGGGCGCCCCGCAGCAGCAGGATGAAGCCGGGACGCTCCAGCGGTGCGAAGAGGCTGCCCAGGACATCCTCGGCTCTGGCGCCGACGAGCGTGCGTCCTGCTGCCACGAACGGCGAGAGCGCAGCCGCTGCGATGTTCGCCACGTGCCGGATGACGAGATCGGGCCCGACGACAAGCAGCGCGTCGTCGACATGCTGCAGCAGGCGGGCTGGCGGAATCGGTGGCGCGACCATCAGGGGCTGCCCAGTGGCGTGAGCGCACGCAACACTTCATCCGCCGTGCGGAAGCGTTCGTCCGGCGATTTCGCCATCAGTCGTTCCAGCAGGGGCTGGTGCGCGGCCAGCGCATCGGGCAGCACCGGCAAGGGATCCTCCACGTGCCGGTGCAGGACTTCGATGGCGTGCGTCGCCGAGTAGGGCTTCTGTCCGGTGAGGAGTTCGTGGAACACCACACCCAGGCTGTAGAGGTCGCTGCGCTCGTCGAGCGGGGCTCCCTGCGCGTGCTCCGGGCTCATGTAATAAGGCGATCCGCGGAGCATCGAGGTGACGGCGCTCTGCGACCGGTCCGAGAAGGGTGCGGTGAGGCCGAAATCGATCAGAACGACCTTGCCGTCCGGGCGCAGCATGATGTTGCCGGGCTTGAGGTCACCGTGGCGCATTCCCGCGCGGTGAACCGTCGCCAGGGCGCCTGCGATGCGCCGCAGGTATTCCACGGCTTCCGCGTCCGACATGGGGTTGAGGAGCCGGGCGCGCAGGTCCCCGCAGGGGAAGTACTCCATTGCCAGGTATTCGCGCCCGTCATGCACGCCGTATTCATGGATCTCGATCACCGCCGGCGTGCGCAGGGCGCGCAAGGTGGTGTACTCGTGCGCGAAGCCGCTGTCCTCTGCATTGCCGCGCGATACCTTGAGCGCGACATGCCGGCCCAGCGCCTCGCTGGATGCCAGGTACACGGTCGCACGCAGCGATTCGCCGAGTGTCTGCAGCACCTGGTAGCCGGGCACGAGCCGGCGTCGCCCGTCGAGAAGACGTCTGGGCAGGTGGGGAGCGGTTTCGCGAGGGTTGATGGCCGCCGCCTCACCGGAGGGCAGGGCAGCGGTGCGTGTGCGCGGCGCGCGTTCCAGCAGGGTGGCGAGCGCAGGCGTCGTGACAAGGCCGCTGGGCATGTAGTCGATGGCGCCCAGTCGCAGGGCCAGGACCGCGGAGAGTTCGTTGCCCGCCTCGGCAATCACGGCCAGCGGTGCGGTCTCGGAGCGGATCGCGAGGCGGGACAGCCACTGCAGGCCCGGGCTCGCAGCCGGCCCGTCTTCGTCGCCACAGTCCAGCAAGGCCAGCACGAGGTCCCAGTCAGCCCGCCGTGGATGGCCGATGCGGCGCTTGAACTCCGCGGTATCGATCACCGTCACGGCTGCGTCCGGCGCGGCCAGCTGGATGCGGTAGCGCAACCAGTCGCCGCGTTCGGCGTCGTCGGCCAGGACGAGCAGGCGCACGCCCGCCGACGGCGTCTTTACGACGGCGGCTGCGGAGGTGAACCTAGCGTCATCCATCTGATCGTCAGCCTGAGAGTGTGACCATGTCCGATGCTACTGCCGTGGTGATCCGGGATGCCACCCGCGCCGATGCACAGGCCATTCACTGCCTGATCGGTGAACTCGCCGACTATGAAAAATTGCGCCACCAGTTCGTCGGCGAGGCCGGGCAGCTTGCGTCGCACCTGTTCGACGAGCCCCGTTGCGCGCATGCCCTGGTGGCTCAGTGCGGCGACGCCGTCGTGGGCTTCGCCCTGTACTTCTTCAACTACTCGACGTTCCTCTGTCGTCCAGGCCTCTATCTGGAGGATCTGTACGTGCAGCCGGCCGAGCGTCGTGCCGGCATCGGTACCGCCCTGCTGCGCGAAATGGCGCGGCGCGCGACGCTGCGCGGCTGCGGCAGGATGGAATGGTCGGTGCTGGACTGGAACACGCCGTCGATCGCCTTCTACCGCGGCATCGGTGCTGAACCGATGGATGAATGGACGACGTTCAGGCTGGCGGGAGACGCGCTTACTCGTTTCGCGGAAGCATGAAGCGCCGGCCGCGCCATTCCAGGATGGCGCCGGCCTCGGTGATCTGTTCGACCCGCATTCCGTCGGGCGCGGTCTCGCCTTCACGCAGGCGCATGCCGTTCAGCAGGATGAAACGACGCGAGGCATCGGCATCGTAGGCGTGCAGGCTCAGCCGCAGTTCGGGCCAGGTGCCGCCTGATGCGGCCACTTCCGCGAAGCTCGGCACGGATGCCGGCGCGGGCGGTGGTGTTGCCGGCTCATGCATCACGACCGGTGGCGGTGCGGCGCCGGGTGCAGGCAGCGCCAGGGGCTCCAGCATGCGGGTCTGGCGTGGTGGCAGGGGCGCGGCGACGGGCCGCGGTGCGGCGGTGGTGGTCGGCGGGGCCGGTGGCGGCGACGGCTTGCGCAACAGCAGGTAAGCCAGTCCCACGAGGTTCAAGGTCAGCACGCCCAGCAGGACGGCGATACCCGTCGGCAGCCTGGCCGGCCGCGTCGTGGTGCGCATTCCGTGCAGCGCGGGCCCTGCCTGGCGGCTGCGCTCGGCTTCCGACTTCTTGAGTGCGTCGAGTATGAAGGACATTCAGGGCGCTTCCATCCGGGGCTTCGAGAGTCGCGGCGAATCGGGTGCGGCGAGCGCGGCATCCAGCACCGCCTGCGTCCGCGCGCCCGCAATGCCATCGTCCTTGAGGCCATGCTGGCGTTGCAGTTCGCGTACTGCTGACTGCAGGCCGCCGTCGAAGCTGTCCGGTTCGCGCGATGGAATGCCGCGACCCTGCCAGCGCGCGAGCCGGCTGCGCAGTTCCGTGACCGCGGGTCCCCTGTGTCCCGGCGACAAGGCGCGTGTATCGAGCGAGGGGGGCTTCCACAGCACCACGAAGTCCCCGGGCCATGCGGCCAGGAACTGGCTGACAGGCACGGTATGCATCCGTCCGGCCATCCAGAGCGTCGCGCTGTCGCCGTCCAGTGCGGTGAGGATCGCGGGCTGCCGCGTGTCGCCCGCGACGAGATCCAGCATCGCGGGCCGGTCGAGGGCCTTGAGCAGCGCCGGCGTACCGTTCTCCCCCAGGCATTCGAGGCCTTGCCGCAGAGCCTGTTCGCAGGCGTCCTCCCCACCTTCCGAGAAGGCGGCCTGCCACAACGAGAACATCTGCCGCCACGCATCGTCACGGCTGGCGGTCTCGGGCAGCGCCTGCAGCAACGCTGCCAGGGTCGGTGGTGGCTGCGGCACAGGTGGCGAGACGACGTCGGCCGCGGCACGCGGCGGCGGCGCTTCGGCGGGCTTGAGCAGCAGGAGCGCGAGCGTTGCCATGACCCCCAGCGCCACGGCGCCTGCTGCGAAGGTGACACCCCGGGGCAGGACACGGTGTCCGAAGACTTCCGCGGCGGCGCGGCGGACCATGCCCGCGGAGATGCGGTGCCGGTCCTGGGCATAGCCGCCCAGCAGCGAACGGTCCGCCACGATGTTGATGAGCCGCGGGACGCCGCCGCTGACCCGATGCAATTCCCGCAGCGCGCCGTCGGTGAAGAGGTCGTGTGTTGCACCCGCGATCCGCAGCCGGTGCCGGATGTAACTGGTGGTATCCGGGCGGGACAGGGGCTCGAGGTGGTAGCGGCCCGTGATGCGCTGGGCGATCTGGCGCAGGTCGTTGCGTCCGAGCAGTTCGCGCAGTTCCGGCTGCCCGATCAGGATGATCTGCAGCAGCTTCTGCGTGTCCGTTTCCAGGTTGGTGAGCAGGCGTACCTGTTCGAGCAGGTCGGGCGACAGGTTCTGGGCTTCGTCGACGACCAGCACCACGCGCCGGCCGTCGGCGTGCGCGCGCAGGAGGTAGGCGTTCAGGATGTCGACGAGGTCCTTCAGGCTGCCGATCGCATCGTTGGGCACCATCACCCCGAGTTCTTCGCAGATCGTCAGCATGAACTCCGGCGCGTCCATGCGTGGATTGAAGATCAGCGCGATCTCCGCCCCTTTGGGGGCCCGCGCCAGCAGCGCGCGGATCATCGTCGTCTTGCCGGTACCGACCTCGCCGGTCAGCTGGATGAATCCGCCGGCTTCATCGATCCCGTAGACGAGGTGTGCCAGCGCTTCGGCGTGGCGCCCGCTGAGGAAAAGGTAGCGCGGGTCGGGCGTGATGGTGAACGGCCTTTCCGCGAAGCCGTAGAACGCCAGGTACAGGCCCTGCGCGGCCGTATCGACTTCAGTCATGCGCGACGCCGAGCTCCCGCGGGTCGAAGTCGTCGACGTTGACGATCTGCATCACCCGTTGTTCATGCTCCAGCATCTGTCGTGCCTCGTCGGCATCGAGCAGGCCCAGCCCCAACGCCTGGCCGACCTGTCCGGCGTAATCGAGGGCCGTGATGCGGCCGCTGCGCAGACCGTCGACGCGCAGTCGGCGCTCCAGCGGCTCCACGGCGATTGCGGATTGCAGCGCCTCCTGCAGCAGGCCGAGGGGGTTGCCGGAGCGCGGGCTGCGCCAGGCATGCCGGCAGAGCCGCTCCCGCGTCGGACCTGGCGTCATCGCCAGTTCCGCAAGCTGCGCGCCGAGCCGGTCGCCGGGCGCCGAGTAGGTGCGGCCGCGCGGGAAGACGACCAGACGCATCAGCATGGCGAGCGGACGATTCGGGAAGTTGCGCAGGAAGTCGTGCAGTTGTTCCTGTGCGCGGTAGAGCAGCGTGCGGCAACTCCACTCCACGACCGGGAGATCCTCCGGCGGATTGCCGTTGTCGTGGTGGCGCTTGAGCACCATCGATGCGAGGTACAGGTAGGACAGCACGTCGCCCAGCCTTGCGGACAGGCTTTCTTTCTTCTTGAGGTAGCCGCCCAGCGCGAGCATCGCGACGTCCGCCGCGAAGGCGAAGGACGCCGAGAAGCGTTCGATGTGCTGGTAATAGCGTTTCTCGTGGCCTGTACCCGGCGCCGGTTCGAAGCGCGCGAGCGTCAAGGCCATCACCGCGGAGCGCACTGCGTTGGAAATGGCGAAGCCGACGTGCCCGAACAGCGCGCGGTCGAAGGCATCCACGCCGGCCTGTCGGTCCGGATCGCGCGCGGCTTCCATTTCCCGCAGCACGAACGGATGGCAGCGGATCGCGCCCTGGCCGAAGATGATGAGGTTGCGCGTGAGGATGTTCGCGCCCTCGACGGTGATGCCGATCGGTGCGGCCTGGTAGGCGCGGGCCAGGTAGTTGCGGGGCCCCAGCATGATGCCCTTGCCGCCATGCACGTCCATCGCGTCGTTGCCGACCTGCCGGCCCATCTCCGTGACGTGGTACTTCAGGATGGCGGCTGGCACCGCCGGCTGCTCGCCCCCGTCGATCGCGCCGGTGGTCACGGTGCGGGCGGCGTCCATGATGTAGGTCGTGCCCAGGATGCGGGCGATGACCTGCTCCACGCCTTCGAAGCGGCCGACCGGCGTGCCGAACTGCCGCCGGATGCGCGCATAGGCACCCGTGGTCCAGGCGGCCACGACGGCGCCACCCGTGGCGCTTGCGGGCAGCGAGATGCAGCGACCCACCGACAACTGTTCGATGAGCATGCGCCAGCCATGTCCGGCCATCCCGACGCCGCCGATGATGGCGTCCAGCGGCACGAACACGTCCCTGCCCTGGATCGGCCCGTTCTGGAACGGGATGTTCAGCGGGAAATGACGGCGACCGATGCTGATGCCCGGCGTGTCCCGCGGCAGCAGCGCGCAGGTGATGCCGATGTCGACCTTGTCGCCCAGCAGGTGGTCCGGGTCGAACAGGCGGAACGCGAGGCCGACCACCGTGGCGACCGGTGCCAGCGTGATGTAGCGCTTGGAGAAGTTCAGGCGGATGCCGAGCACTTCCTGCCCGCCGTACTGGCCGCGGCAGACGATGCCGGTGTCGCTGATCGAGGCGGCGTCGGAGCCGACCGTCGGACTGGTCAGCGCGAAACAGGGAATGTCCTCGCCACGCGCGAGCCTCGGCAGGTAATGCTGGCGCTGTGCTTCCGTGCCGTAGTGCACGAGCAGTTCGCCCGGGCCGAGCGAATTCGGTACTGCCACCGTCGAAGCGAGCGTGATGCTGCGGCTGCCCAGCTTGGTGAGGACCGATGACTGTGCGTAGCGGCCGAATTCGAGGCCGCCGTAGCGCTTCGGGATGATCATCGCGAAGAAGCCATGCCGGCGCAGGAAGTCCCAGGTCTCGGGCGACAGGTCTGCGCGGCGGTGTGTGATGTCGAAGTCATCCACCATCGCACAGAGCGTCTCGCAGGGGCCGTCGAGGAAGGCCTGTTCCTCGGCCGTGAGCTGGGCCGGTGCGGTATCCAGCAGCTTCTTCCAGTCCGGCTTGCCGGTGAAGAGCTCGCCGTCCCACCACACGTTGCCGGCGGCCAGCGCCTCGCGCTCCGTGTCCGACATGGCGGGCAGCAGCTTCAGGTAGGCCTTGAGGAAGGGCCGGGAGATGAGCGCCTTGCGCAGCGGCCGCAGGTTCAGCAGCCAGAGTCCCAGCAGCACGAGCCAGAGCAGGCCCTTCCAGGTGCCGGAAGCGGCGCCGAACCAGGTGTAGCCGCCGAGCAGTGCGGTGAAGGTCGCGGTGAACGCCAGCAGGGGCAGCCGCTGGTAGGCCATGAGCAGCAGGGCGCCGAGGAACAGGAGCGTGATCAGCGCGCCGACCTGCGTCACCGCAAAGGCCACGGCCGTCACGAGCATCAGGACGAGGAGGGCGGGGAGCATGGGAGGACTATACCTCCCGGCCGCGCTACTTGTAGGTGCGCAGGTTGCGGTAGGCGGCCTCGATGTTCGGTTCTCGCAGCGCGTCGTAGTGCGCCCAGTCCCGGTAGGCCTCGAGGTGGATCGCCTGTTTCATCTGCGCAAGGTTCATGCCCTTGCGCAGGGCGGTCTCGACCTCGCGAACGAGGGCCTCGAGGAAGCCCCTCCCTTCCGCCAGGTCGGCCCGGCTGAACGGCCGGTTGCCGTGGCCGCCGATCAGCAGGTCGAAATCCAGGGCCTCGAGCCGACGGTAGGAAGCGATCCATTCCCGCAGCGGGTGCCCGTCGAAAGGGCCGCAGGCGCTGGGCAGGGAGCGCATCGAACCCTGCACCAGCGCGTCCGCGGGGAAGTCCGCCCCGAACAGCACGCGTTCGTCCTTGAAGAGCACCGCGGTGCCGTCGTCCGCGTGATTGCGGCCGGGGAAGACCAGTTCGAGGGTCTTGCCGCCGAAGCGCAGCGTCATGCGGTCCGAGTACACGATGTCCGGTTTCACGACGTCGACGAAGAATTCGGCGGGCGAGGCGCGGCCGTCGCCGTCCCGATCCTTGGAGGTCACCGCGCCGCGCGTCGCCCCGCAGTACCACAACCGGTCGAGGAAGGGCTGCTCGACTTCGGTGATGTCGATCTGGCCATCATGGTTGCGGTCGACGATGTCGCCGGGCAGGGCGGGGAATCGTCCGTCCATGTTGCGCAGCACCCCTTCCTGCGCGATGAAGATGGCCGTATCGCGGAATACCGCGCCACCTTCCGCATGGTCCCAATGGCTGTGGCTCTCGATGACATACTTCACCGGCTTGCCCGGGAAGCGCGACGCGAGTTCGGCCTTCAGCCACTTCGCGAAATCCGTATTGAGTGTATCGACGAGCAGGATGCCGTCGGGCGTGACGAGGAAGGCGACGTACCAGCCGCCGTTGTTCGCGCGGTAGAGGTCGCCCGTCACGTGGGTGATGGCCCGGCCCGGCGGCGCGAACATGCCGGCCGGCGGCGGCGGGATGCGCGGGGCTGGCGGGGCTTCCGCCGTCACGACGGGTGGAGCCAGCAGCAGCGCTGCGAGCGCGGACAGCATCGATTTCATTCGGTCGATAGTGCGACGGGGTCGGGCGTCCGGCAAGCCGGCGCCTTGCGGTAGAGTGCTGGCGTGGATGCCCAGCGACTGCGTGACTTCATCGACCGCCATGACCGCCTGCTCGTCCTGACGGGCGCGGGCTGCAGTACGGATTCCGGGATTCCCGATTACCGCGATACAGACGGAGCATGGAAGCGCTCGCCCCCCGTGCAGTATCCGGCCTTCGTGGCCGACCTTGCCGTCCGCCAGCGCTACTGGGCGCGCAGTCTCGTCGGCTGGCCATACTTCGGCTTCGCGCAAGCGAATGTCACACATCGTGTGCTCGCCGGGCTTGAGGCCAGTGGCCGTATCGATCTGCTGGTCACCCAGAACGTCGACGGCCTGCACCAGCAGGCGGGCAGCCAGCGCGTCATCGACCTGCATGGCCGGCTGGATACGGTGATCTGCCTGACCTGCGGCGACCGGACACGCCGAGCCGATCTGCAGCAGCGGCTCGTCGCGCGGAATCCGGGTTGGGTCGACCGACATGCACGGGTCGGGCCCGATGGTGACGTGGATCTCGAGGCTTCGGACTTCGCGGCATTCACCGTACCGGCCTGCGAAGCCTGCGGTGGCCTGCTGAAGCCCGATGTGGTCTTTTTCGGCGAGCCGGTGCCACGCGAACGCGTGGAGGCGGCTTTCGAAGGCGTGGCCCGGGCCGACGCATTGCTCGTCGTGGGCTCCTCGCTGATGGTGTATTCCGGTTACCGCTTCGTGCGGGCCGCCGCCGAGGCAGGCAAGCCCGTGGCGGCGCTGAACCTGGGCCGCACGCGCGCCGATGAACTGCTGAGCCTCAAGCTCGACGCGCCCTGCGGCGAGACACTCGCCGCGCTTGAAGTCCTGCGGCGGGTGCCCTGACGCCGGGTCGGGGTTACTTGTCCCACTCCGTGAAGAACTCGGCGCCCGGCGGCTTGCCGTCCACCCACATCTCGGACGGGTCCCAGTGCTCGGCGATGAGGCCCTTGTCGTCGATGCGGAAGGCGTCGAACCAGGTGATGTAGTAGACGTGGTCGGCGTTGGCCCGGTCCCGCACCTTGCGCGCTGACAGGATCACGACGCGGTTGCCTTCCGCCGTGATCGACACGACCGGCATCTTCATGTGGTCGAGCACCGGCTTAGGCGGTCGTGCCGTGCGGAAGAAGTTCACGAAGGTGTCGCGACCCGAGGGCAGGTTCGGGTTGTGCTGGATGTACTCGGGCGCCATGTACTTCGGCGCCTCCTCGACATGGCCGCCCTCGTAGACGATGCGCCAGAAGTCGAAGACATGTTTCTTCATCTTCGCCAGCTTCGGGTCGGCGCTCTTGAGCATCGCGGCCTGGTCGGCGTGGCTGGCTGCCTGCGGGGGCACCTGCGCCCGGGCGGCCGGCAGCAAGGCAGCCGTGAAGGCCAGGAACATCGCGACAGGCAGGAAACGTTGACGGGTCATCGAAACCTCTCAGCAGGCGGTCGGGAAGGCGGTGCCCGGGATTGTACGCCGGGCCCGGTTTCCAATTAGTATCCGGGGAAACTGATGGATAACGACAAGCGAGAGGCGGGGGAATGAAAAACCGTATCAGCCGGGCCATTGCGGCCACGGTACTGGGCTTCCTCGCCGCGCCGGCGCTGGCGCAGCACGTCGCCGATCCGGGTTTCAAGAGCGTGGGCCGTGGCGCCCCGCTGGTGGCGGATTTCGCCAAATACGAGCTGGTCGGCGCGACCCGCTCACGCGGGCCGGCCCCCAACCGGCCGAATGATTCCAAGCAGGGCACCTTCTTCGGTTCGTCCGAGAACGGCGCGCCGCCGCCAGGCGTGATCCCGCTGCCGGTCGACCTGTTCACGACCAAGGATTTCTACAAGGACAAGGCCTTGTGGACCGACCCGCGCTATTTCCGCTGCAACAGCCCGGTGGCGATCGAGGAAATGTGGGGCGCCACGGGCCCCCGCATGATCAGCGACAAGGGCCCGGCCGATGCGCCCTGGGGTCGCTGCGACCGCGACTACCCGCGCGCTGCGATCGTCAGCCCCTACAAGTTCAAGTCGGCCCAGGCGCACTACGAGGCGCTGATGGCCGAGACGAAGAAGCGCGGCGGCCCGACGCAGCACAGTTATGCCACGGTGCCGGGCGAGTGGAGCGGCCGCTACCTGCAGGCCATCCGCAACCCGGCCGAGAGCTACTGGTGGTACCGCGGCCGGCACAACCAGATGCCGACGATGCTCTCGCTGCTGACGCCCGAGTACCAGCAGCGCATGGTGCAGCAGGCCTACCACGAGGGCGTCGGGAACCACGGCCAGTGGCCGTCGCAGTACTGCTGGCCGGAAGGCTTCATGCGCCGCTGGCACGAATACGCCACCTGGGACTGGGACATCGTCGTCACCCCGCAGCTGGTCACGATCATGGCGGGCGTGGCCGACAACTTCGTCACGAACATCTACGTGGGTCGTGACTTCAATCTCCAGGGCAACGTGCCGCACCTGGGGCCCGAGGTGCCGCGCTGGTACGGCGAGACCGTGGGCTTCTGGGATAAAGACGTGCTCATCACCTGGACGTCCAACATCCAGGGCTGGATGAACCACGGTTCCTACGAGTTCTCGAGCAAGCTGCAGACGATCGAGATCTACTCGCCGAACCGCGACAAGAACGGCAAGTTCCTGGGCCTGAACCACGAGTCGATCTTCTACGACCCCGAGGCGCTGGTGGAGCCGGTGCGCATCATCCGCAACTACGTGAAGACCTCGGACTTCCAGAAGGCGACGCCCTTCGTCTTCATCGAGTGCATCCCGACGATCTATCCCGTGGACGGCAAGGCGACTGCCGTGTCACCCGGCCAGGTGATACCGTTCAAGATCCCGGACATGTACGGCCGCCCCTGGGCGCAGAACTGGGAACAGAATTTCGAGCAGGGCATGAGCAAGCCCGTGAACGAAGACATCTTTAAATTCGACTGATGGCAAGTTTGACTGACGGAGTGACGACACCATGAACAGCAATACGCAGCGCAGGATCATCAAGGGGGCCGTGGCGGCCGTGCTGGCGGTGGGCGCCGCCGCTGCCGTGGCGCACCATTCCTTCGCGCTCTACGACATGGAAAAGACGCTGACCTTCACCGGCGTCGTGACGCGCGTGAACCCGGATGCGAACCACCTCCAGATCTTCTTCGCGCCGATGAATGCCGAGCGCAAGAACGTCGAGCGTGATGGCGAAGGCAAGCCCGTGGTCTGGGCGGTCGAGATGACCGGTTCGGCCCAGGCCGCTTCCGACGGCATCTCGGTCAGCAGCTTCCCGCCGGGCACGATCTTCAGCGTGGGCCTGCACCCGCTGCGCAGCGGCGAGCATGCCGGCGCCCGCGTGAACCCCGGCTCGATCTACAAGTGCCCGGACAAGAAGCCGCCGGCCGCCGGCAAGGGCTGCGACACTGTGGACGGCAGCCAGACGATCGGCGGCGGCCAGCTGCCCATCGGCACCGCTCCCGGCCAGCAGCCGCCGGCGAAGAAGTAAGGCCCGACCTTGGATGCCTTCACCGCGTGGCTGCATGCCACGGCGCTGAGCCAGACGATCCAGGCCGTGCGCTGGATCGTCCCGCTCGTGCAGTCGATCCACATCGTGATGATCGGCATCGTGTTCGTGTCGAGCCTCATGGTCTGCCTGCGCGTACTGGGTCGCGCGGGCACCGACCTGTCGTTCGACGAGGTGCAGCGCCGCTTCATGCCCTGGATCCGCGGCGCGCTCGCCGTGCTGCTGGCCACGGGCATCGTGCTCATCATCGGCGAGCCCGCGCGTGAATTCGGCGCGACCTCGTTCTGGCTCAAGATGCTGCTGGTCGTCATCGCGGGAGGCCTGAACCTGAGCCTTGCGCGTGCACCGGCCACGTCTTCGGCGCGCGGCCGGGCCATCGCACTGGTCATCGTGTGGGTTGCCATCGTTTTCCTCGGCCGTGCCATCGCCTACGACGTCGAAGTCTGGCAGTCGCTGGCACTGCATGGCTGAGCCCGGGAGTTCGTGACCATGGATCTCGCCGCTTTCTTCCAGCCGCTCGAGGCGTCCTTCATCGGTGAGTGGATGCGCGGCTCGCTCAAGGCCATGCCCGTCGTCGAGGCCACGCACGTGCTGGCTGCCGCCACGGTGTTCGGCACCATCTTCGTCGTCGACCTGCGCCTGCTCGGCATTCCCGGCGTGAAGCGGGCCTTCACGCGCGTGTCCGAAGAGATGACGCGCATCACCTGGGCGGCCTTCGCGCTGGCGGCCGTGACAGGCGTGCTGATGTTCATCGCGAACGCCCATACCTACCTGATCAACCGCGCTTTCGGCCTGAAACTCACGGCCATCGTTGCGGCCGGCATCAATATGCTGATCTTCGAGCGCTATACGCGCCGCGGCGTGGCCGGTTGGGATGTCGGCGTGCAGTCACCGCGCGCCGCGAAGATCGCCGGCCTGCTGTCGATCCTGCTGTGGGTCGCCGTGCTGTTCCTGGCCCGGTGGATCGGCTTCACCAAGGCCTACGACTTTTCCGTTCCGGACGATCCGAACATCCAGTTCAACTTCTGAGGTCCGCATGAAACTGCTGTCGCTCCCGCTCGCCGCCTGCATCGCCACCCTTGCTGCCGGCACGGCCGGCGCGCAGCAGAAAGTGCCCTTCGCGAACGGGGCGCCGGTCGCGCCGACCGGCCTGCAGAACATCCCGCTGCCCAAGGGCCCGCTGACCTACAAGACGGCCGAACAGCAGGACATCCGCGTGTCGGTGCTGCTGCGCGATGTCGAATATCCCTACGCGGTGACCTGGCTGCCGACCGGCGAGATGCTGTTCACGCAGCGTCGCGGCCTGCTGCGCATCGTGCGCGACGGCAAGCTCGACCCCAAGCCCATCGAGGGCACGCCGGCCTCGGTGTACTCCGGGCAGTCCGGTGCGCTGGGCGCGACGCACGGCTACATGAACGTCTCGCTGCATCCGAAGTTCGCCGAGAACCACCTGCTGTACATCAGCTACACCAAGTCTTTCGGCGACGGAAAGACGGGCGTGGCCGTGGCGCGCGGCCGGCTCGAAGGCAACCGCCTTCTCGACGTGAAGGACGTGTTCTCCTCGCCCGACCTGCATGGCGCGCTGGCGATGCATGTGGATGCCGACGCCTACCTCTGGCTTGCGACGCCGGGCTATACGGGCAACGAGGCGCAGGAAAACACCAACCTGATCGGCAAGGTGCTGCGGCTGAAGGACGACGGTACGGTGCCGCAGGACAATCCCTTCGTCGGCAAGGCCGGTGCCCGCCCCGAGATCTACTCGATGGGCCACCGCAGCATCCTCGGCTTCGCGCGCCATCCGGCCACGAAGGAGATGTGGGTCACCGAAATGGGGCCGGACGGTGGCGACGAGATCAACGTCCTGAAGCCCGGCCGCAACTATGGCTGGCCGAAGGTGAGCCTGGGGCGCACCTATCCCGGCCCCTGGCAGGCGAACTCGAACGAGCCGACGCATGCCGGCTTCGAGCCCCCGGTCATCTACTGGACGCCGTCGATCTCGGTCACCGGCCTTGCGTTCTATACCGGCGACAAGCTGCCCAAGTGGAAGGGCGACCTGTTCGTGGCCGGCGTGCGCACCGGCGAGATCCCCGGCACCGGCCGCCTCGATCGCGTGCTGATGAACGAGAAGATGGAAGAGCTGCGGCGCGAGACGCTGCTTGCCGACCTGCACCAGCGCATCCGCGACGTGAAGCAGGGCCCGGATGGCCTGCTCTACGTGCTCACGGATGAATTGAAGGGCGCGGTCCTGCGCATCGAGCCGGCGAAGTAACGTCGACCGGGGGCGTGCAGCAAGGCTGTCGCCCCTTCTCCCCTTTGCGAATCATGGAATCGTCTTAATTGACGATGCCCTCGTTCCCATTGTGCACGTCAAAAAAATGGCATCTACCGATTAGAGGCCTTCA
>JBDLPS010000169.1:0-6383 GCA_039800965.1 Pseudomonadota bacterium | reverse complement strand
GCCGAAGACCGCGGCCGGCAGCGGATTGTTGTTGTGCATGTCGCTGTTGGACATGTTGCTGCCGAAGAGGACCATCGAATGGTCGAGCAGCGTGCCATCGCCGTCGGGCGTCTTCGCCAGGCGATCGAGGAAGGTGTTGAAGACCTTGGTGTGGAAGTTCTGCACCTTCACCAGCTTCGCCACCTTTTCAGGGTTGTTCTGGTGGTGCGACAACGGATGGAAGGCATCGGAAATGCCGAGGTTGTTGTAGGTGCGCATGCTCACCTCGCGCGCCATCATAAAGGTCGCCACGCGCGAGAGGTTCGCCTGCCAGGCCAACGCGATCAGCTCGAACGTCACCTTGAGGTGTTCCTCGAAATCCGTCGGGATGCCCACGGGCGCATCCGGCAGCTGCACGCCCCCCAGGCCCTGGCTCTGCATCTTCTTCACGCGGCGCTCAATCTCGCGCACCGAGTCCAGGTAATCCGACAGCATCGCGCGGTCCTGGCCGCCGAGGCGCTGTTCCAGCACCTTGGCGTCGCCGGTGATCGCATCGAGGATGCTGCCCGTCTCGCGCACGATGGCCGTGCGCTCGTCCGCCGTATCGCCCTGCCCGAACAGCCGGTAGAAGAGCTTGCGGGGGTTGTACTCCATGGGCAGCGGCTGGGTCGGCGAACGGAACGAAATCGTGTTGCCGTAGCTGCACCCATAGGCCGGATCGCAGACCGTGCCGCCCTCGGTCGACAGTTCCAGCGACGGGAAGGCCGTGTCGCTGCCGATCGCGCGCGCAGCGATCTGGTCAATGGTCGTGCCCGCGCGCGGGTCGTGGCTCACGGCCGGCGCCACGCAGCCCAGCCAGGTGCCGGCGATGATCGCGTGCGGCGTGTTGCTCTCGCCGCCGCGGTTGCGCAGGCCGCTGACGATGGTCAGGTAATCCTTGTGCTTCGCGGCGGGCTCCAGGATCTTCGGGATCTCGAAGTCCCGACCCGTCGCCTTCGGCGTCCACTCCGACATCACCGCGCCATGCGGGAAATACACGAAACCGAGTTTCGGCAAGGGCCTTGCGGCCGTCGCTGCGAGCGCGGTACCGGCGGGGATCATGGCGTCCAGCAGCGGCAGCGCGACCGATGCGCCCGCTCCCTGCAGGATCGTGCGGCGCGAGAGATGCTTCTTGGTGATGAACATGGGCTGCGTCCTCTTTCAGGGCATGACCGCGGCGGTGCGCGTCTGCGGCGCCGGCTTTTCGGCCGGCAGGCGCTTCATCCGGAACTGCGGGCTGGCGACGATGCCAGCCACGATCGCTTCGAAACGGTAATCCTGCTTCGCCGCGTCCGCGACGATGGCGCGGACCGTCGGCATGTCCTGCCACTCCACCATCCGACCCGTGCCATAGGTCATGAGCTTGGTGGTGAGCGTCTGGACGAACTGACCTGCATTGGCCAGCAGAGCCTTGCGCAGGTCGGTCGGCCCCGCGATCGGCGTGCCATCGGGCAACTCGGCCCGCGTGTCGATCGGCGAACCGGCCATGCGGTCGCGCTCGCGCAGGCGACCCACGCCATCGAAGCTCTCCAGCGCGAAGCCCAGCGGATCCATCACGCCGTGGCAGGCATGGCAGGACTTCTGCTGGCTGTGCGCGACCATCAGTTCGCGCACGGACAGCACCTTGCCGCCGGCGACCGGATCCTTGAGCGCCTCGACGTTCGGCGGCGGCGGCGTGGGCGGCGTGCCCAGGATGTTGTCCAGGATCCATCCGCCGCGCAGCACCGGCGCGGTGCGGTTCGGGTAGGACGTCACCATCAGCACGGCAGCCTTGCCGAGCAGGCCATGGCGGTTCGGATCGGCCAGCGGCACGCGGCGCAGCGTGGCGCCCTTCACGTCGCGGATCCCGTAATGCAGCGCCAGCGGCTCGTTGAGGTAGCTGTAATCCGCGGTCAGCAGGTCCGTTACCGGACGGTTGCCACGGAACACACTGTCGACGAAGAGCTTCAGCTCTTCGCGGAAATCACGCCGGATGTCGCCATCGATGTCCCGGTGGTTCGCCGCATACGGAAAGACGGCCGGGTCCGGCTCGATGTCCGCCAGCTTCTTCATGCCCAGCCACTGGAAGGCGAAATCCTGCGCCAGCGTGATGGACTTCGGGTCGGCGACCATGCGGCGCAACTGGCGGGCCAGCACTTCGGGCTTCTGCAATTCACCGCGCTCGGCAATGGACAGCAGTTCCTCGTCCGGGATGTTGCTCCACAGGAAGAACGACAGGCGCGAGGCCAGCTGCAGGTCGTTGAGGCGCCAGGCTTCGCCCGGCTTCACGCCGGCAGGCGCCTCCTCGGCCCGGAACAGGAAATCGGGGCTCGCCAGGATGCGCGTGATGCCGCCACGGATGCCATCGTCGAAACCCTTGCCGCCGGCGCGCGATGCATCGAAAGCCGCCATCAAGGCCGTCACATCGGCCTCCTGCAGCGGACGGCGGTAGGCACGGCGCGCGATCGTCGTGAGGATGCGGCGTGCGCAGGGCGCCTCCTCCACGGCCGACGTCGGCTGACAGACGAAGACCTTCGCGCGGACGGCATTGGCGCTCACCCCTTCGGCAGCGAAGGGGCCCCGCACCTCGAAGGACTTCACGCGCAGCACGCGCTCCTCGCCACCACCCGGCAGCAGGGGCGTGAGCCGCGCGTCCGATTCGGCGAAGCTGCGCGCCAGGAAGGTGACGCCCAGGCGATGCTGCCCGGCCTTCGCCTTGAAGCGGATGTTGCGCAGTCGCAGGTTGATCTGGTCGACAGCCGGATCGCCCTTCTGGTCGATGGACTTCTGGTCCTCGTCGCCGCCGAGCGTCGTCTCGTAGACCTTGCGACCATCCACCACGACGATCAGCTGGTTCTCGAATTCCATGCCCTCGACCCAGAGCGCATGCGCCATGTCGCCGATGTTGAGCTGGTATTCGCCATCGGCCGGGAAGACATGATCCACCACCATGCCGCCACGCGTACCCAGGGGCAGGCCCTCGACGTGCGTGAGCTGCTTGCCGCCCTCGTTGTTCACATAGGGCGTGCCCGCCGGACGCGCCGCCGGATTGCCCACGGCCATCACCGCGACGTTGCGCGCGGCCGAGAGATACTGGTCCAGGAAAGACGGCGAGACCTGCAGCACCTTGGCGATGTTGTCGAAGCCGTCGCTGTAATCGTCCTGCGGAAGCAGCGCGCTCGGGTCCAGCTTGAGGCCCAGCAGCGTTTCCACGGCATTGGTGTATTCACGCCGGTTCAGGCGATGCAGCGGCACATGGCCGGGCTCCATCTTCGGCAAGGCCGCGCGGTCGATCGTGCCTTCCATCCAGGACACGAAGGCCTTCAGCTCCTGGCCTTTCGGGCGTGGCTCCCCCGGTGGCGGCATCAGTCCACCGCGCGTGCGGCTCACGACCTTTTCCCAGATCTCCGCATCCGCCGGGATCGTGTCCTTCGACAGCGTGTCCATCGCGATGCCACCGGCCCAGTCGGTGGCGTTGTGGCAGCCGACGCAGTATTTCTCGAGCATCGCGAAATGGCCGGCGGCGGCGACAGGTTCCGCTGCCGGCAGCAGGCCGGGCAATGCAAGGCAGGCGATCAGCAAAAGGGACTGGCCGTGACGCATCTGGGTTCATTCTCCGGCGGGCACAGGCACGCCCCGGCGCCCCCGTTACCCGACACGAAAGCATATAGTCCCTGCCCATGGACCACACCACGGACCGCCGCAAATTCCTCGTCAACGGGCTGGGCGCCGTGGCGGCCGCGGCCCTGCCCATCAGGGGCGCGCAGGCCGCCGCGCAGCCTGCGCCGGTGGTCACGCGCCTTGCCGACCACCTGCTGCTCATCACCGGTGCCGGCGGCAACATCGTCGCCGCGCGCGACGGCGAGGGCCTGGTGCTCGTCGACGGCGGCAGCCGCGAGGCCGGCCCTGCGGCGCTGCAGCTGGCGCTGCGTACCCTGGGTGCCCGGCGCGCGCACACGCTCATCAACACACACTGGCACGCGGACCGCACCGGCCTCAACGAAACGCTGGGCAAGGCCGGCGCCCGGATCCTGGCGCATGCCAATACCGCGCTCTGGCTGTCCACCGACGTGCGTTACACGCCGGACGGCGCACCGGTGAAGCGACTGCCCGCCATCGCGCGTCCCACCGCCACCACCTACGGCAGCGGGCACATCGCCCTGGGCGACGAGGAACTGCGCTATGGCTATCTCTCGCAGGCTCACACGGACGGTGATCTCTACGTGAAATTCGTGAAGGCGAACGTGCTGGTGACCGGCGGCGTGGTGGCCGGCGACGGCTGGCCCACGGCGGACTGGGTGACGGGCGGCTGGATCACCGGCACGGCCAACGGCTACAGGACGCTGATCGACCAGTGCGACGAGCAGACCCGGGTGGTGACGGCCAGCGGGCGGACCCTGGTCGGCCGGCAGGACCTGGAAGCCGAACGGGCCATCCTGGCGGACCTGTCCACGCGCCTCACGCAGATGCTCCGCAAGGGCTATGCGCCGGCCGACATGCTGGCCGCCAGGCCCGCCCGGGAGCACGAGGCCCGTTATGGGGACGCGACCGTTTTCCTGACGGAATCCTTCCGGAGCCTGTGGCCGCGGGTGGCCCCGGACGCCTGAACCGGACTTGCAGGTTTTTCCGGCAGGTCCTTGTTGATATTACATATTCCTGTCCCGAATTATGTCTATACTGGGGGCATGCGATCCAGCTCCCTGAATACCGCGACCGGCGGCCTTAGGGCTGCCCTCGGTGGCCTTTCCCTGGCCGCGCTCCTCGTCGGCTGCGTGCATGCCCCCGGCATGCGCATGGGTGCCGAAACCCAGGACGCGGCAACGCCCGCCGCCCAGCTGATTGCCATCAGCCCCGAGGTCATCGCCGAGCAGCGCCGCCAGACGGTCGGCGAACAACCGCCCTCCCTCACCGACCTGATGACGCCCCAGGCGACCTACCGGATCGGCGTCGGCGACGTGCTGGGCATCACCCTGTGGAGCCACCCGGAGCTCAACCTGCCGGCGACGACCACGCCCACCAGCACCATTGACCCGGGCGCCGTGCCGTCCGGCGGCAACATGCCGGCCGGCTTCACGGTCGGCGCGGACGGCCAGATCCAGTACGGCCTGGTGGGCAACATCGGCGTCAGGGGACTGACCGATGCCGAGGTCCGGCAACGCCTGGAACAGGGCCTGAAGAAATTCCTCAAGAACCCCAAGGTCGCGGTGCGCGTGCAGGCCTACCGCAGCCAGAAGGTCTTCCTCGACGGCGAGCTGCGCACGCCGGGCCAGCAGGCCATCACCGACATCCCGATGACGCTGGCCGAGGCGCTGTGGCGCGCGGGCGGCCTCACCCCGATGGCGGACAGCAGCCGCATCCGCATCATCCGTGGCGACCGCTTCTACGACATCAGCCTGCCGCAGCTCACCGAACGCGGCATCAACCCCGCGCGTCTCACGCTGAAGGAGGCGATCTGGTCAAGGTCTTCCCGCGCGAGGAGAGCCGCGTATTCGTGCTCGGCGAAGTCAGCCGCCCCGCGCCGGTCTACCTGCGCAACGGCAAGCTCAACCTCAACGAAGCGCTGGGCGAAGCCGGCGGCGTGAATTCGGCCTCGGCCAACGCGGGCCAGATCTACGTGATCCGCAACGAAGGCACCGAGGCACCGCCCAAGGTCTTCCACCTGGATGCCCGCTCGCCGGTCAAGCTGGCGCTGGCCGATGGCTTCGAGCTGCGCGCCCGCGACGTCGTCTACGTCGATGCCGCGCCGCTCGCGCAGTGGAACCGCGTGGTCAGCCTGCTCCTGCCGACGACGGGCGCGGTGCAGAACGCGGCGTACACGAGCAACGCGGTACAGGGACGCTGACCCGAGGTGATCCGGCAGGTCCTCACCGTCTGCATCGGCAACGTCTGCCGCAGCCCCGTGGCCCAGCTGCTGCTGGCGCGCGCACTCCCCGGCCTCGAAGTCCGCTCCGCCGGACTGCGCGCCTACGCGGGCCAGCCGGTGGACAAGAAAATGCAGCGTCTTCTCGCCGCCGAAGGACTCGACGGCAGCGCGCTGCGGGCCGAGCGCCTCGCCGAATGGATGCTGCGGCAGAGCGACCTCGTGCTGGTGATGGAAGCCGACCACCGCACTGAAATCGAAGGCCTCTACCCGCTCTCGCGGGGGCGCGTGTTCCGCCTCGGCCATTTCGACCAGCAGGACATCGTCGACCCGATCGGCAAGGACGGCGCCGTCTTCCAGCGGGTCTACCAGCAAATCAACGCGGGCGTGGGCCACTGGGCCGAGCGCATCCGCAAACTGGGATACGAGCAGAGCGCATGAATACCGACGCGACCTACGCACTGCCGCCCCAGAGCCTGCCGGAAGACGACGGCATAAGCCTCGGCGAACTGGTCAACACCGTCTG
>JBDLPS010000168.1:0-5871 GCA_039800965.1 Pseudomonadota bacterium | reverse complement strand
TCACCCGCGCCGGGCGACATGGTGCTGTTCCCCGCCTGGATCCGGCACGGATCGGGTGCCGAGGCCAACCGTTCCGCCATGCGGCTGGTAGTCAGCATGAACGGGGACTAGATGCTGTTCATCGCAAACCCCGTCGCGGGCGGCGGGCGGGCACGCCGGCTCTGGCCGCGCCACGCCGCGGCATTGCTCGCCGCGGGCATCGAGCCACGGATCCACTGGACACAGGCCGCGGGCGACGGCTCCGCCGCCGTTGCGGAAGCCTGGGCGCGCGGCGAACGACGCTTCGTCGCCGTCGGCGGGGACGGCACGGTCAACGAAGCACTCAACGGTCTGGCAGAGGCCTTCGGAACCCCCACGACGACGACACCCTGGCTTGCGGTCCTGCCAGCAGGGACCGGCAACGACTGGTTCCGGCAACTGCAGCTGCCGCGTGATCCAGTGCAGTGGGCACGCCACCTCGCGTCCGCAGCCGAACGGCCGCACGACGTGGGGCGCCTGCGCTTCCCGGACGGTCGCACGCATTATTTCGTGGTCGAGTGCGGCGCCGGGTTCGATACCCACGTGCTGGCCCTCCTCTCGCGCCGCGGCCCGCGCCAACTCGCTTACGTGATCGCCCTGCTCCGGGGGCTCTTCACCTTTTCCGGCCCGGCGCTCGACCTGGCACTGTACGGCGCCGCCGGGCCGAACGAGGACCTGCGGCTCGGCAGCCCCCGCAGCATGGTCGCCTTCGGCGCCATAGGCCCCTGGACGGGCGGAGGCATGCATATCGCACCCGGTGCGCGGGACGACGACGGCCTGCTCGACTTCGTCACCGTCCGCGACGGCGGCCCCTGGTACAACCTGCTGCGACTGCCGATGTTGTTCAACGGCCGCCTGCATCAGGACCCGAACGTGATGTCCGCTCGCGCGCGGGGTGCCGTGCTGACCCTGTCCCCGCCGATGGGAGTGCAATGCGACGGCCAGGTGGTCGGCACCACGCCGGTCAGGATCGACATCCTGCCGGGCGCGCTGCGCGTGCCCGGCATGGCCTAGAATCCGCCGCTCCGCACTGCCGCCCCAAGGATCGAAGATGCCCTCGCCCGAGCTGTTCCGTCGCACTGCAGGCCTGGCGCTGCTTGCCCTGGCTCCGTCACTGCAGGCCGCCCCCGTGCCGGCCGGGCTGCAGCGCTTGTCCGAGGTGCAGTGCCCCAGCTTCCAGCAGCAACTGTCCGGCTACGAACGCCAGTTCGCCGCCCGCATGAGCGAATGGAGCCGCCAGGAACTGCCGGATGCGCAAGGTCGCGACGTGCTGTACCTGTTCTCCGGGCCGGATGTCGTCACTGCGCTGGCACTGTTCCCCGAGGCCTCCCACCTGACGCTGGTGGCAGACCAGAAGCCGGAATACGAACTGCTGGACAGGCCGGAGGACGCATCGCCGGAGAAGATCGCACGTGAATGCTCGATGATCCGGTTCTTCTCGCAACTGGGGTACTACCGGACACACGACCTGAACGGCGTGGGTGGTGCGAAGCCGCACTTCATCAAGCTGCTCGCCTATTCGATCGCATTCGGCGGCGCAACGCTGGGCAATGCGTCCGCAATGGCACTCGGCCCCGACGGCAGCTTGCAGCCACTGGCCGCCGGCGATCCTCGCAAGCCACAGGGCGTCCGCTTCGAAGCGCATCGCCGCGACGGTCGCGCCGTCACCGTGGACTACCTGGTGATCGACCTGTCGAACGCCGGACTGCGCGCCGACCCGGCAGGCACCGAATTCCTGGCACGAAGCAACCGCGGCGTGCTGTTCCTGAAGTCCGCCTCCCACCTGCTGCAAAGCCCACATTTCTCGACGCTGTCCGCGTTGCTGAGCACGCCGGCAGCGCCCTTCCTGGTGCAGGACGAAACAGGCTTCGGCGTGGATCGCCTGCACGCGCTTTACACGCTCTCGCACTACGGCAGGTTCACGGCCCCGCAGACACTGTGGAAGCGCAATACAGCGGCACGGGCCTTCGCGGAGGAATTCTCGAACCATCCTTCGAAGGGGCAGCTGCCGTTCAGGATCGGATACGAGAAGGAAGCCGGCTCCGCACTGCTGGTCGGACGGCGCACGAACGCGTCACCGCGCTAGGTCAACGCGGGGCGTCGGTGATCAGGCTCTGCTTGAGCATCGGCAGATAATCGGAAGGACGCATCGACCAGAGACCGAAGTTCAGTCGCTGGTCGAGCGGATCCAGATACACGCCGTCACGACGGATCTCGAAATGCAGGTGCGGTCCGGTCGAGAATCCCGTCGAACCGACCTGCCCGATTTCCTCGCCGCGCCTCACCTCCGCGCCGACCTCGAGGTCCGGCGCAAAGGCGGACAGGTGTGCATAGCGCGTCGTGTATCCACCGGCATGCTCGATGATCACCAGGTTGCCGTACCCGCCACGAGGACCTATCTCGACCACCTTTCCGTCAGCCACGGCGATCACCGGCATGCCCGTCGGAGCCGCGTAATCCACCCCGACATGCGGGCCGCGCTTGGTGGTGCGCACCATCACCACCTTGGAACCCTTGGCATTGCGCTTCACCACCGGCTTGCGGGCCGTCGTCTTGAAGTTGCCGATGCCACGCGAGATGCGGGTGAACGTGACGGGAGCGGTCCAGAGCGAATGTTCGTAGGAGGTACCGTCCGGCGCGAAATAGCCGCCGGGCAACCCATCCCGCTCGACCCACAAAGCCTGCCGCAATACCTCGCCCGTGGATTCGCGCAGGATTTCGACGCTCTGGATGCGGCCTGACGATTCGGTATCGCCATCATCATAGGCCGCGCGCACGACCAGGCCCTCGGTGCCGGCGCCTTCGCCCGACTTCGGATGCATCTGCGTCACGAGCGCGTGCAACGAATGCAGGGCATCGGCCGGCAGCGGTGTCTGGAAATCGAGCGCGTGCGCGGCGAAATCCCCCAGCGGCAGGCTGACCGTGGCGAGGTCACGAACGGCCTTGCCGATGTCCTCGATATGCGTCGAGACCGGTTCTGCAGGCGCATCGCGGGACAAAAGCACGATCCGGTCGGACTGGCCCGCCTCGGCCGGCAGGCGCAAACCGAATGCACGCAGCACCCCGCCACGCGTGGTGGTCAGCACGTAGGACAGGCAACCTTTGATGCCCGACACCGCAGCGGGCACCTCGCGCCGCAGCGCATTCAGGAAGTCATGGTCCTGCACGCCCGCCTCGGACAGCAGATCCTCGGGCTTGCTGCCCGTGACCGCGCAGCCGCGACGGGTGGTGCCACCGAGCAGTTCATCGTCCCGGACGACATCGGGTTTGGCGCCAAAGAATCGGGCCGACAGGCTGCTGCGTCGCGGCTTTCCGGACTTGCTTGCTGCCTTGGCAGCGGTCTTCGCCGGGGCCTTGGCGGCGGGCTTGCCGCCGGACGAGGTTTTGGCCGACGGTGGCTTGGCCGCCTTGCGTGGCGCCGGCGCAGCCGGCCCGGAGTCAGCCGCCACGCCAGCCCCCACTGCCAGCGCGGGAGACGCCAGCAGGCAGGCCGCGGCCGCGAGGCCGGGGGCTGCACGAACCAGCAATGTGGCCACTCGGCTGGACACGGTCAGTGGATTCCCTCGACGAAATGCTCGATTTCAGCGTTGAAACGGTCCGCAGCGTCCACGAACAACGCATGGCCGGCGTCCGGGTACACGCTGACGCGCGCCACCGGCAGTCGCGCCATGAGTGCCTCGCCCTGCTCCCGGAAACGCGGAGTAATCGCGTAGAGCACGGGGACGGCTTCCCTGTAGATAACCGACTTATAGTATTCACGAGGGTAGGGTTTGGCCAGCAGCTCCTCCGCGATGTCGCGCGGAACCCGCTGCGCGGAGCGGTCCAGCACCGCCAGGAAGGGCTCCGGCTGCGGGGTATGGAACATGCCCCGTACGAACGCCCGCAGCCGCTCCCGGCGCTGGAAGTCGGTCTCGGGACCCTGGGGGCGACCCGAGGCGCGGGGTGGTTTCGCTTCCCCGATCGAGTTGTCGACCAGCACCAACCCCTTCAGTTCCGACGGCCTGAAGCGCTGCACGTAGTCCAGGCCCTCCATGACGCCGAGCGACCAGCCGACGAGGACGAAAGGTCCTCGCACGACCCGACTGACGAACTCGTGGATATCGCGCGCCCGACGTTCCGGCGTGTGGGGCCCTGCGAAGAGATCGGACCGCCCCTGCGACCGCGGACTCATCACGAACACATGGTGGCCGGCCGAAAGCACCGTGAGCTGCGCATCGAATATCTCGGCGGGCATCAGCCATCCCGGAATGAATACCAGGGCAGGACCACCCTCGCCGGCTTCCCGGTAATGTAGTCGGACACCATCCGACATGAGAACATGCGCGTCGCGGATTTCCGCGGCACGGGCCGATGCGCCCAGCGCCGCCGCCGTGACCAGGGCCCAGCACAGCGCCCGGCAAAAAGAACGACTCCCGAGCACCGCAGGCCCTCCGAAGGATCGCAGATGACGGCTCATGCCCCGAGGCCCATCCTCCGCACGTTCGACATTGTATCGCTGATCGTCGGCACGGTCGTCGGCGCGGGCATCTACAAGACCCCGGCGCTGGTCGCGGGCATGGTTCATTCGGACGCGGGGCTGCTCGCGTTCTGGGGCCTGGGCGGCCTGCTCTCGATCCTCGGCGCACTCTGCTATGCGGAACTGGCCGCCGCCTTCCCCGACACCGGTGGCGAATACCACTTCCTGCGACTTGCCTGGGGCAAGCGCCTGGCCTTCCTGTACGCCTGGTCACGATCCACGGTCATCGTCACCGGTTCCATCGCGATGCTCGCGATCACCTTCGGCGACTACTTCTCGCCCATCCTGCCGCTGGGCACGCACTCCTCGTACTGGTGGGCCGCCATCCTCACCGTGCTGCTCAGCGGCGTGAACGCGCTCGGCGTGCACAAGGCGCGCGCGGCGCAGAACCTCTTCCTCGGCATCGCCGTCATCGCGATCATCGCCATCGTGATCGCCGGCCTGCGCGCGCACGGTCTGACACCGGCTGTCACCTCGACGCCCGCCGCGGAAGGCGGCTCCATCGGCGGACGGCTGGGCCTCGCCATGGTCTTCGTGCTGCTGACCTACGGTGGCTGGAACGAAGCGGCCTACATCTCGGCCGAGGCACACGATGCGCGCCGCGGCGTGTTGCGCGGCCTGGTGCTGGGGCTGGGCGCGGTGACGCTCATCTACCTCGCGGTGAATTTCGCTTACCTGCACGGCCTGGGGCGCGACGCGGTAGCCGCCTCGTCCACGCCGGCCGCGGATCTGTTCCGCGTCGCCTATGGGCCAGGCTCCGGCACGCTGATCGCGCTGATCGTCGCGGTCTCCTGCATGAAGTCCGTGAACGCAACGATCTTCTTCGGCGCGCGCAGCAACTTCGCATTGGGCCGCGACTGGCGCAGCTTCGCCTGGCTCGACGGCTGGCACGAGAGCGGCGCACCGCGCCGCGCGATCCTCGTGCAGATGCTGGTGACGCTGGGGCTCATCGGGCTCGCCACGCTGACGCGCAACGGTTTCGCGTCGATGGTGGAATTCACCGCGCCCGTCTTCTGGCTGTTCATCCTGATGGTGGCGCTGGCGGTGTTCCGGCTGCGCCACCTGCATCCCGAACGCGAGCGCCCGTTCCGCGTGCCGGGTTATCCGATAGTGCCCGCGCTGTTTGCAGCGAACGCTGCCTGGCTGCTCTGGTCCAGCCTCAGCTACACGGGACTGGGCGCGGCCACCGGCGTTGCCTTCCTGATCGCGGGCCTCGTGCCGCTCGCGCTGGAATCGCGCCGCAAGACTTGATCAACCGGCGAGGTCGACGACCGCGCCGGTTTCGATGACGAGCTGGCGCTCGGGCCAGCGCACCGCACCGAGGTGCGTGCGGAAGC
>JBDLPS010000167.1:0-5746 GCA_039800965.1 Pseudomonadota bacterium | reverse complement strand
GGCTTCCCTTACACTGTTCGTGTGGTCTCGGACATCCTGGAGTCGAACGGCTCCTCCTCCATGGCCTCGGTCTGCGGCGGCTGCCTCTCGCTGATGGACGCCGGCGTGCCGATCAAGGCGCCGGTGGCCGGCGTCGCGATGGGCCTCGTGCTCGAGGGCTCGCGCTTCAAGGTCATTACCGACATCCTGGGTGACGAAGATCATCTGGGCGACATGGACTTCAAGGTCGCGGGCACTGCTTCGGGCGTCACCGCGCTGCAGATGGACATCAAGGTCGAGGGCATCACGCCCGAGATCATGAAGATCGCCCTGTCGCAGGCGCTCGAGGGCCGCCAGCACATCCTCGGGGAGATGAACAAGGTCATCAGCGCGCCGCGCGCGAACATGTCCGAGTGGGCGCCCTCGATCATCACGCTGAAGATCGACCCGGAGAAGATCCGCGACGTCATCGGCAAGGGTGGCGCGGTCATCCGCCAGATCACGGAAGAGACGGGCACGACGATCGACATCGAGAACGATGGCACGGTCAAGATCGCGTCGGTCAACGGCACTGCCGGCCGCGAGGCACAGCGTCGCATCGAGCTGATCACGGCGGACGTCGAGGTGGGACGTATCTATGAAGGCCGCGTCGCGCGCCTGATGGATTTCGGCGCCTTCGTCACGATCCTGCCGGGTCGTGACGGACTGGTTCACATCTCGCAGATCTCCGACGAACGCGTCGAGAAGGTCGGCGACAAGCTGAAGGAAGGCGATGTGGTTCGGGTGAAGGTGCTGGAAGTGGATCGCCAGGGCCGCGTGCGCCTGTCGATGCGCAACGTCGACCTCGCCTGACGGAAGGCGCGCCGTACGGCGCGCTGACTGTTCGATCCGGAGGCCTCGTCACCGCTTGGTGGCGGGGCCTTCGTCTTTCTAAGGGGTGGTCGCTGCCGGATCCGCGGGTCGTGGCTGCGGCACAGCTGCATCGCGGATGACCTGCGAAAGGAATTCGCGGGTAAGAGGGGATTCGCCACGCTGCTCGAGTTCTGCGATCACCTGGAGCAGGATCGAGCGGGTGATGTCCTGCTGTGATTTCTTGTCGATGACGTTGAATGCAACCTGTTCGGCGACGAGGCGGCGGATGTCCGCAAGCGTGATGTAGCGACTCTCGACGGTGTCGTAGAGTCGTCGGTTCGGGTACTTCTTGACGATCCGCACTTCGCCCATGGTCGATCTCCATGACTGCATCGCACCAAAAGGGTGCATCCAACTATTACACATCAAAATGGATCGAATTGCACCTCGGGTTTCTCCGTCAGCCTGAGGACGGACGGGTTCCAGTGCGTCGTGGCCCACGACAGCACCACTCCCGGCGGCTCGCGCGACAGCCCTTCAGGCGGACTCTGGCGCAGCGCTCGAAGGGCTTCGACCAGCGCTTCGCCCGGTGCGAGGGTGGCTATCGAGGCAGCACTCTCCGACTTGGAGAGCTTGCGGCCATCCGGGCCCTCCACCAGCGGCAGGTGCCCGTGACGGACTTCCGGCAGCGATAGATGCCGCCGGATCTGGAGTTGCCAGGCGGTGGCGTCGAGCAGGTCCGCGCCGCGCACGATGTCGGTGATGCCCTGGAAGCCGTCATCCACCACGACGGCCAGCTGGTAGGCGATCAGCCCGTCGCGCCGGCGCAGCACGGGGTCTCCCAGTTGTTGGAAGTGGAACTGGCACAACCCCTGGAAGGCATCTTCGAATCCGCATTGCTCCGTCGCTGGCAGCCGCAGCCGCCAGGCCCAAGGCGGTTGTCCCTGCGGGCCGTTGCGACAGGTCCCCGCGTAGGGGCCCGCGGCGGTATGCCGTCGCGTGCACGCGCAGGGATAGGTGAGTTGCTCTTCGGCGAGTTGGCGGAATGCCGCCTCATGCGCATCCCGGCGCGTCGATTGGACGAGGATCGGCTCATCGGATTCCAGCCCGAGTCCCGCCAGGGTGCGCACCATCGTGTCCGCGGCGCCGGGTGCGACGCGCGCGGCATCCAGGTCCTCGATGCGTATCAACCAGGTTCCGCCGTGCGCCCTGGCATCAAGCCAGCTGCCCAGCGCTGCTGCCAGGGATCCAAGATGGAGGGCGCCGCTGGGAGACGGCGCGAATCGTCCGCGGTACCCCGTGCGGGTATCAGCGGTAACGGTCGTCGCGGTCGCCGTACTGCCGCTCGCGACGCTCACGGCGCTCCTGCGCCTCGAGGCTCAAGGTGGCCACCGGACGGGCCTCCAGTCGCTTGACCCCGATGGGCTCGCCGGTCTCGAGGCAGTAGCCGTAGCTGCCGTCCTCTATACGCTCCAGTGCTTCCTCGATCTTGCGTATCAGCTTGCGCTCGCGGTCCCGCGTACGAAGCTCGAGGCTGAATTCCTCTTCCTGGGTCGCGCGGTCGTTCGGATCAGGAAAATTCGCCGCTTCGTCCTTCATGTGGGAGACGGTACGGTCGACTTCCTCCATCAGGTCCTGCTTCCAGCTGGAGAGGATCTGACGGAAGTGGTCCAGCTGACCGCGGTTCATGTACTGCTCGCCGCTCTTGGCGACGTAGGGCTGAACGTTGCGCGGACCGGCCAGCAACCCGGCATCGCTCCCGGCGGTCGAAGGCTTCCGGGCGGCCGGCGCCGCCTTGCTGCCAGCGGTGGCGGTCTTCGCGGCGGGGGGCTTCGTCGTCTTCTGCTTGGCGGGAGTCTTTGTCTTGGTCGCTTGCGTCACTGCGGGCTTCTTGTCCTGGACTTTGGCGGCAGCCTTGGCCACAGGCCGGGCTGCCGTCTTCGATTTCGGTGGTGCGGGGCGCCTGGCAGGCGCTGCGGCCTTGGCCTTGCTTGCAGGTTTCCGGGCAGCGGGCACCGGCTTCTTCGCCGCAGACTTCGCTGCAGCGGGCTTCTTTCCCTTGGCACTCTTGGCCACGGTCTTCCTCGCCGGCATCTCTCGCTCCTTAAGGAACTCCAACCCCTGGATGGAAGGACGCGCGATTATACCGGGGGGGCAGGCGCTGTACAGCGCCTGCCGAGGGGCGGGTCAGGGCAGGACGACCTCGGCAGGAGGTATCCAGTCCGGCGCCCTGTGCTGGGCCACGACCGTCGTGTAGATGCCGCCACGGACGTTGAATTCGGCCGTCAGGCGCATGAACCGGGGGGCGGTGGCAGCCACCAGGTGGCCCAGCATCTCGTTGGTCACGGCCTCGTGGAAGGCTCCCCGGTCGCGGAAAGCCCAGATGTACAGCTTCAGCGATTTCAGTTCGACGCAGCGCTGGTCCGGCACGTATTCCAGCTTAAGCGTGGCGAAATCCGGCTGGCCGGTCTTCGGGCAGAGGCAGGTGAACTCCGGGATCGACATGCGAATGGTGTAATCGCTGCCGGGCGCCGGGTTGGGGAAGGTCTCGAGATCGGTGGAAGGTTTGGTGCTCATACGGGTGGCCGATAATTTACACTAACCGGCGTTCCCGCGTGTCCCAACCCGGAAGATTGCCACCCGATGCGTCTGACCAAGGTCAAGCTGGCCGGTTTCAAGTCGTTCGTCGACCCGACCACCGTTCTGTTCCCGTCCAACCTCACCGGCGTGGTGGGCCCCAACGGCTGCGGCAAATCGAACGTGATCGATGCCGTGCGCTGGGTCATGGGCGAATTGTCGGCCCGCCACCTGCGCGGCGATTCGATGACCGACGTCATCTTCAACGGCTCCAGCGCCAGGAAGCCTGTCGGCAACGCATCCGTCGAACTCATCTTCGACAACAGCGACGGCAAGATCTCCGGCGCCTACGCCAGTTACGCGGAGATATCGCTCAAGCGCGTCGTGTCCCGCGACGGGGCGTCGAGCTACTTCATCAATGGCGCCCGCTGCCGCCGCAAGGACATCACCACGCTGTTCCTGGGTACCGGCCTGGGCGCTCGCAGCTACGCCATCATCGAGCAGGGCATGATCTCGCGGGTCATCGAAGCGCGCAGCGAGGACATGCGCGCGTTCGTCGAGGAAGCCGCCGGCATCTCACGTTACAAGGAACGTCGCAAGGAAACGGAGTCGCGCGTCGGCGATACGCGCGAGAACCTGGAGCGTCTGCAGGACCTGCGCGACGAGGTCGAGAAGCAGATCCGTCACCTCCAGCGCCAGGCGACGGTCGCCCGCAAGTACCAGGACCTCAAGAACGACGAGCGGCGACTCGGTGCCGAGTTGCTGGCGCTGCGTTTGCGCGAGATCGACAGCGGCGCTGCGGTCAACGATCGCGCCGTGCGTGAGGCGGACCTTGCCCTGCAGCAGGCCCTCGCCGAGCAGCGTTCTGCCGAAGCAGGTGTCGAGAAGCAGCGCGAGTTCCACAACGTGGAGCAGGAGCGCGTCAATGCCGTCCAGGCGCGTTTCTACGAGCAGGGTGCGGATGTCGCCCGCACCGAGCAGGCGCTGTCGCATTCGCGCGAGCTGCGGGACCGGCGCCGTGCAGAGCTTGCTCGGGCAACCGGCATGTTGTCCGAGCTCGCCGTGCAGATCGAGCGGGACGAGGGCTTGCGGGAGCGGCTGCTGACGGAGATCGCGGAGCTTGAGCCTGGCGCGGAGCAGGCGCAGCTCAACGAGCAGGCCCGTGCCGATGCACTGCGCGAGATGGAGGAGGCGCTCCATGTCTGGCAGCAACAGTGGGAAGAATTCAACCGCAAGCTGGGCGGCACCAACCAGACGATGCAGGTGGAGCGCGCGCGCATCGAACAGCTCGAGGACCAGCTGCGCAGGCTGGGGGTGCAGGCCGACCGGCTTTCGGTGGAGCACGAACAATTGCTCGCCGCGGAGGCCAGTGCCGCACTCGAGGACCTTGAAGGGCGCGAGTCGCTGACGCGTGTCACGAGCGAGGAGCTCGCCGAGTCCCTGCAGGCGGTGCTCGAACAATTGCAGGACATCCGCGCGGCACAGCATGCCAGCGAGACGGCGCTCGAGTCCGCGCGCGCCGAGCGGGAAAAGTCGCGCGCCGAACTCATGTCGCTCGAGGCACTGCAGAAGGTCGCGCTGGGCGATCGCGACCGCGAGTCGGGCAAGTGGCTGGCATCCGCCGGCCTGTCCGCGCGCCCGCGCGTTGCAGAACAGTTGGTTGTCGGTGGGGGGTGGGAGCGCGGCGTGGAGGCCGTGCTCGGTGACCACCTCGAGGCGCTCTGTGTCGAAGGTCTGGATGCCCTGGCCGACAGCCTTGCATCGCTCGACAATGGTCATGTCATGTTCGTCGAGCCCGGCGCATCGGTGGCCGTGTCCGGCGTGGACTGGCTTGCGGGCCAGGTCCAGGGTCCTGCGGCGATCGTGCGGCGCCTGGCGGGTATCCGCACTGCCGAGACGTTGGGCGAGGCCTTGTCGCGCCGCGCCTCGCTGGGCGAAGGCGAGTCGTTCGTCACCCGTGGCGGTGAGTGGGTCGGTCGCGACTGGCTGCGCGTCGTGCGCGGCACGGACGTCCATGCGGGCGTCATCGAGCGCGAGCACCGCATCAAGACCTTGCGCCAGACGGTCGAGTCGCGTGAGCAGGGTGCCCGCGATGCCGAGGCTGCCTTGGCTGCCCTGCGTGGGCAGGTGGTCGAGACGGAGCGCCAGCGCGACCAGATCCAGTCCGGCATCCAGTCCGCCCATCGCGCGCATTCCGAAGCGCGTGGACAGTTGGAGGCGGCGCGGGTACGTGCCCAGCAGTCTACGCAGCGGCGCGAGCGCATCAGCCGTGAATCGACGGAGGTCGGTGCGGAGCAGGACAAGGCGCAGCAGGCGCTGACCCGGGCACGGACCGCCT
>JBDLPS010000166.1:0-2870 GCA_039800965.1 Pseudomonadota bacterium | reverse complement strand
AAGATCTCGCCGTGCAGCGTGTTGCCGTAGAAATCCTTGGAGCCACCGGCGCGGATGCGCAGCGCAGCGCCGCGCGATGCGGCATCGCGGACCCGGTCGACGAAGCCTGCGAGGATGGTGTCCATCAGAAACGCGGCAACTCGGGGAATGGCAAGGCACCACCGCTCACGCGCTGGCGGCCGTATTCGGCGCAGCGATGCAGCGTCGGCACGACCTTGCCAGGATTGAGCAGACCATCAGGATCGAAGGCACGTTTCACGCCACGGAAAGCATCGAGTGACGGTTCGTCGAACTGCGAACACATCTGGTTGAGCTTCTCCATGCCGACGCCGTGCTCGCCGGTCACCGTGCCGCCGAGGCGCACGCTCTCCTCGAGAATCTCGGCACCGAAAGCTTCGGCGCGCGCGACGGAATCCGGATCGGCGTCGTCGAAGAGCACCAGCGGATGCAGGTTGCCGTCGCCAGCATGGAAGACATTCGGGCAAGCCAGACCGAAGCGACGTTCCATGTCCTGGATGCTTCGGAGCATGCGACCGATATGCTTTCGGGGAATGGTGCCATCCGTGCAGTAGTACGCGGGTGCCGCACGGCCCGCAGCAGGAAAGGCGTTCTTGCGGCCTGCCCAGAACTTCAGGCGCTCCGCCTCGCTGCCCGATACCTGCAGGCGCGTCGCCCGCGCCGCGCGCAACACGTCGCTCATGCGAGCGATCTCGTCCTCCACTTCCTCCGGTGTCCCGTCGGATTCACAAAGCAGCACTGCAGCGGCATCGAGGTCGTAGCCGGCATTGGCAAAGGGCTCCACCAGACGCGAAGCCGCCTGGTCCATCATCTCGAGGCCTGCAGGGATGATGCCCGCCGCGATGAGCGCGGCCACCGCATCCCCCGCATCGCCCACGTCGGCGAAGCTCGCCATGATGCAGCGGGCGCGTTGCGGCCTGGGAACCAGCTTCACGGTAACCTCCGTGGTCACCGCCAGCATGCCTTCGGAACCGATCACCAGCGGCAGAAGGTCGAGGCCCGGCGAATCGGGCCCGAGCCCCCCGAACTCCACCGATTCACCGGACATGGTGAATCCCTTCACGCGCAGGACATTGTGCAGGGTCAGCCCGTACTTCAGGCAATGCACGCCGCCGGAGTTCTCGGCGACGTTGCCACCGATGGTGCAGGCGACCTGGCTCGAGGGATCGGGCGCGTAGTAGAGGCCATGCGGCGCGGCGGCCTCCGAGATCGCGAGGTTGCGAACGCCGGGCTGCACGGTCGCGGCACGGGCCCGCGGGTCCACGGACAGGATGCGATTGAAACGCGCGAGGGAGAGCAGCACGCCGTCGGCATGCGGCAGCGCGCTGCCGGCCAGTCCCGTGCCCGCTCCCCGCGGCACCACGGGCACGCCAGCTGCGCGACAGATGGCCAGGATGGCGCGCACCTGCTCTTCCGTCGTGGGCAGGGCAACCGCGCGCGGACGCTGCCGGATCAGCGTGAGGCCGTCGCACTCATAGGGACGCGTGTCCTCCGGCGACGTCAGAAAGGCGTCTGCAGGCAGGACCGCGCTCAACGCGTCGATCATCCCGGGACGAGCCCCGTGAACGGCGGCACGTAGGCCATGAGCAGCACCGTGAGGCCGACGAGCGCGGCCAGCACGATACTGTGCACGAACACATAGCGCAGGATGCGCCCCTCCTCGCCGAACCAGCGCGTCGCGGTGGAGGCCACCACGATGCTCTGCGCATCGACCATCTTGCCCATCACACCGCCGGCGCTGTTCGCTGCCGCCATGAGCGTTGGGGAAAGGCCAAGCTGATTCGAGGTGACCTTCTGCAGGCCGCCGAAGAGCACGTTCGACGCGGTATCGGAGCCGGTGACGGCAACGCCAAGCCAGCCGAGGAAGGTGCCGAAGAAGGGATACATCACGCCCGTCGCGGCAAAAGCCAGGCCCAGCGTCGCGTCCACGCCGGCGTAGCGCGTGAGATAGCCCAGCGCGAGCATCGCAGCGATGGTGAGCAGGCTGGCCCGCGTTGCCATCAACGCACGGCCATAGGTCGCCAGCAAGGCACGCGGCCCGGCACCGAGCGCAAGGCCGGCGATCACGGCAGAGACCAGGATCGCGGTGCCGGTCGCCGACAGCAGGTTGAACGTGTACATCGCACGCTCGATCTCCGGCCTTGCGACCACCGGCGGGAGTCGTTGGATGAACTGGTCGAGGCCCGGCACCGGCAGCACCAGCTTGAACAGCCCGTCGAGCCAGGCCTTCGTGGCGGGCAATCCCCACAGGAACACGACCGCCATCAGGATGACCCAGGGCAGCCAGGCCTTGCGCAGCGCCGAGGGCGGATGCGCCACCGCGTCGTGGCCGGACGAATCGTTCACGCGCATGAGGGTCGCCGGTTTCCAGAACTTGAGGAAGCCGATGAGGCAGACCATCGAGACCAGCGCCGCGCCGATGGCGGTGAGCCAGGGGCCATGCAGGTTCGAGATCAGCAACTGCGAACCGGAGAAACTGGCGCCTGCCACCAGGACGGCCGGCCAGACTTCCAGCGTGCGACGCCAGCCGCAGTAGGCGACCAGCAACCAGAACGGCACGAGCAGCGCGAAGGGCGTCATCATGCGCCCGACCGTCGCCGACAGGTCCGCCAGCGGCAGGTCGGTGACACCCGCCAGCGTGACGAGCGGCGTACCCAGCGCACCGAAAGCGACCGGCGCCGTATTGGCGATCAGCGAAAGGCCCGCCGACTGCAGGCGTGTGAAGCCCAGCCCGATCAGCATGGCGCCCGTCACCGCCACAGGCGTGCCGAATCCCGCCGCACCCTCGAAGAAGGCGCCGAAGCAAAAGGCGATCAGCAGCAATTGCAGGCGGCTGTCGCCGGTGATGCCGG
>JBDLPS010000165.1:0-6454 GCA_039800965.1 Pseudomonadota bacterium | reverse complement strand
TGAACGTCGTCGGCCTGATGAATATCCAGTTCGCGATCCAGAACGGCGTCATCTACGTGCTCGAGGTGAATCCGCGCGCATCGCGTACGGCGCCCTTCGTGTCCAAGGCGACCGGTCGGCCGATCGCGAAGATCGGCGCGCAGGTCATGGCAGGTCGCACGCTCAAGGAATTGGGCGCTACGGTGGAACGCATCCCGAGTTACTACTCGGTCAAGGAGGCGGTTTTCCCGTTCGCCAAGTTCCCCGATGCCGATCCGATCCTGGGTCCGGAGATGAAGTCGACCGGCGAGGTGATGGGTACCGGTCGCACCTTCGGCGAGGCCTATGCCAAGTCGCAGGCGGCATCGAGCGTGGTGCTGCCGCGCAAGGGTGCCGCGCTGATAAGCGTTCGGGAGCGCGACAAGCCGGGTGCCGCCGTGCTCGCCCGCCGCCTGGTCGATCTTGGATTCGAGGTGGTGGCGACGACCGGCACCGCGAAAGTCATCGAGGCCGCCGGCGTGCCGTGCCGCCAGGCGAACAAGGTGCGGGAGGGCCGGCCCCACATCGTCGACATGATCAAGAACGATGAGTTCGCGCTGATCGTGAATACGACGGAAGGCAAACAGGCAACGCGTGATTCCACCGAAATACGCAAGGCTGCCGTGCACAAACGCGTGACCTACTACACGACGCTTGCCGCCGGCCTTGCCAGTTGCGAGGCGCTCGAGCACCTCGACGATTCCGACGTAAACCGCCTGCAGGACCTGCATCGGGAGTTCTCGGCATGACACGTGTCCCCATCACCGCGCGTGGCGCCGAGGCGCTGCGCAACGAACTGCGTCGCCTCAAGAGCGAGGATCGTCCGAACGTGATCAAGGCGATCGCCGAGGCGCGCGCGCACGGCGACCTGTCGGAAAACGCCGAGTACCATGCTGCGCGTGAGCAGCAGGGCTTCATCGAAGGTCGCATCGCCGAGATCGAGGGAAAACTCGGCAACGCCGAGATCATCGACGTGACGCAGATGCCGCAGACCGGCAAGGTGATCTTCGGTTCTACCGTCGACCTCCAGGACGAAGACAGTGGCGCCAAGCTGACCTACCAGATCGTCGGCGAGGATGAAGCCGACATCAAGGCGAACCGGATCTCCGTGGGGTCTCCCATCGCCCGAGCGCTGGTCGGCAAGGAGGCGGGTGACGTCGTCGATGTCACCGCGCCCGGCGGCCGTCGCAGTTACGAGATCGTCGACGTCCGTTACGTCTGAACGGGCCGGTGTCCGCTCACGCTGTTGCCGGCATCGGCTGACAGGCGGGCGTAGCAGAAGGCCGAAAGGGCCGAGACGCCGGCGATCGCCAGGAAGGCCGGCGGGAAGTCGGCGGAGACGACGATATCCCTGCCGTGGGCCAGGGCGACCCCATGCAGGGTTTGGCCGGCGATCGCCACGCCTACCGTCATGGCGATCTGCTGGGCGGTGCCGTTGAGACTGGTCGCCGTGCTCATGTCCTTTTCGCCGACATCCGCGTAGCCCATCGTGTTCACGCAGGTGAGCATGATCGATCGCGACAATCCCACCGCGACGAACAGCGTCAGCATCAGCAGCCGAGGGGTGCTTGCGGACAGGGCGCCGCAGCTGGCCACGAGCGTGGAGGCCACCAGCGCATCGACCACCAGTACGCGTCGGAAGCCGAAGCGCCGGACGACGCGCGATGCCGCGGTGCGCATCAGCATCGCGCCGATGGCGATCGAGAAGGTGAGGCTGCCGGCCCCGGCGGCTGTCATGCCGAACCCGGCCTGCAGCATCAGCGGCAGGAGGAAGCTTGTGGCGCCGGTCGTGAGGCGGAACAGGCTGCCGCCGAAGACCGCTGCCCGGAAAGTCGGTACGCGCAGCAGCGACAGCTGGAGCACGGGTTGTGCCGCCTGCTTCGAGTGGCGGACGTAGAGCGCCAGCGCGGCGCTCCCGGACAGCACGGCGCCTGCCGCCAGCCCGTCCGGCAGGATCCCCTTGCCCGCGGCCTCTGCACCGAAGACCAGCGCGACCAGCCCCGTGCCGAGGATGAACCATCCGCGCCAGTCCATGTCGCGGGCGACGCGGTGTTCCTCGTGTTCGATATAACGTGAAACCATCGCGTAGCCCAGCGCCCCGATGGGCAGGTTCACGAGGAAGATCCAGCGCCAGGAGGCGTAGGTCGCGATGAGCCCGCCCAGCAGTGGTGCGACCACCGGCGCCACAAGCGCGGGGACAGAGATCCACACCATCGAGGAGACCATGTCCGCCTTGGGGATGCGGCGCAGGACCACCAGCCGGCCCACCGGCACCATCAGCGCGCCGCCGATGCCCTGCACCGCACGGGCCAGTACCAGGACCGCGGTGTTCGGTGCCAGCGCGCAGCACAGCGAACCCAGCGTGAAGACGATGATCGCCGATCCGAATACGCGGCGTGCGCCGTGGCGATCGGCGATCCAGCCACTGACCGGGATGAATACCGCAAGACTCAGCAGGTAGGAAGAAATCGCCATCGACAAGCGCAACGGGTTCTCGTGCAGCGACGTGGCGATGGCCGGCAGTGCCGTGGCCAGGATGGAGGAGTCCAGGTTCTCCATGAACAGTGCGCAGGCGACGAGAAGCAGTACGCGCCGCCGCACGCCCCGGGACGGGATGTCGCTCATCGTGGAATCAGGATGGGCTCCGCAACAGCCAGAACGCCAGGCCTGCTGCGACGAGTCGCCACCAGGCGAAGAGCCCCAGCCCGTGGCGGTTGAGCCACGTGACCATCCATTTGACCGCCAGGGCCGCCGACAGCCACGCCATGGCGAAGCCTGCCAGGAGCGACGGCAGGCCATAGGCCTCGATCATGCCGCCGCCGAGCTTCAGGCTCTTGTAGGCCGTCGCGGCGCCGAGGGTTGCCAGGCCGAGCAGGAAGGCGAACTCCACGGCTGCCGGCAGCGAGAGTCCGACAAGCAAGCCGCCGAGGATCGTCACGAGGCTTCGGCTGGTGCCCGGCCACAGGGCGATGCATTGCGCCATCCCGATGACCAGCGCACCCTGCCATGCGAGGGCATCGAGTTGCTTGCCTTCGCGATGACGACGCGTCCAGGCCGACAGCAACAGGATCACGACCGCACCGCCGATCCACGCCGCGATGACCGGCATCACGCCGAAAAGGCGCTGTTCGATGCTCCTGTCGAACAAGCCGCCGAGCAGTGCAGCCGGCAGGAAGGCGACGACCACGCAAGCCGCCAGTCGCAGCCCGACCGGGTCCCGGCCGCGCAGGCCTTGCAGCATCTGCCCGACACGTTGGCGGTAGAGCCCCAGCACCGCGAGTATCGCGCCGGCCTGGATCACGATCGCGTAGGCCCTCGAGGTATCGTTTTCCTCGATGCCCAGCAGCTGCTGCGCGATGATCAGGTGCCCGGTCGAGCTGACCGGCAGGTATTCGGTGATGCCTTCGACGAGGCCGAGTATCAAGGCCTGGATCAGGTCCATGCGGCGGGAACTCCGGGCGGTATGGCGCAGCGGCGATTATGGGTGAACGCCGCGGGACCCGGGGCGCGTCGTCGCAGCGCAGCCAGTGCCGCGAGCACGAGCAGTTCCAGCCCCAGCGTGCCACCGCCACCGCCCGGGCCGGCAGGCGGCGAGGTGGATGTCACGCCCCCGCCGGCGCTGGCGGCTTGTATCGTGATGTCCGCCGTGTCGGCAGCACCGATGTTGTCGGTGACGGTAAGCCGCAGGGTATAGCTGCCGGTCGTGGGCGACATCACTGTCGTCGTCGCCGCAGAGGGGTTGGCCGGAACAGGCGTCGTGGCGCCGCCGGTCGTGCCCACCACGCTCCAGGCGTGGCTTGCGATGGTGCGCCCTGCAGCGGCAGTGCTGCTGCCTCCGTCCAGGGTCAGTGTCTTGCCATTGCCCACCGTACCGCTGGAGCCTGCCACGGCGATCGGCCGTTGTGCCTCGCGCAGCGCGGCACCCATGTCGAGCATGCCGGCACCGCAGCTGGCCGTGGTGCAGAGGCATTCGAGATCCTGCACGTCGCCGCTTCCCGTGGGTACGTGGCAGGCTGGCGGCGTGGGGGTGGTGTCACTGGTGGTGGGGAAGGGGCGCGCGGAGGCCTTCATGCGGCCGACCAGTTGCGCCATCGTGAGGCCGGGATTCGTCGATTGCATCAGGCCCGCGGCAGCAGCCACCAGGGGCGCCGCGAAACTCGTGCCTACCGTTGCGTTGTTGGCGTCGCTGTAGGCCGGTCCCGCGGGGCCCTGCGTTCCCAGGTCCGTCGTCGTGTGCAGCGGAAAGAGGCAGGGCGTGCCCGGCGCGGTGTTCACGCAGTTGCCCGCCGGCGCGGCGATGCCGACCTCGGTGCCCAGGTTGCTGTAGCCCACCTTCGTGCCCACATGCCGAACGCCTGCGACCGCCAGCACACCGCTGCAATTGGCCGGTTCGTCGACCGCGCCGCCTTCGTTGCCTGCAGAGGCCACGATGAGCACGCCCTTGGCCGTCACGTCGCGTACCGCCGTCGCGTAGGTGGCACTGCATGCGCCGATGCCCCCCAGGCTCATGTTGATCACCTGCGCGGGGTTGGGATTCACGATGGGAATTCCCGTGACCAGCGGCGGGGGGATGGAGAGGCCCGCCGACCAGTACATCGCCGCGATCACGTCTGAGTCGAAGCCGCCGCACTTGCCCAGTACCCGCACGGGCAGGATGCGCAGGTTGAATCCCGCGCCGGCGATGCCGATGCCGTTGTCGGTGTCCGCGGCGATCAGCCCTGCGACGCGCGTACCGTGCCAGCTGCTGGCCGTCGGCTGGTCCTTGTTCGCGCCGCCGCCACATTGCCTTCCCCTGAAGGGCGCGCTCGCAAGGTCGCCGGCGCTGAGCCAGTCGCCCGGGTCCGACGGGTCGGCATCCCAACCATCTCCGTCGTTGGCGGTGGCGAATACGCCGGCGGAATCCGCCGACACGAAGTCGAAACCCGGCAGCAGCTTGCCGCCCGCGGAGGCACGTCGCAGATCGGGGTGGTCGAAGCGGACGCCGCTATCGAGCACCGCAACCACCACTGTCGATGCCGAGGCGGAACTGCCGCCTTTGCTGACGTCCCAGGCTTCGTGCGCCCTCACGGCTGCTGGCTGGGTCGACTGCAGGAACCATTGGCTGGCGAACAGCGGGTCGTTGGGCGTGTAGGCGTGCGCATGCACGCGACGGTCCGGTTCGGCGAACTCCACCTGGGGGTTCGCGCGCAGCGTGGCGAGCAGGGCGTTGAGTTCCGCTGCAGGCCGCGTGCGATCGAGGCGGACCACATGCAGGTCGCGCGTGATGGTGCGCAGTCGATCCATTGCGATGCCGTTCTTGCCACGCAAGGCGCGGATGCGTGCGTCATTGGCAGTGGCGTCGAAGTCCCCCGCAACATCGCGGAACTTCAGGATGATCCGGTCGCCGGCCTCCGTCGCATCGCGTTGCAGGGGTTGCGCGACGCCGGCCATCGGGCCGCCCACCATCAAGGTCAGCGCGGCCAGTGCGAGGAGGCGTCGGATCGGCTTGTGGGGATGCGGCATTGCGTCGGCTGTCCTCGGCGTGGCTGGGCGGGAGCCACCGCCAGATTATGGACCATCAGCACACATAACGCGGCTGCCGTCGCGGTTGCCCTGCGCTGGAATGCAGCTCCCCAACAACGAGGAGCGCATCGACATGCGAAACCGCCACCGCATCCGTGGCCAGGGAATGACGGAATACATCGTCATCGTGGCATTGATCGCCATCGCCGCGATCGGCGTCTACACCGCGTTCGGCAAGGCCGTGCGCGGCCAGATGGCCGTTACGGCGCAATCGCTCGCCGGGAAGAGCGCAAGCCAGGCGCGAACCGAGTCCAACGACGCGGGATCCGCGGCCCAGGACCAGGCCACCCGCCAGATCCGGCTCGACAATTACGATCAGGCCCAGTGATGCGCGCAGGGATCCATGCCGGCCAGGCGCTGATACCGGCGCTGGTTCTTGCCATCCTGCTGGCCGGTGGGTCCCTGCTGGTCTTTTCCTGGGGACAGCTTGTCAACGACAAGCTTCGCTTGCAGAACGCTGCTGACGCTGCGGCCTACAGCGCGGCGGTCTGGGAGGCTCGCAGCCTCAACTTCCAGTCCTATGCGAATCGCGCGATCGTCGCCAACGAAGTGGCGATCGCGCAGTTCGTCAGCCTGCGCGCCTGGTCCTCATACATGGGGAGGACGCTGGGCAACCTTTCAAAAGTCACGGCCTGGCTGCCGGCAGTCGGTCGTTCGCTTGCCGCCGTCGCTCAAGGGTGGGACGCCGTCGATCGGGGTATTCAGGCTGGCCTGCCGCCTGCCGAATCGCTCATAAGCCATTGGGATGCCGACGTGCTGGTCACCGCGGAATCCGTCATGCACCAGCAGGCGCTCGTTGGCGCTGCCGACCTGGTCTCCGCCGTCACTGCCGAAAACGAGCCACGCGCGATCGTCACCGATGCGACGCGCCTGC
>JBDLPS010000164.1:0-10439 GCA_039800965.1 Pseudomonadota bacterium | reverse complement strand
CCGGCAAGACGACGCTGATCGGCGTCACCTGCGGCCTCGTGAACCCCAGCAGCGGCCGCGTGCTCGCCGACGGCCACGATGTCGTCCGCGACTACCGCAAGGCACGCGCGACAATCGGGCTGGTGCCACAGGAACTCACGACCGACGCCTTCGAAACGGTCTGGGCCACGGTGAACCTCAGCCGCGGACTGTTCGGTTTCGGGCGCGACGACGCGCATCTCGAGAAAGTGCTGAGAAGCCTCTCCCTCTGGGAAAAGCGCGACGCCAAGATCATGACGCTCTCCGGCGGCATGAAGCGCCGCGTCCTCATCGCCAAAGCCCTCTCGCACAATCCGCGCATCCTTTTTCTCGACGAACCCTCCGCCGGCGTCGACGTCGAACTCCGGCGCGACATGTGGGAAGTGGTTCGCAAGCTGCGGGACGACGGGGTCACGATCATCCTGACGACGCACTACATCGAGGAAGCCGAGGAGATGGCCGACCGCATCGGCATCATCAACCGCGGCGAACTGGTGCTCGTCGAGGACAAGGCCTCGCTGATCCACAAACTCGGCAAGCGCCAACTCACGCTGCACCTCGGCGCCCCGCTGCAGGAAGTGCCCGCCCTGCTGGCCGGACAGGGACTCACGCTGGGTGCCGGCGGCCTGAGCCTCGTTTACGCCTACGACAACGCCGGCGGGCGCGAACGCATCGCCGCGCTGCTGCGCACCGTGAACGAGGCCGGCCTCGATTTCCGCGACCTGGAGACAAGCCAGAGCTCGCTCGAGGAAATCTTCGTCTCGCTGGTGAGGACGCCGCAATGAACTGGCATGCCGTCAAGGCCATCTACCGCTTCGAGATGGCACGCACCTTCCGCACGCTGGGCCAGAGCATCGGCGCGCCCGTCATCACGACATCGCTGTATTTCGTCGTCTTCGGTTCAGCCATCGGCTCGCGCATCGAGACCGTGGGTGGCGTGCCCTATGGCGCATTCATCGTTCCGGGACTCATCATGCTGTCCGTGCTGACGGAGAGCATCAGCAACGGCTCCTTCGGCATCTACATGCCCAAATGGTCGGGCACGATCTACGAACTGCTGTCGGCACCGGTGTCCACGCCGGAAATCCTGCTTGGCTATGTCGGCGCGGCCGCCACCAAGTCCGTGATGATCGGCCTGACGATCCTCGCCACCTCGGCGTTCTTCGTGCCGCTGCAGGTGCTGCACCCGGGCTGGATGGCCTTCTTCCTGTTGCTGACGTCCTTCACCTTCAGCCTTTTCGGATTCATGCTGGGGATCTGGGCCGACAGCTGGGAAAAACTGAACATCGTCCCGATGCTCGTCGTGACGCCGCTGACCTTCCTCGGCGGCAGCTTCTACTCGATCGACATGCTGCCACCGGCCTGGCGCACCGTGACGCTGTTCAACCCGGTGGTCTATCTGGTGAGCGGCTTCCGCTGGAGCTTCCACGGCAGCGGGGACGTCAGCCTCGGCACCAGCCTTGGCTTCATCCTGGGCTTCCTCGCGCTCTGCCTGCTGCTGACCAGCTGGATGATCCGCCGGGGATGGCGGATGCGGCACTGACGTCCGGTCAGTGCCCTCCGCCACCGGTGCCCGCAGCACCGAACGGCGGCTTTGCGAGCCAGATGAAGGGGATCATCGCGACGTACAGGATGAACAACAGGAAGAAAACGTCGTTCGCGCCCAGCGTCGACGCCTGGTCGTAGATCACTCGACCCATCGCGGCGAAAGCCCCGGTGCCTTCAACCCCTTGCCCCGCCAGCTTCGCCTGGTAGGCCACGACGGCAGCCGAATCTGGCGAAACGTGCCCGATCAGGTTGCCAACATGGTGCTCGGTGCGGTGGTTCCAGATGAAGATGCAGACGGCCGTGGACATGCTGCCGAATATCGTGCGCAGGAAGTTCGCGAGGCCTGCCGCCGAAGCGAGTTCGTTCGCCGAAACCCCGGCCATGATCACCTGATTCAGGGGCAGGAAGAACAGCGACAAGCCCATGCCCTGCACGAAACGCGGCAGCGCCAACTGGCCGAAGCTCGCATCCGCCGTCAGCGTCGATACCCAATACAGGCTGGTGGCGAATATGCAGAAGGCGATGCTGGGCACGAGGCGGAGGTTGAGCCGATGCAGGTTGCGACCGATCACAGGCGCCAGGAAGAGCGCGACGATGCCGACCGGCGCGATGGCGTATCCCGCCAGGGTACTGGTGTAACCGAGCGTGGTCTGCAGCCACAACGGATACACGACATTGATCCCTGAAAACGCGAAATAGGCGATGGAGACCGACAGCGAACCGACCACGAAATTGCGGCGCCGGAACAGGTGCAGGTCGACGACCGGATGGGGGTCGGTCAGCTCCCAGGGGATGAAGAACGCCAGCGCGACGACCGAGATGCAGGCGGAAGCGACGATCTCGGGGGAGTCGAACCAGTCCATTTCGTTACCGTTGTCCAGCATGAACTGCAGGCTGCCCACGCCGATGACCAGCAGCAGCAGGCCCACGATGTCCACCGGCACCTTCACCCGCTTCGATTCGCGCTTGTGCAACAGCCACCATGACGCGGCAGCAGCCAACGCGCCCACCGGCAGGTTGATGTAGAACAGCCAGGGCCATGACAGGTTGTCGGTGATGGTGCCACCGAGGATGGGACCCGCCACGGGCGCCACGATCACCACCATCGCCCAGAGACCGAGCGCCAGGCCCCTCAGGTGCACGGGATAGTTCCGGATGAGCAACGCCTGCGCCACCGACATCATCGGGCCCGACACGAAACCCTGCATCAGGCGGGCCGTGATCAGCATGGGCATCGTCGTCGCGAGGCCGCACAGGGCGGAGAACACCATGAACAGGATGATCGACCACACGAAGGTCCTGACTTCGCCGAACCGCCGCCCGATCCATCCCGCCAGCGGCTGCACGACCGCAGCGGCCAGCATGTATGAGCTGACGGACCACGTGCCTTCGGACGGACTGACTCCGAGGCTGCCGGCGATCGAAGGGATCGAGACGTTGACGATCGTCATGTCGAGGATCTCCATGAAACTGGAGATCGCGATGGCGAAAGTCAGCAGGACAAGCTTCGCGCCGCGCAGCGGCGGAAACTCGCCCACCTGCACGGACGGTGTCGGCGCGTCAGCCATCGAGGCTTATTTCGCCTCGAGGTTGCGGGCGACCACCGCATCCGCCTCGGCAGCGGCTGCGGCGAAATCCGCTGCGTACACGGAAGTGGCCGGCGTGGAAGGCGCCTCCGTGGCAGCAGCCAGCACCGCACCGCCACGATCATGCGTGTCCACGGTGACGACCGTAGACAGGCCGATGCGCAGCGGGTGTCGCGCCAGCTCCGCCTTGTCCAGCGAAACCTTCACCGGCACGCGCTGCACGACCTTGATCCAGTTGCCCGAGGCGTTCTGCGCCGGCAGCAACGAAAAGGCACCACCGGTGCCGGCGGCAAGGCCGAGGACCTTGCCGCGAAACGTCGTCGCGGACCCGTAGAGATCGCTACGGATGCTGACCGGCTGGCCGATGCGAAGGTTGGCGATCTGGCTTTCCTTGAAGTTCGCGTCGATCCACAGGTCATCCAGCGGGATGACCATCATCAGCGGCTGGCCAGCCGCCACGCGCTGACCCAGCTGCACGTTGCGCTGTGCGACATAGCCCCTCACAGGCGCGACGATCGCATTGCGCTTCGCCGCGACCCAGGCATCCCGGTACTTGGCACGCGCCTCGAGCACCAGCGGGTTGTCCTTCACGTCGGCGCCATCGACCAGCGCATGCGCCGCGGCCGCCTGGCGCTGGGCCTGGTCGAGCGCGACACGCGCGATGGCGACGGCCTCCTTCGCATGGCGCACTTCCTCGCCGGCTATCGCCTTGTCGGCAACCAGTGGCGCGCGATGCGCAAGATCGGTCTCCGCGCGCTTGAGCTCCAGCTTGCGTTGCGAAACGGTCGCATCGTACTGCCCCGAGAGCGCCAGCTGCTGCCGAACCTGCCTCACCGCCCGGCCCAGCTCCGCTTCCATGCGGTCCAATGCGGTGGCCGCATCGGTCGGATCGAGCTGCACCAGCACCTGACCGGCATCGACCAGCGTCGTGTTGATCACGCGCACCTCGGTCACCGTACCGGCCACCTGGGAGGTGATGGCGACCTGGTTGCCGGCCACGTAGGCATCGTCGGTCTTCTCGCGCAGCGCCAGCACGAAATGTTGCAGCAGGAACCAGCCTGCTCCGATGGTGGCGAAGCCCAGCGCCAGGACGGTCAGGATCCGTCGACGCCTCGACGCCTGCGGATTGGACGTGGCAACCGGTTCGGAGGAAGGAACAGCAGTGTCGTTCATGGTGATTTTTCCGTAGCGGTATAGCCTCCGCCCAACGCGCGGCGGAGCCCGATGTCGGCAAGCAGGGCGGCAAGATCGGTCTGCACGAGGCTCTCCTGCGTCGTATTGACCTGGAGGGCGGCCACCAGCTGGGGACGGATGTCGCTGGTACCCGCCTTCACGCGGGATTCAGCGCTCGCCAGCAGTTCATGGTTCGCATCGAGCTGGGCACCACGCTGTTCGCGCTGCACGGCGAGCGTCCGGGCGGTCGACACCGCGGCGGCCACCTCGCGTACCGCGCCGACCACCGCATCGTCATAGGCAGCGATGGCGGCATCGAGCCGCGCGTTGCGAAGGCCATGCCGCGCATCCCGCAAACCGCCGTCGAACAAGGGCAGGTGCACCGCAAGACCAACTGCCGGGTCCGCGCTGCCGGCCTGCAGGAGACTGCCCAGTTCGACGCTGGAGAGGCCCGCGAGCGCACGCAGGCTGATGTCGGGGTAATAGGCGGCCCTGGCCTCTGCAACACCCTGTCGCGCCGCCTCGACCCGCCAGCGGCTCGCCACGACGTCAGGTCGTCGGCCCAGCAGGTCCATCGAGAGATTGGCCGGCAATGCAGCCTGGCGCGCCACACCGGGCAACGGCCGGGCCTCGAGCCGCGGCAGGACATCCTCCGGCACGCCCACCAGCGCTGCCAGCACGATCACCCGCAGTCGGGCCGAACCCTCGACGCCGGAGAGCTGTTCGCGCGCCGCGGCCAGGCCGTAGTTCGCCATACGCAAGGTGTCGGCGTTGTCGAGCTGGGCCTCGACGCGACGGCCCATGATCTTCGTCAGCAGCTCGAATGCCGCCAGTCGCTGGCGGGACAACACCAGCTTCTGCTGGTCGGCCTGCCAGCCGAAGTAGGCCTCGGCGACCGCGGACGCGAGGACCAGCCGGGCTGCCGCCTTGTCGGCCTCGGCAGCACGCGCCTCGTCGACACTCGCCTCGATGGCGGCCTTCTGGCGGCCCCACCAGTCGAGGCTGTAGCGGATATCCAGGCCCAGGTCGGCCTGGTTGTACCAGTTGAACCCGAGGAACTCGGGCGAGATCAGCCCGTTGTCACTGAGCCGCTGCCGCGAGAGGTCCGCGCTGGCCTGCACCTGGGCGCCGGCGGCGGCGCCGGCGGCCATGACGGACTGCCGTGCAGCCGCCAGGCGGGCCTCGGCCGCGGCAATGCCCGGCGCGCTCTCGAAAGCCCTGACGATGAGGGCATCGAGCGTCGCATCACCATATCCACGCCACCAGTGCGCATCCGGCCACTCGCCGTTTGCAACAGTCGCCCCGCTCCGCCCGACCGGAGCCTCGCTGCGCAGGGCAAGCTCGCGCACCGGCGGTGCCGCGCAACCGGCCAGGAGGGACAGCACCAGCGCGGCCACACCGCCCACGCGCCACTTCGATCGTCTGGCCATCATCCCTGCTCCGTCGGTGTGTGCTGCGCCACGCCTTCCAGCGCCGTGACAAGGCGGCGCAGACCACCCAGCAACTGTTCCAGTTCCGCTGCGTCGAAATCCGCCAGCAACTCGCGCGAGAAGCCGCCAAGCCGCGGCAACACGTCGCGCACCAGTTCGGCACCCGACTGCGTCACACGCAATTCCATGCGGCGCCGGTCCTCGTCGCTCGGCACCCGGGTGATCAGCGCACGGGCGACAAGCGCGTCGGTCACGCGGGTGATGTTGGCCGGGCTCTGTCCGAGCGCCTCGCACAACTCCCCGGGGAAAGACCCTGCATCGCCCTGGGAAAAGACCGTGACGAGCGCACGCAACTCCACTTCGGTCAGGCCAGCCGGACGCAGCCACTGATCGAGGCGGGCCGACATCTCGCGACCCAGCAGGATCATCAGGCGGACGGCGAGCGTCTGGTCGAGGGGTACTTCCGGTATGCGGGCCGCGATACGGCGGGCGCCGGCCTCTAGGGCTTCGATGGGTGGCAGCGACACGGTGCATCCGGATCCGTTGTTACAGTCCGGGATATTTTATCGCTGAAATATACGGCAAGGAAAGATCCCCGGCCGACAACCCTCAGCCGTTCGAGACCCACCCGAGGATCTGCGCCACCGTTTCCTGGAGCGCCATCGATTCGTCGGTGGCCGGAGAGCCGGGAACCTCCGCGACCTCGAGCCTCGGGAAAGGGTTGCCGTCAAAGAGGCGTTTACGGCTCGAGACCAGCCAGCGACCGATGTGCTGGCGAAAGCGCTCCACCGCCTCGCGGCGGCGGAAGACCAGCCCCTGCTCCCCCTCGACGCGCTCCTGGGCGGCGCTCACCTGCCACCACCACTGGAGCCGGTCGAGCCGCTCGCCCTCGAAATACGGGAAGGTGATCGTGAAGCGGCGTCCCTGGCGGTTGGCCGGCAACTCGGCGAAGGCGAAATAGCTTTCCAGCGGACGGGGCAGGTCGATGGGCTCGCTCGCTTCCATGGGCTTCCTGCGACATCTGTCGCGTCGCTTCCTTGCTGGACGGATGATACGCATGGCGCACGCGCCACCGTCAACCAGCAAGCGATCCCCGGCGAGCGGACGCCAGCCCGCTCTAGCGCCCCCAGCTGCGCCGCGGCTTGAAGCTGCGCGTACCGCCCTGACCACCCGTGCCCTGGCCACCCGGCCGCTGGCCGGCCGGTCGTTGGCCGCGCGCCCCGGGACCGCCGCCCCGCGGGCCCCGATCACCCTGCGGTGCGAGTTCCCGAGGGGGATTCGCCGGCTCCTTGATCTCGAAGACCGGCAGCGGCAGCGTCGGGATGTCCTTGCCGAGCAGCTTCACGATGTCCTTGAGGTAGGAGGCCTCGTCCGGCGAGACGAGCGACACGGCCTGGCCCGTGGAACCAGCACGCGCCGTGCGACCGATGCGGTGCACGTAGTCCTCCGGCACGTTCGGCAACTCGTAGTTCACGACGTGCGGGAGCTCCTTGATGTCGAGGCCACGGGCTGCGACTTCCGTCGCGACCAAAGCGACGATGCGGTTCGCCTTGAAATCCTCGAGCGCCTTCACGCGCGCGTTCTGGCTCTTGTTGCCATGGATCGCGAGGCTGGGAATGCCGGCACGGGAAAGCTGCTCGGCAAGCCGGTTGGCACCGTGCTTGGTGCGCGTGAACACCAGCACCTGATGCCAGTTGCCCTCGTTGATCAGGTGCGCAAGCAGATGACGCTTGTGTTCCTTGGGCAGGCGGTACGCCGATTGCTCCACCTTGTCGGCAGTCTTGTTGGGCGGCGCGACATCTATGCCCTGGGGGTTCTTGAGCAGCTTCGACGCGAGGTCGCGGATGTCATCGGAGTAGGTCGCCGAAAACATGAGGTTCTGGCGCTGCAGGGGCAACAGCGCCCGCACACGCTTGATGGCGTGGATGAAGCCCATGTCGAGCATGCGGTCGGCTTCGTCCAGGACGAAGACCTGCACGTGGCGCAACGAGGTGGCCCCCTGCTCCACGAGGTCGATCAGTCGGCCCGGCGTCGCGACGAGGATGTCGCAGCCGTCACGCAGCTTGTCGATCTGGGGTCGCTCCGACACGCCACCGAAGATGACCTGCGTACGCAGGCTGGTGTTCTTCCCGTAGAACTTCGCGTTCTCGGCCACCTGGGCAGCGAGTTCGCGCGTGGGCGTCAGGATCAACGCGCGCGGCTCCCGGCCCTCGCGCGCACCCAGCAACTGGAGCAGAGGCAGGACGAACCCCGCCGTCTTGCCCGTGCCGGTCTGCGCACCGGCGAGGACGTCGCGGCCCGCGAGGACCACGGGGATGGCCGCCTGCTGGATGGGCGTGGGCGTGGAATAACCCTTTTCGGTGACGGCAGCCACCAGCTCGGGCTTCAGCCCGAGATCGGAAAAATTCATGAAGTACCTTGTATTGAGGCCTGCGGGACCCTCGGGCTTTCAGCCTCAAGGGACACAGTCAGTGGCAGGCTTATGGATGTGCGGGCCGCGCTGACTGCGCGGCGTTGCGATATGCGCGACGAAGTATACCAGACCGCGGGAGCGCCTAGAACCCGAGCGCGCTGCGCAGGACGTGGTAGATCTCGTTCTGCTCGATGGAACCGCGAGCAAGGCCCGCACGCGGCCCGCGCGCGAACAACGCCACGTCCTCGCCACCATGCGTCTCGGCAGGCAGCCCGATGAGCGATTCCTGGTGGTATCCCTCGTCCTGCGTATCGACGTCGGACAGGTCCACGCGCCGGCCTGGCTGCACCGGACGTGCAGCGGCTTCATCGCCACCGTGGTCGGTCACGCCGAACCCCGGACCGGTGGCGTAATTCAAGGTCGTATACGGACGGCCATTCACGTCACGCGTGTAGTCCTTGGCATCCGGCGCCTTGACGAGGCCCAGGATCGGATTGCCCCGCGCCGGATAGCCGACCATGGTGAACGCATGGCTATGGTCCGCCGTGACGAGGATCAAGGTGTCCTTCGCGGCAGTCAGACGGGTCGCGGCACGAACGGCGTCCGAAAGCGCGATCGTGTCCGTCAGGGCCCGGTAGGCATTGCCGGCGTGGTGGGCATGGTCGATGCGACCGCCTTCCACCATCAGGTAATAGCCCTTCGGATTCCTGGAAAGCACCTGGATGGCCTTCGTGGTCATGTCTGCCAGCGAAGGCTCGCCGGCGCCGTCTTCCTTGCGGTCGACCTCGTAACGCATGTGCGAGGGCTCGAAGAGTCCCAGCAGGTGCCGGACCGTGGACGGATCCACGGCATCGAACTGGGCCTTGTTCCACACGTATCGGGAGCCCGGTTGCGCCGCCACCCATTCATCGATCAGGTTGCGGCCATCACGACGGCGCCCCTTCCTCGTGACGTATTCCGGATCGGCCTGGGTGTTCGGCAGCAGGTTTTCCCGACCGCCACCGAGCACGACCGTCAAGCCGCCACCCGTCTTCTGCTGGATGACCAACTGCGCAGCGATGTCGGCAAGCGTGGCACCACGGGGCAACTGCGCGTCGCTTTCCCAGTCACGGTAGGGCGTATGCGCGTAGTTGGCCGCCGGGGTCGCGTGCGTGATGCGTGTCGTGGTCACGATGCCGGTCGAGAGGCCCCTGGCACGCGCCTGCTCGAGGATCGTTTCAAGACGGTGAGCCGCCACCGTGGTCGCGTCGGACTCCGTCTCAGGCGTGCGCGTATCGACCGACAGCGCACCATCGTTGGCCTTCCAGCCCGTGACCATCGCCGTGGCCGTCGGCGCGGAATCCGCTGTCTGCTGGTTCGCCGTGAAGGTCTTGACCAGCGCCGTGTGCCCGAACTCCTCGAAGGAGAGCCTGTTCTCCTCGCCGAGCCCGCCCTTCATCTGCCCTTCGAGGATGCGCGAGGCAGTCAGCGTGGTGATGCCCATGCCATCGCCGACGAACAGGATGACGTTCCTGGCGTGCTGCGCGCGACTGGCCGGATCTTCCGCCAGCCTCTTCGCCACCATGGCGGCACCAACTTCATAGTCCGAAGCCGGTGGCGTGGCACCCGCACCCGCGGCAACGGTAACCGCCGCCAGCAGCAAGGGGATCGTCATGGAGGCGCGGTGGGACATGCGTCGGTCAAGCCGCCTTGGTTGTCCGCACGGGCGCCGTTTCCTTGAGCCCCAGTGCAAAGAGCGCCGCGACGATCGCGCAACCCGCCTGGATATAGAGCGGCGCCTGCAGGCCGTAGAGGTCCGCCGCGCGCCCGGCGAGTGTCGGTGCCGACACGCCGCCGACGATCTCGCCAAGCCCAACCACCAGCCCCGTCGCGGACGCGAGGTAACGCAGCGGCAGCGTCTCGGCGGGGATGGTGGCCATCAGGATCGGCATGGCACCACTGGCAGACCAACCCAGGAAGATCAGCGCGCCCAGCACCAGCGACGAACCCTGGTAGTACAGCGCCGCCATCGGAACCAACGCGCCTACGAGGCAGAAGAGAACGATGACCGGGCGACGACCGAAACGATCAGAGAGTCGCGGCACCACGAACGAGAATGCCGCTGCAGAGACGCCCAGCACGCTCATGAGCTGGCTCATTTCCCCGTCGGGCAGGTGACGCACGCCGGTATAGAACAACGGCAGGAAGGCCCACCCGAGCACCATCCACGCCACCATCACTATGCAGGTCAGCACGCAAAGCCAGATATTGCGGACCTTGAGCATCTCGAAC
>JBDLPS010000163.1:0-5713 GCA_039800965.1 Pseudomonadota bacterium | reverse complement strand
TGATCTGCGTCGAGGCGGTGGCGACGGCGATGTCCGCGATCGTGTGGTCCTCTGTTTCGCCGGAACGGTGCGACACGATGGAGGAGTAGCCAGCCTTCTCCGCCATCTCTATCGCTTCCAGCGTCTCGGTCAGCGTGCCGATCTGGTTCACCTTGATGAGGATCGAGTTGGCGATGTGCTTCTCGATCCCCTCGGCCAGGATCTTCGTGTTGGTGACGAACAGGTCGTCACCCACCAGCTGGACCTTCTGCCCGAGCTTTCCGGTGAGCAGCTTCCAGCCTGCCCAGTCGCCCTCGGCCATGCCGTCCTCGATGGTGACGATGGGGTAACGCGCCACGAGGCCTCCCAGATATTCCGCGAAGCCGGCAGCATCGAAGCTGCGGCCCTCGCCCTCCAGGTGGTACTTGCCGTCCCTGTGGAACTCGCTGCTGGCGACGTCGAGGCCGAGGTAGACGTCCTTGCCGGCGCGATAACCAGCTGTCTCGACCGCCTGCAGGATCGTCTCAAGCGCGGCCTCGTTGGACGGCAGGTTCGGCGCGAAGCCGCCTTCGTCGCCGACGGCCGTGGTCAGCCCGCGGTCGTGGAGGATCTTCTTGAGCGTATGGAAAATCTCCGCTCCGTATCGCAGGGCTTCCGACAGACTCGGTGCACCCACCGGCAGGATCATGAATTCCTGGATGTCGAGGCTGTTGTCCGCATGCGCACCACCGTTGATGATGTTCATCATCGGCAGCGGCATCTGCGGCGCGCGCGCCGGGTCGCCACCGAGCGTGGCGAGATGCCGGAACAGCGGGAGGCGCGCATCCAGCGCAGCGGCCTGGGCGGCGGCCATCGAGACGGCCAGCAAGGCATTGGCACCGAGCTTGCCCTTGTTGTCCGTGCCGTCGAGTTCGATCATGCGGGTATCGATCGCGCGCTGCTCGCGGGCGTCGATGCCCACCACGCCCTGCTTCAGCACGCCATTGACGTTCGCGACGGCCTTCAGCACACCCTTGCCAAGGTAGCGCTTCTTGTCGCCGTCCCGCAGCTCGACCGCCTCCCGCGTGCCGGTGGACGCGCCCGATGGCACGGCCGCGCGACCCATCACGCCGGATTCGAGGATCACGTCCGCCTCGACCGTGGGGTTGCCACGAGAATCGATGATTTCTCGGCCGACGACATCGACGATACGACTCATGTTGAGGCTTCCTCGAAAGGCTTGGATTTGACGACCCGGTCGATCTCGCAGAGCGTGGACAGCAGGGACTCCATACGGTCCAGTGGCCAGGCATTGGGCCCGTCCGAGAGGGCCCGGGACGGATCAGGGTGGGTTTCCATGAAGAGGCCGGCGCAGCCTGCAGCGACGGCCGCCCGCGCCAGCGTCGGGACGAATTCACGCTGGCCGCCGGAAGCCGTGCCCTGCCCGCCCGGCAATTGCACGGAATGGGTGGCATCGAACACCACCGGGCAGCCGGTGGCGCGCAGCACCGGCATGGCACGCATGTCGGACACCAGGTTGTTGTAACCGAAGGTGAATCCGCGCTCGCAGACCATCACCTGGGTGTTGCCGGTCGAACGCGCCTTGTCGACGACGTTCTGCATTTCCCACGGTGAAAGGAACTGCCCTTTCTTGATGTTCACCACCTTGCCGGCGGACGCCACGCGGACGATGAAATTCGTCTGGCGACAGAGGAAGGCGGGCGTCTGCAGCACGTCGACGACGGCCGCCACCTCGTCTATCGGCGTGTCCTCGTGCACATCGGTGACGACCGGCACGCCGAAGGTCCGGCGCACATGCTCGAGCACCTTGAGACCCTCTGCCATGCCGGGACCACGGAAACTGCTCACCGACGAGCGGTTCGCCTTGTCGAAGGACGCCTTGAAAACGTAGGGCACCCCGAGGCGCGTCGTGATCTCGACCATGCGGCCCGCGATCTCCTCGACGATACCGAGGCTCTCGATCACACAGGGGCCGGCGAGCAGGAACAGCGGCCGGTCGTTGCCGACCTCCTGGCCGGCGAGCTTCACGGCTTCGCCTTCGCTTCGCGCGCCTTGCGGGCAGCGCGGATGAAGCCCGTGAACAGCGGATGGCCGTCACGCGGGGTCGAGCGGAACTCCGGATGGAACTGCGTCGCGACGAACCACGGGTGGGACGGCAGCTCCACGATCTCCACCAGCCCATCGGGCGAGAGACCGGAGAAGCGCACGCCGCCCTGCTCGAAGCGTTCCATGAAATTGTTGTTGAACTCGTAGCGGTGACGGTGCCGCTCGCGGATCACGTCGGCGCCGTAGAGGGCCCGCGCCGTGCTGCCATCGCGAAGCCGGACATCCTGCGCACCGAGGCGCATCGTGCCCCCCATGTCGGAGGCCTCGCTGCGGGTCTGCAGGCCGCGACCCTCGTCCTGCCACTCGGTGATCATCGCGACGACAGGATGTCCGGTGTCACGATTGAACTCCGTGCTCTGTGCGTCCTTCATGCCGAGCACGTGCCGGCCGTACTCGATGATTGCGACCTGCATGCCGAGGCAAATGCCGAGGTAAGGCACGCCCCTCTCGCGCGCGAAGCGCACCGCCTGGATCTTTCCCTCGACGCCGCGCTCGCCGAATCCGCCTGGGACGAGCACGGCATCCATGCCTTCGAGGCAGGAGAGGCCATTGTCCTCGAGGTCGGTGGACTCGATGTAATGGATGTTCACGCGCGCACCGGCCTGGATGCCTGCGTGCTTGAGCGCCTCGTTCAACGAGATGTAGGAATCGCGGTTCTGCATGTACTTGCCGACCATCGCGATGTCGACGCTGCATTCCGGGTTGGCATTGGCGCGCACGACGCGGTCCCAGGCGGAGAGGTCGGCCGGCCCGGCCTGCAGGCCCAGCCGCTCGACGATGATTTCGTCGAGCTTCTGCGCGTGCAACGCCTGCGGGATCTTGTAGATGTCGTCGACCTCGACCGCGCTGATGACCGCACGCTCGTCGACGTTGGTGAAGAGCGCGATCTTGCGGCGCTGCTCGTCCGGGAGGGGATCCTTGGCACGGCAAAGCAGCACGTCGGGCTGGATGCCGATGCCTCGCAACTCCTTGACCGAATGCTGCGTCGGCTTGGTCTTGATCTCGGAAGCGCCCACGGTCGGCACCAGCGTCAGGTGCATGTAGACACAGGCATTCCGGCCGAGTTCGACGCCGAGCTGACGGATCGCCTCGAGGAACGGCAGGGATTCGATGTCCCCGACCGTACCGCCGATCTCGACCATGCAGACGTCGGCATTGCCGGCACCGAGCATGATGCTGCGCTTGATCTCGTCGGTGATGTGCGGGATGACCTGCACGGTGGCACCGAGGTAGTCGCCGCGACGCTCCTTGGCGATGACGCGCTCGTAAATGCGGCCGGTCGTGAAATTGCTGTGGCGGCCCGTGGTCGTGCGCACAAAGCGCTCGTAATGACCGAGGTCAAGATCGGTCTCGGTGCCGTCGTCCGTGACGAAAACCTCACCATGCTGGAACGGGCTCATGGTGCCCGGATCCACGTTGATGTAGGGATCGAGCTTGACCATCGACACGCGGAGCCCGCGCGCCTCGAGGATGGCGCCCAGGGATGCGGCGGCGATGCCTTTCCCCAACGAGGAAACAACGCCACCGGTGACGAAAACGTATCGGGTCATGAGGGAAACACCGCCGCTTGAGACAGGAAGGGGGACCGCATCGCGCGATCCGTGACGACGGGCGTTAATTTTAGCGAAAGCTCACCCTTGCCGCCAGACGAAACGCCCGCGGCGAACGCTGTCCGGCGCAGCCCCCACGCCCTCGTCGCGCCACAGGTCGGCAACGGCGAGCACCCTCGATGCCGCGAAGACCAGGGGCACGGCGTCCCGCTCCCATGACGGGATTGCCGACTCGCGCAGGAGGGACTTGAGGTCGCAGGCCAGGGTCGCCTCGCCCAGCGCTGCCCGCCCGGCGACCTGCAACTGCGCCGGCAATCGAGCCAGATCGACATCCCCCCAGGGATCGGGCTGCAGTTCGAGCGATCCGCCCCCGGGAAGCGGTAACCGAGGGGCCTTGCGCCAACGCCAGGCCAGACGCGACGCCATGCCCGCTCCAACCGGTTGCGGGACAGCCCGGGAAACGACCAACCGCCCTTGATGGCGACGGACCTCCACCCCGGGCCAGCGCACGCAGGGCTGGGCGTCCCCCCGGACCTCCAGCATGCGGAGGACTTCGGCAAGTCGACGCTCGTCGGGCAGAGGAAGCCCGCGGCGTGCGATCCAGGCCCGCAGCGCCAGCGCCTGGCGGGGCACCGACAGGCGACGCAGGACGGTGATATCGAGGCCAGCCCCATCCGCCGCAGCGGCGGCGTCCCTCGCGGCACCCACCCCCAGCGCAGCGTCGGCAACCGCGGCATGTCGGGCACTGCGGGCAATGGTCAGGGCCGCCGAAGGCCAGCGCGCCAGCAACGGCGGGAGCACCACGCGGCGCAGGTAATTGCGGTCGAACCTCAGGTCTGCGTTGGTCGGGTCCTCCGTCCAGTCGACCCCGCGCGCCCGGAGGTAGGCCAGCAGCGCGTCGCGGGAGAGGGTGAGCAAGGGACGCAGCAGCCTCCCCTCGCCGAAGGCGACGGACTCGGGCATGGAGGCCAGCCCCGCCACGCCGGCGCCGCGCAAGGCCTGCAACAGGAAGGTCTCGAGCTGGTCACCCGCGTGCTGGGCGCTCAGCAGGCACTCACCGGGGCGCAAGGCCTGGCGCAGCGCCGCGTACCGCGCATCACGGGCCGCCTCCTCGATCGAGCGGCCGGGAAAAACATCGACGACCACGGAACGGATGGACAAGGGAACACGCCAGCTTCGCGCCAGCCTGCGGCACTGCGAACGGAAGTGCACCGAGGCGGGCTGCAGGCCGTGGTCGACATGGATGGCGCGCAGCGGCACCGGCGAGGTACCGCGGGCGACCGCCGCATCGCGGAGCTCGACGAGCGCCGCCAGCAGGGCGGTGGAATCCGCGCCACCAGACCAGGCGACGCACCAGCCGCCCACCGGGTGCTGCGCGAGTGAAGCGATCCGCGCGGCGAGCCATCCGGGCCCGAATTGCTGTTCCCGGGGTCGCGGCATCCGGCCCCGCGCCGAAGTCAGGCGGCGCTGTCGGTGAAGACGCCGAAACCGGCGATGCGCCGCTCGCGCTGGACGATCAGCGCATCGGCGTCCAGGGCGCACAAGGCGTCGAGCTGCTTCAGGAGCGCGGTACGCAGCGCCTCGGCCATCGCCTCCGGATTGCGGTGCGCGCCACCCAAGGGCTCCTTCAACACCTCGTCGACAAGCTTGAGTTGCTGCAGGCGATCAGCCGTCAACCCCATCGCATCCGCAGCGACCTCTTTCTTGTCGGCGCTCTTCCACAGGATGGAAGCGCAGCCTTCCGGAGAAATCACCGAATAAACGGAATACTGCAGCATCAGCAGGCGATCGCAGACGCCGATTGCCAGCGCACCGCCCGAACCGCCCTCGCCGATCACCACGCTGACGATGGGCACGCGCAGCACAGCCATCTCGAACAGGTTGCGGGCGATCGCCTCGCTCTGGCCGCGCTCTTCGCTGCTGACGCCCGGATAAGCACCCGGCGTGTCGATGAACGTGACGATGGGCAGGCCGAAGCGCTCCGCCGTGCGCATCAGACGCAAGGCCTTGCGGTAACCCTCGGGCTTGGGCATGCCGTAGTTGCGGCGGACGCGTTCCTTGGTATCGCGACCCTTCTG
>JBDLPS010000162.1:0-2697 GCA_039800965.1 Pseudomonadota bacterium | reverse complement strand
TCGACCTGCTCAACGCGGACTGGACCTTCCTGAACGAGTCGCTGGCGCGCCAGTACGGCGTCGAAGGCATCAAGGGACCGCAGTTCCGCCGCGTCACGCTGAAGAACCCGAACCGCTTCGGCCTGCTCGGCAAGGGCGCCGTACTGCTCCGCACGTCCTATGGCGACCGCACCTCGCCAGTGCTGCGCGGCGCATGGGTCCTTGGCAAGCTCGTCGGGACGCCACCGGCACCGCCACCGCCGAACGTCAACACCGACATCGGCGTCAAGGACGGCGCACAGGTCACCACCGTTCGCGCGCGACTGGAGCTGCACCGGCAGAGTCCGTCCTGCAAGGCCTGCCACGGCATCATCGACCCGCCCGGACTCGCGCTCGAGAATTTCGACAACACGGCGCGATGGCGCGACGTCGATCCGGCAGCGAAGGCAAAGATCGACTCCAGGACGGAACTGACCAGCGGCAAGGTCATCAACGGTCCGGTGGAGCTGCGGCAGTTCCTGACCAGCCAGGCTGACCAGTTCCCGATGACGGTGACGCGCAAACTGATGATGTATGCGCTGAACCGCGAACTGGAGCCGGCTGACATGCCGATCGTGCGCCAGATCGTGCGCAACGCCGCGTCCGGCAATTACCGCTTCAGCGCCCTGGTCAACGGCGTAATCAACAGCACCGTGTTCCGGCGCCAGGGACCTGAACCGCAAGAGACGCCACGGCAGACCGTGGCCCGATACCCCTGAGGGCACGGCAATGGCGACATTCCTTACGAAAAAGCACATTTCCCGCCGCATGTTCCTGCGCGGCGGTGGCGGCGTGGCCCTAGGCCTGCCTTTCCTCGAGGCGATGGTGCCGGCAGGCACCGCGCTGGCTGCCACCGCGGCGGCGCCCAGGACGCGCGCAGGGTTCTTCTACCTGCCGCACGGCGCGATCATGAACAACACGATCTACGGCAAGGAGGTCGATGCCTGGTCCTCCACAGGCAGCGGTGCGGACTACAAGCTGGGCCCGACCGTGTCGGCGCTGGAACCGTACAAGCGCTACGTCACTACCTTCGACAACCTCGAAAACATCGTCGCCCTGGGGTCGGTTCACACCCTGAATCCGGCGACGTGGCTGTCCTGCGTACGCCCGGACACCTCCGCCAAGAGCGCGAGCCTGGCCACGACGCTGGACCAGGTGATCGCGCAACGACTCGGCCAGCAGACCAGCCTGCCCTCGCTCGAGCTGGCGGCGGAAACAACGGTGCAGATCGCGGCGGGCAACGGCGGCTTCTATGCAGTGACGACGTCGTACTCGGCGCCGAACCGGCCGCTGCCGATGGAATACAACCCGCGCAAGGTCTTCATCCAGTTGATGGGCGAAGGCGATACCGCTGCGGAGCGCGACGCGCTGCTGCGCAAGAACGCCAGTATCCTCGACATGATCGGCGACCGTACGCAGTCCCTGCGCCGCGACCTCGGACCCAGCGACCAGCGAGCCCTGTCCGACTACCTCGACACCGTGCGCGAACTGGAACGCCGGGTGACCACGGCGAGCACGCGCGACCTGACCGGCGTCGACGTGCCCGACGCGCCGATCGGTGAGCTCGAGGATTTCGACAAACAGTTGACGCTGATGTTCGACCTCATCGCGCTCGCCTTCCAGGCGGACCTGACGCGTGTCGCGACCTATGTGATGGCAGCGGAAGGCACGGACCGCCCCTACCCGAACCTGAAGGTCGCCGGCGGCTTCCATCCGACCAGTCACCACGCGAACCAGCGGGAACGCATCGCGGAACTGTCCCGCATCCAGAAATACCACATGGACCGTTTCGCGGGCTTCATCAAGAAGCTGGCGGCAACGAAGGAAGGCGAAGGCAGCATCCTCGACCACTCGCTGTTCCTGTATGGCTCGAACATGAGCAACAGCAACGCACACGACAATTACCCGCTGCCGGCGGTTCTGGTCGGCGGCGCCAACGGCAGGCATGTTGGCGGGAAGAACGTCGTGCTGCCGGAACGCACGCCGCTCGCCAACGTCCACATGACCATGCTCGACAAGCTGGGCATCCCCCAGCCGAGCTTCGGCAACAGCACCGGCCTCCTGCCGGGGGTGTGACGATGACGTCAAATCGCAGGACATTCCTGAAAGGCTCCGCCTGCGGTATCGCCAGCCTGGCAGCGTCACCGCTGTTCGCTGCCGCCGCCCGCACCACGTCGCAGACGGCGCTGGGCGACCGCATCCGCGTCATCGCGGGCGTGCCGGGCAACGTGGTGGTGCTGAAGGGCCCCGACGGCCTGGTGCTGGTCGACAGCGGCTCGGCGGAACTCGCGCCGTCCCTGCTCAAGGCACTGGGCGGCGAACGCGTGCGCACGCTCGTCAACACCCACTACCACGCAGACCAGACCGGCGGTAACGCCCTGTTCGCGAAAGCCGGTGCCGAGATCCGCGCCCAGACGATCACGAAGCAGTGGCTGGCCGCGGATTACTGGTCTCCTTCACTGGATCGATGGATCAAGGCGCCACCGAAGGAAGCGGTGCCCGCCGTGACCTTCCGCGAGCGGGGTGGCTTTACCAGCGGCGCAGAACACGTGGAATACGGCTATCTGCTGGAGGCGCACACCCGTGGTGACGCGTATGTGTATTTCCGCGACTCCAACGTGCTGGCGGTCGGAGACGTGGCATCACCGCTGCGCGATCCAGTGCACGACTGGTTCGCCG